>NZ_JBIAPT010000007.1:0-128369 GCF_042888425.1 Streptomyces sp. NPDC002889
CGAAATCGCCAACGGCGACGCGAGGGAGGAACGACCGAGCGCCCTTGACACCCGACCCGAAGCCGCCACCATCAAGACCAGGAGGGCGGCCCCACACCACACCCACGGACCCGGCCACTCCCGAGACCGGCCCCACGCCACACCCACGGACCCGGCCACTCCCGAGACCGGCCCCACGCCACACCCACGGACCCGGCCACTCCCGAGACCGGCCCCACGCCACACCCACCGACCTGGCCACTCCCGAGACCGGCCCACGCCACACCCCCGGACCCGGCTCAGGCGAGGGCGGTGGTGAAGTGGGCCCTGGCTGAGGAACGGGGAGTGTGAGCACGGGCCGCCGGAGCCGGGGCCTCAGGGCCTCAGAGCTGCGGGACCCGCTGGCCCCGCCCCCGGCTGCTCCCGCCCCCGGCCGCCCCGTCGGCGTAACCACCCTCAGGCACCCCACCGGTACGGCCCGCCCAGGCCCCACGCCTGGTGCATCGCGTCCGCGAATGCCCCCGCCAGTTTCCGCTCGCCCGACGGGCCCGGGTGCGTGCCGTCGTAGGTGTCGACGTGGATGTCGTACGAGGCCGGGCGCGATGCCAGCAGGATCGGTGACCTCGCCGTGTCCAGGTCCGCCACCGCCTTCGCGAGCAGGACGTTGAAGCGGTCGCACTCGGCGGCGAAGGGGGCGTCGGACTCGGCGCGGACGTTCGGGATGACCGGGAGCAGCACCATCCGGACGTGTGGGTTGGCGGCGCGCGCCTCACCGATGAACTCCCTTACGTTCGCTGCCGTTTGGTCGCTGTCCGTGTAGAAGCCGAGGTCTATCAGCCCGAGCGAGACGAGGAGGACGTCGGCCCGTTCGGCCGCGACCGTCTCGCGGATCAGCGGAGCCATGTGCAGCCAGCCCTCGCCCCAGCCCGCGAGGTGCCGGCGGGCGGGCGCGGGGAAGGCCGGGTCGGCGTAGGCGGTGGAGACGGCGGCTCCTGCCTCGATGTCGTACAGCTCGGTGCGCGGGCCGACGATCTCGTGGGGGCAGGTGCTGCTCAGGTGTTGCCACATCCGGTAGCGCCAGCTGTAGTCGCCGGCGCTGCCGATGGTCATGGAGTCGCCGACGAACAGGAAACGCATGGGCGCAATCATGGCCGATTCCTTGCCCCCGCTGCGATGTGAGGCTGGACACGGCGATCACGAGAACCGGCCGGGTTCCGCCGTGCCGGGCGTGGGGGGAGCGGCCGGCCGGCTCCGAGCACGGAACCTGGGGACGTTGCGCCAGGACGCGGCCCCCTCGAGCTGATCACCGTCGATCGACCGCGGTGGGGGCCGAGGTGGCAGGCTGGGGGCATGCGTTCGCTTTCGTACGTCGCCGGTGCCGCCGCCCTGGTGCTCGCCGCCGCCGTCCCCGCTGCTGCCGCCGACGACCCCGGCTTCACGATCAAGGACCCGCGGATCACCGAATCCAGCGGGCTCGCGGCCAGCCGCGCGCACCCCGGGGTGTACTGGACGCACAACGACCAGGACCAGCCGCTGATCTACGGCATCGACTCCCGGACCGGGGAGACCGTCGCGACCATCACCCTGCAAGGGGTGGGCGAACCCCGCGACATGGAGGCGATCTCGGTGGGGCGGGACGGCAGCATCTATGTCGGGGACATCGGCGACAACCTCGACGGCAGCTGGGACCACGTGTGGATCTACCGCTTCCCTGAGCCGAAGCAGTTGCGGGACCAGACCGTCAGGGCCACCCAGTTCACCGTGCGGTACGCCGACGGGGCGCGCAACGCCGAGGCGCTGATGGTGCATCCGGTCACCGGGCGGGTCTACATCGCATCGAAGAACGAGGACGGGGGCGGGCTGTACGAAGGGCCCGCCAAGCTCAGCGCGTCCGGGGCCAATGTGTTCCGGCGGATCGCGGAGGTGCCGTGGGTGACCGACGGCGCCTTCTCGCCGGACGGCAAGGAGCTGGTGCTGCGCTCGTACTTCAGTGCCCGCGCGTACGAGTGGAAGGACGGCCGGCCGGGGGCCGACAGTCGGGTGCGCGCCCCGATCCAGCAGCAGGCGGAGTCGGTCACCTACGCGCTCGACGGCACGGCGCTGATGTTCGGCTCGGAGGGGGAGCAGAGCGACGTCCAACGGGTCGAGGTGGAGACGGACGGCAAGGGTTCCGGAACGGGTGGGAGCGGGGACCGTTCGACGCCCGGGGGCGGTGCCGAGGCCGCCGGGGACGGCGGGGACCGGGGCGCCGTCACCTACGGGCTGCTCGTCGTGGTGGGCGGCACTGCGCTCGTCCTGGGAGTGAAGCGGCTTCTGCGCAGGGGGTGAGCAGTCCCTCGATCCAGCAGCGAGGGGTGGCTAGTAGTGGTCCCTCGATGTCAGCAGCGCGAACTCCTGTGCGTCGTGCGACGAGAAGAAACGGATCAGGCGCGGATGCGCGCGCCGCAGCTCGCGCAGGCGCTCCAGCTGGGTCAGCCGCAGCTCGTGGTCCTCGGCGACGAGACGCTGGTGGAGGGCCATCGGGCGGGGACAGCGGGGTCGCCGCAGATCCATCTCGCCGTGGAAGAAATACGCGTCGCCGGCGTGCAGCAGCCAGCGGTCGGGCTCCTGGACGGCGACGGCGCTGTGGCCCCGGGTGTGGCCGGGCAGCGGCACCAGCAGGATGTCGGGGCCGCGCAGCACCCGCGAAGCCGGGAACCCCATCCAGTGGGAGTCGGCGGTGCTGTGGACGACCCAGTCCACGCCGTGCGCCCATAGGGCGGGGCGGTAGCGGTTCGCTTCGAGCCGGGTGTCACGGCGCATGGCCGAGCGGTATTCGTCGGCGGTGACATGCACCCTGGCCTGGGGGAAGTCGGCGAGGCCGCCGGCGTGATCCAGGTCGAGATGGGTGACGACGATGTCGGTCACGTCGTAGGGGTCGTACCCAAGGGCCCTTATCTGATGGACCGCCGTACGGGACAGATCGAGCACGGGCCGCATCGTGTGGCGGAACCGCGCCCCGAGCCGCCGTGGGTCCGAGACGTCCGCGGCGCCCAGACCGGTGTCGACGAGGACGAGCCCGCTGCCGGTCGCCACCAGCAGGCAGTGAGAGACGAGGGGGACACCGCCGAGGGGGCGCATGGGTGCGCAGTCGAGGTGGTGAATGACGACGGACGAACGTCGCTGGGCATGGGGGATGGTACGCACAGACATCTGTGCCTCCTGCTCACAGGGGGAAACCCGGCACCGGGCCGGGCTGGGAGAGGATGGCGGCCGTGCTGACATGGATGCGGGCATCTGGCCCTGCGTCCACTGCAGTTGCGCCACTTACACCGTAAGTACATGTCGGAGCGAAGCACTTACGCTGTACGTCGTCAAGCGTTACCGCACGTAGTCACCCCAAAGAGGAGTCGCCACCCATGGCCGACGGATCCAGACGCCAAGCTCCCGGAAGCCGTGAGCCGTTGAGTCGCGAGCGGATCGTCGGAGCGGCACTGGTGATCATCGACGAGGAAGGCGTCGACGGACTGTCCATGCGGCGGATCGCGGCCCGCCTCGGGGTGCAGGCGATGTCGCTCTACAACCATGTGCAGAGCAAGGCGGACATCCTCGACGGCGTCACCGAGTTCATCACCACGGACATGCGGATGCCGCGTCGGATGACCGGCGGCTGGGAGGACGGCATCCGCTCCATCGCGTACGCCTTCCGGCAGGCGGCGCTGCGCCACCCACGCGCCGGTGAACTCGTCCTGATGCGTCAGCTGTCCACCCCGACGGCACTCGCGCCGGTGGACACGATGCTCGCGATGATGCTCGACCACGGCTTCGACGAGGCGACGGCGGTGCATGTGCTGCGGCTGTTCGTCGCCTTCCAGGTCGGTGCGCTGCTGCGGGAGTTCCATGCGCAGCCGTCCGCGACCGGCCGTGACAAGGACGGCCGTGACAAGGACGGCCGTGACAAGGACGGGCATGACCAGGAGGGTCCTGACAAGGACGGCCCCGACAAGGGCGACCGTGCCAAGGCGGCGGTGGAGCGGGACCGTATCGCCTACTTCGCGGGCTCGGGCTTCCCCGCGGTGGCGAAGGTGGCGCCGATGCTCGCGGTGAACGACTACGAGGCGGACTTCGCGTTCGGCGTCGAGCTGCTGATCGACGCCCTGCGGCCGCTGGCCCCCACCCCGGGCTAGTCTCCGAGCCCCGCTGCGCCGAGAGCCCCAACCCCCGTGACCCGCGGCGTTACACCGTCCTGGAGAAGTTCAGCCGTGCCCGGGCAGGGGACGTCGGCCGGCTGGCGGCCTGGGCGCCCGAGCCGTGTGCCACCTGGCCGGCGAGAGCTGCCGACTCCTACACCGGGCCGTGGAACCGCCCCACCGCCCACCCCGTTCTCGTGGTCAACACCACCTACGACCCGGCCACCCCCTACCAGGGGGCCCAGGCCATGACCCTCCTGCTGGCAGACGCCCGGTTGCTCACCGTCCAGGGTTACGGGCACGCCGTGCTGCTCAACCCGAGCCGCTGTGCGGGCGATCACGAGAGCCGCTACCTCGTCGACGGTGTGCTGCCCGAGCCCGGAGCCACCTGCCGGCAGGACACGCCCCCGTTCGCCGCCGCCAAGCCGCGCGGCGGCATGGACACCGGCGGCGGCGGGCTGGTCTGCGCCCGGACCGCCCCCGGCCGCTAGGTGCCGGCCGGTCCGCGCTCGCGTACCAGCACCTCGAAGCCGTCGACCAGCCGGGCGAGGCCGAAGCCGAAGTGGTCGAAGTCCGGTGCGAACGCGTCCTCGGACAGCGCCGCGAGCCGCGGGTATCTGCCGGTCTTCATCGCCCGCTCCAGGAACGGCTCCTGGCTCTTCCAGAAGTCCTCGTTGCTCTGGCCGGTCTGCTGCGCGGCCTCGTTGGTCTCGTGTTCCATCCGCGCGATCCCCGACACGAAGCTCTGCACGGAGATGATCACGGAGATGAGCTCGGGGTCGCGCAGCCCCATGCCCCGCAGGCCCTCCAGCGCCGACTCCAGGCCGCGTAGGGCGCTGGGGCCGAGGACGGTGCGGGACTGGTTCACCTTCAGCAGCCAGGGGTGCGCCCGGTAGAGACCGAGGTGGGCGCGTGCCATGGCCCGTACGGCGTCTCGCCAGTCGTCGCTCTCGGGTGCGTACTCCTCGTTGTCCAGCGGGATGCCGGCGACGCGGTCGAGCATCAGGTCGAGGAGTTCGGCCTTGCCGGGGACGTACCGGTAGAGCGACATCGTGCCGGTGCCCAGCTCGGTGGACAGGCGGCGCATCGAGACGGCGTCCAGCCCTTCGGTGTCGGCGAGTTCGACGGCGGCCGTCACGATCCGGTCGAGCGTGAGGCCCGGCTTGGGGCCGCGGGAAGGGCGCTCGCCGGAGCCCCAGAGGAGTTCGAGGCTGCGCGAGACGTCGCCGCTGCCGCTCGTTTCGGTCGTCGTCATGGGTTCACCCTAATCCCGTGGAAAGAAACTGAGTACGCTGTACTCTTATATGGGTACGCTGTACTCAGTTGGTGCTGGCTTTGGTGCCATGAATGTGTCTTGGAGGGGCTGTGGACGAACACGCCGTCATGGCGGAGGGAATCGAGAAGCGATACGGGGACAAGGCCGCGCTCAAGGGCTTCGACCTCGTTGTACGCGCGGGTACGGTGCACGGACTGCTCGGGCCGAACGGTGCCGGCAAGACCACCGCGGTCCGTGTCCTCGCGACGCTGCTGCGGTTCGACAGCGGCCGGGCACGGGTGGCCGGCCTCGACGTGGCCCGCGACCCGCGCCGGGTGCGTGCGCGGATCGGGCTCACCGGGCAGTACGCCGCGGTGGACGAGATCTTGACGGGGCGTCAGAACCTGGAGATGTTCGGCCGCCTCTTCCACCTGGGCGGAAAGCGGGCCGCGCGCCGGGCGGAGGAGCTGCTGGAGCAGTTCGACCTGGTGGAGGCCGCGGACAAGGGCGTCGGCAAGTACAGCGGCGGAATGCGCCGCCGGCTGGACCTCGCCGCGTCGATGATCCTCGCGCCGGACGTGCTGTTCCTCGACGAGCCGACGACCGGGCTCGACCCGCGCTCGCGCGGTGAGGTGTGGGAAGCCGTACGGGCCCTGGTGGCTGGCGGCACGACCGTGCTGCTCACCACGCAGTACCTGGAGGAGGCGGACCGGCTCGCCTCGCGCATCACCGTCATCGACCGGGGACGGGCGATCGCCGACGACACCCCGGACGGGCTGAAGAACCGGGTGGGCGGCGACCGGATCGAGGTGGTCGCGCGCGAGGCGGCGGACCTTCCGGCGGTCGCCAAGACGCTCGCCCGCGTCGCCGACACCGAACCGGCGACGGACGAGGCCGCCCGCCGGGTGCACGCCCCGGTCACGGACCGGGTCGCGGCGCTGACCGAGGTGGCGCGCACGCTGCAGGAGGAGAGGATCGCGGTCGAGGACATCGGGTTGCGCAGGCCGAGTCTGGACGATGTGTTCCTGCGCCTGACCGGACACGGTGCGGACGGCACGGAGGAGGCGGCATGAGCGGCGTGGACCTGGTGGACCTGACCGTGAGCGACTCGCGGGGGCGGGCGTACTGGGCGGTGGCCGACTGCTGGAACGTGGTGCGGCGCGGGCTGACGTACTACCAGCGCCAGCCCATCCTGATCGCCTGGCAGCTCGGCTTCCCGATCATCTCGGTGCTGCTGTACGGATACGTCTTCGGCGGCGCGATGAAGGCGCCCGACGGCGGCAGCGTCCGGGACTTCCTGATGCCCGGCATGTTCGCGATGACCATGGCGTTCGGCTTCATGAACACGGCGATCGCGGTGGTGACCGACACCTCCAAGGGCGTCATCGACCGCTTCCGCTCCATGCCGATGGCCCCCTCCGCGGTGGTCACCGGACGCGGCGTCAACGATCTGATCGTGGCCTGCGCCGAGCTGACCATCCTGGCGGCGACGGCCTTTGCCATGGGCTGGCGCTCCGACTCCGGCCCGCTCGCGGCGCTGGGCGCCTTCGCGCTGCTGCTGCTCCTGCGGTTCTGCCTGATCTGGGTGGGCATCCTGCTCGGCCTCCTGGTGCCGACGACGGAGGCGGCCGGCGGCCTGTACGCGGTGGCGTTCCCGCTCACGATGATCTCCAGCGTCTTCGTACCGCCGTCGACGATGCCGGACTGGCTGGGTACGGTCGCCGCCTGGAACCCGATCTCCTCGACGGCCGCGGCGGCCCGCGAACTGTTCGGCAACCCGGTGGCGAGCGACGGCAGCTGGATCCAGGAGCACGCACTGCTGATGGCGGTGGTGTGGCCGCTGGCGATCACGGCGGTGTTCCTGCCGCTGGCGGTGCGGAGGTTCCAGCGGCTGAGCCGCTGACCCCGTGAGCCGGGTGGTCAGGCCTGGTGTTCCGCGGCCTTCAGCAGATCGGCGACATCGAGCTTGACCTCGGCGCCGATCGAGTCGGGGAGAGCGGCCTGCCGGCCGGGGGCGTACACCTCGTGGCTGTCGTACTCGTCGGTGAGGGGGTCGGTCAGGACGCGGACGCGGGTGTGTTTGCGGTCGACGATCACATAGGCCGGGATCTGAGCCTGAGCGTATGCGGTGACCTTGTTCCGCTTCGTCAGCACGACGGCGTGACTGCCGTCCGGGGTGGGGCCACGGTGATGACGCTTCCGATGATCTCGACGCGGTGACCGGGAAGCTGCTCCATGAGGCGGTCAGCCTCTTTGAGCAACGTCCGTGGCTCGCCGTCACAGGGGTGCTCGGCTGCTGCGGCAGACATGCGGGCCTCCTCATCATCTTAGGGCGCGGGACCGTCCGACGTCCGGTAGGCGGATCGTCACACCACTGAGCGATCAAGGGCCCGGGACGCTGACCGGCGGTCGCGTCCCGGGCCCTTGTGAAGGCTTGTGGAGCCTGGTGTCAGAGCTTCTCGATCACGTAGTCGATGCACGCCGTCAGCGCCTCGACGTCCGCCGGCTCGATCGCCGGGAACATCGCCACGCGCAGCTGGTTGCGGCCCAGCTTCCGGTACGGCTCGGTGTCGACGATGCCGTTGGCGCGCAGGGTCTTGGCGACGGCCGCCGCGTCGATCTCGTCGGCGAAGTCGATCGTGCCGATGACCTGCGAGCGCTTGGCCGGGTCGGACACGAACGGGGTCGCGTACTTGGACTCCTCCGCCCAGCCGTACAGGGTGCGGGAGGAAGTGGCCGTGCGGCGGACCGACCAGTCCAGGCCGCCCTGGCCGTTGATCCACTTCAGCTGCTCGTTGAGCAGGAAGAGGGTCGCCAGCGCGGGGGTGTTGTACGTCTGGTTCTTCAGCGAGTTGTCGATCGCCGTCGGAAGGCTGAAGAACTCCGGGACATGGCGCCCGGACGCGTGGACGCGGGCCGCGCGCTCCAGGGCGGCGGGGGAGAAGACGCCGATCCACAGGCCGCCGTCGGAGGCGAAGGACTTCTGCGGGGCGAAGTAGTAGACGTCCGTCTCGGCGATGTCGACCGGCAGGCCGCCCGCCCCGGAGGTGGCGTCCACCAGGACGAGGGCGCCCTCGTCCGCGCCGGGGACGCGCTTGATCGGGGCCGCGACACCGGTCGAGGTCTCGTTGTGGGTGAAGCCGTAGACGTCGACACCCTCCTCGGCCTCGGGCTCCGGGTGCGTGCCGGGCTCGGAGGAGATCACGGTCGGCTCGGCCAGCCACGGTGCCAGCTTGGCGGCCTTGGCGAACTTGGAGGAGAACTCACCGAACGACAGGTGCTGCGACTTGTTCTCGATCAGACCGTGCGTCGCGATGTCCCAGAAGGCGGTGGACCCGCCGTTGCCCAGGATCACCTCGTAGCCCTCGGGGAGGGAGAAGAGGCTGCGCACGCCGTCGCGTACCTCGCCGACCAGGTTCTTGACCGGAGCCTGGCGGTGGGAGGTACCGAGGAATGAGGTGCCGGTGGCGGCCAGGGCGTCCAGCGCCTCCGTACGCACCTTGGAGGGGCCCGCGCCGAAACGGCCGTCGGCGGGCTTGATGTCAGCGGGAATCTGGATCTCAGCCACGTTCGGGAGCGTAACGGGTCCGGCGGCCCCGCACATGTGCGGTCCGGCGGATGAGACGGGATCCACTGCCTTTACCCGCTGGTCAGGTGGCGTGGGTCACGACGGGGGGCCGGTCCGCGCGTGCAGATGCTCCACCAGCGCGATCAGCACGAACTTGCTCGAGGAGTGGTCCCGCGCGTCGAACTCCACGAGGGGCACATCGGGCGGCAGCGCGAGCGCCTCACGGATGTACTCCTCGGAGTGGAACGGGCCGCCGAAGTCGTTGACGGCGACGATGAAGGGCGTGCCGTGGCGCTTGAGGCGGTCGACGGCGTACCAGGAGTCGGCGAGCGCGCGGGTGTCGACGAGGACGACCGCGCCGGGTGTGCCGTCGAGGAGGCGGTCCCACAGGAACCGGAAGCGCTCCTGTCCGGGTGTGCCGAACAGATACAGGACGTTGTGGTCGTCGATCGTGATCCGGCCGAAGTCGAGCCCGACGGTGGTCGTCGCCTTGTCGCGGGCACGGGGCGTGCCGTCGAGTGCCAGGCACTCCCCGCTGATCGTCTCTTCCGTGTGCAGGGTGCGTATCTCGCTGAGGGAGCGGACCATCGTGGTCTTGCCGGCGCCGAAGCCGCCGACGACGGCGATCTTCAAGGCGTCGGCGGGTGCCCCGGCGAGTGCGGGGTCGGGCGCGGGGGCGAGTGCGGGACCGCGGCCGCCACAGCCGGCGCGGGGGTGCGCCGAGGGGGTCGCCCGGGTGGCGGAGGTCATCGCTTCTCGTGGGTGCCGGTCATCGAGTGGTGCCTTCCGGGATGCGGTGGGCGCAACTGGAGCCGCTGCTTCCTGATCAAGTTGTGGTCACTATAGGAGAGTTGGCAGTCACCTTGGGCAGCCTTGGGGCATTCTTGCGACCGGTCCGGGGACAACGTGTGCAAGTGGCCCGGTTCCTTCCTGTGTGACATCAGGCACAGGGTTCATGCTGAGGTACATGGCTGATCACCACAGGAGCCCCGGTCGCCCCACGAGCACCGGTCACCACGGGAAGGCCGGTCACCGCGGAAGCACCGGTCGTCACGGGGATACCGGCGAACTCGGCCGTGCCCTCGCGCGCGCCGTACGCGGCGATGTCGACTTCGGCGCGACCGCCAGGGCCCTGGCCACCATGGACGCGTCCAACTACCGCCGCGTCCCGGTCGGTGTCGTGGCGCCGCGCGACGCCGAGGACGTCGCCGCCGCCCTGGAGGTGTGCCGGGAGCACGGAGTGCCCGTCGTGCCGCGCGGTGGCGGCACGTCGATCGCCGGGCAGGCCACCGGTATCGGGGTCGTACTGGATTTCACCCGCCATATGAACGCGATCACGGGAATCGACCCGGCCACGCGCACGGCGGTCGTGCAGCCGGGCGTCGTCCTGGACAGGCTGCAGGCCGCCGCCGCGCCGAGCGGGCTGGTCTTCGGCCCCGACCCGTCGACGCACAGTCGCTGCACGCTGGGCGGCATGATCGGCAACAACGCGTGCGGGGCGCACTCGGTCGCCTGGGGGACGACAGCGGACAACATTCGCCGTCTGTCGGTCGTCGGTTCCTCGGGCGGTGTCCTGCGTCTCGGACAGGGCTGGCAGCCCGGCAGCGCCCCGCCCGGGCTGCGCGAGCTCGTCGGTGCCCACCTTGCCCTGCTGCGCACCGGCTACCCGGCCGGCCTGCCGCGCCGTATCTCCGGCTACGCGATCGACGCGCTGCTCCCCGAGAACGGCGTGGACCTCGCCCGCGCCTTCTGCGGCAGCGAAGGCACGCTGGGCGTGATCACCGAGGCGACCGTGGCCCTGGTGGACGCCCCGGCCGCGCGGGCGCTCGCGGTGCTCGGCTACCCGGACGAGAGCGCCGCCGCCGAAGCCGCCCCCGGCCTGCTCGCCCACCGCCCGCTGACCGTCGAGGGCATGGCCGACGATCTGGTCCCCGCCCCGCACGGGCTGCCGCGCGGCCGGGCCTGGCTGTTCGTCGAGACGGGCGGCGAAACGGCCGCCGAGGCGCGGGCGCGCGCGGCCGCGATCGTGCGGGCGGCCGACGCGCTCGAAGGAACGGTCGTCGACGAGCCGGCCGGGATGCGCGCGCTGTGGCGTGTACGGGAGGACGCGGCCGGCACCGCGACCCTCCCCCGGCCTTCGGCCGGGGGGACCCCCACCTCGCCGCGCTCGCCCGGCGACGGCCAGGCTTTGCCGGGCTGGGAGGACTGCGCCGTACCGCCCGCACGGCTGGGTCCCTATCTGCGCGATTTCCGGGCGCTGCTGGCCGAGCACGGTCTGCGCGGCACGCCGTACGGGCACTTCGGCGACGGCTGCATCCATGTCCGTATCGACTTCGACCTGTTGAGCCGTGAGGGCATCGCGCGGTTCCGTGCGTTCTCCGAGCAGGCCGCCGGACTCGTCGTCGCCCATGGCGGCTCGCTGTCGGGCGAGCACGGCGACGGACAGGCCCGCGCCGAGCTGCTGCCGAGGATGTACGGCGACGAACTGGTGGCGCTGTTCGGCCGGTTCAAGGACCTGTGGGATCCGGCGGGCATCATGAACCCGGGCATACTGGTCCGCCCCGATCCGCTCGACGCCAACCTCCGCTTCGAGGTGCTGCCCAAGCTGCCGGTGGACGTCGCCTTCGGCTACCCGCACGACGGCGGGGACTTCGCGGGCGCGGTGCGGCGCTGTGTCGGAGTCGCCAAATGCCGTACCGACACGGCGGCTTCGGGTGGCGGGGTGATGTGCCCCTCGTACCGGGCCACCGGCGAGGAGCAGCACTCCACCCGTGGCCGGGCGCGGCTGCTGCACGAGATGCTCGCGGGCGAGATCGTCACGGACGGGTGGCGCTCGACGGAGGTGCGGGACGCGCTCGACCTGTGCCTGTCGTGCAAGGGGTGCCGCAGCGACTGCCCGGTGGGCGTCGACATGGCCACGTACAAGGCGGAGTTCCTGCACCACCACTACGCGGGCCGCCGCCGCCCCGCCGCGCACTACGCGATGGGCGGTCTGCCGCAGTGGCTGCGGATGGCGGCGCCCTTCGCCCGGGCCGTCAACGCGCTGGCCGCCGTCCGGCCGGCGGCCTCGCTCGCCAAGCGGCTCGGCGGCATCGCACCCGAGCGTGAACTGCCGCGGCTGGCGCCGACGACGTTCCGGCGCTGGCTGCGCGGGCACATGAGCGACCGGACGCAGGTGTTCGTCCGGGGCCGTACGGCGGTGCTGTGGCCGGACACGTTCACCGACCACTTCTCACCGTACGTGGGGCGGGCCGCGGTCCGGGTCATGGAGGCGGCGGGCATCGATGTCGCGCTGCCGTCGGGCCGGGTCTGCTGCGGGCTGACGTATGTCTCGACGGGTCAGCTGGACCGGGCCCGCAGGGTCATGCGCCGCACGCTCGACGCGATGGAGCCGCTGCTGGAGATGCGCGTGCCGGTGGTGGTTCTGGAGCCGAGCTGCGCGGCCGCCCTGAAAACGGACCTGCCGGAGCTGCTGTTCGACGATCCGCGGGCTGCCCGGCTGGCCTCCACCGTGCGGACCTTCGCGCAGGCGCTGGAGGAGTGTGCCCCCGACTGGGCCCCGCCGCACATCGGCCGGGAGGTGGCCGGCCAGACCCACTGCCACCAGCACGCTGTCCTGGGTGATGCGGCGGAGCGTCGGCTACGGGAACGGGCGGGACTCGTAGGCGGGTTGAGCGGCGGCTGCTGTGGTCTGGCCGGCAACTTCGGCTTCGAGGCGGGCCACTGGGAGGTGTCGGTGGCGTGCGCGGAGGACGAGCTGCTGCCCGCGGTACGGGCGGCTCCCGCCGATGCCGAGCTGCTGGCGGACGGTTTCTCGTGCCGCACCCAGCTGGACCAGCTGGCGGGCCGCAGGGCGCGGCATCTGGCCGAGGTGCTCGCGGAAGGGCTGGACGGCCTGCCGGTATCCGGCGCTTGATCCCGCAGCAGGACCACCCCTGAGGAGCGGCGTCGGCTGAAGCCGTTGGTGATTATTGAGCTGACCGAATGATCACTTTTGGGGACTGTGGTGGGTCGAGTGGAAATTGTCGATCTGTCACAAAGACTGGATGGGTTTCCCCGAGGAATTTCCGGGGGCCGAATCGACGAGGAGTGTCAAATGCGTTCTCGAACCAGGGCCGTATCGCTGTCGCGGCGTTCGTGGCGGGCCAGGTGGCCGGCAGCCGGTGGCGCCACTTCGCTGGCCGCCGTCGCGCTGGTAGGCGCGCTGGGTGCCGTACCGGCGGCGGCGCAGGGCCTGAATACGGAGCCCGCGTCGACTGTCGTGTCCACCGGCCAGGATTCCCCGCGCTCGGCGGACCTCGACCTCGACTTTCCGTGGGACACCGAGGACAGGGACAAGGACAAGCCTCGGCCGCCCGCAGGAGACGGGTGCTTCGAAATCGACACCGTTCGCCAGGAAGCCGCCGGCGGCGGGGCTTTCTACGCAGCGACCAGCGGTGGAATCGCCTACGTCGGAGACGAGACCAGTCCCCTCGGGACCATCAACTGGGACGACCTCTCCGATGAGGGAGGAGCTGTACCTGTGGGCGCCTGCGGGGTCTCCATCGACGTCGGCCCTACCGGTCCGGGCAGTGACATCGTCGTCGACGTGATCACCACGGCCGGGACCGTGCACACCATCACGTGCGACCGCACGGGCTCCGTGATCACCGCCTGCGGCACCTGGGTCCAGCGCGACACGCCGACACCCGGCGACAGTTGACACCGTGGCTCATGGACGGCCCTACAGCGAAACGGTCTTGATCTCCCTCGGGGACGTAGGGCGTTTGCCGTGCCTGGCTTCGGCCGGGCACCGCGACCGTGCGTTCGCCCCTGCGCGCTGAACCCCGGGCCCGCTCACCCCCGGCCGTAGAGGCGTTCGAGGACCTCGGCCACACCGTCCTCCTCGTTGGTCCCCGTGTGCAGGGGTACGGACGAGAGCACGGCCGGATGGGCGTTGCCCATCGCGTATCCGGTGCCCGCCCAGCGCAGGATCGCCAGGTCGTTGGGCATGTCGCCGAAGGCGACGACTTCGTCGGCGCTGATGCCGCTCTCGCCGCACAGCGCCGAGAGCGTGTCCGCCTTGGTGACGCCCGGTGCACTGATCTCCAGCAGGCCGCGACCGCCGGAGTGGGTGAACTGTGCCGCGCCGCCCGCGGAATCCTCCGCGATCGCCAGCAGCCCGTCCGCGTCGAACTGTGTCGACCAGGCGAGCAGTTGCACGATGGGTACATCCACCAGCCACAGGTCCGCGAGCGACGAGACGGCGACCTCGGCCTCGGGGACCCCGGGAAAACGCAGCCCGTAGGCCGGCTCGTACAGGACCCGGTGACCCGTCTCCACGGCGAAACCCAGCCCGGGGGCGGCGGCCGAGATCGCGACGGCCACCTCGCGGGCAACGGTGAGGGGCAGAGCACGGGACGCGGTGACGGTGCGGGTCGCGAGGTCGTACACCAGCGCGCCATTGCTGCACACCGCCGTCCCGACGAGCCCGGTCGTGGCGGCGGTCAGAAGGTCGACGAACCGGGGCGGCCGGGCGGTCACGAAAACGACGTCCGCGCCGGCGTCGGTGGCGGTGCGCAGGGCGCGCAGTGTGCGCCGGGAAAAAGTGCCGTCCCTGCGCAGGAGCGTGCCGTCCAGATCGGTGGCGATGAGCCGGGGCTGCCTCATCGGCCAAGGCTACCGACGCTCCCGGCGGGGCCGGGCGACGTCGGCCCCGCCGGGAGCGCGCGGACCAGGGCCATGAGGGCGGGGCTCGCCCGGTGCGCGTCTGTCGCACGCGGGGGACCGACCGGGCTCTCGGTGCGGTCGGTGCGGTCGGTGCGGTCGGTGCGGTCGGTGCGGTCGGTGGGGACGGCGCGGTCGTGCCGTATGCCTGACCGCTGCGGCGGTCAGGTACGGAACACGCCCGCGAGGTGTGCGGCCAACTCCGGGCGCGCCGCCGGGGACTGCCGCACGCCCACGTAGCCGTCGGGCCGGATCAGGAACGCCGTCGACCCCTGGGCGTGGTACCCGCGGCGGAACTCGCCGCGGCTGTCGTGGACGACGGGCAGCCCCGGATCGCCGCCGGCCGGCACATCGGCGGCGAGCACGGCACAGGCGTCCATACGTCCGTGCGCCAGCTGCCGTGCGGAGGCGGCCAGTTCGCCGAACCCCGCCGCCGCCTCCTCGTCGTCCGCGTACAGCAGCAGCACATGGTCGCGGTCGCGGAGCAGGTCGTACAGGCGCATCGGGAACGTGGCGATGTCGCCGACCAGGCCGCCGCAGTCCGGAGCCCGGTCGCCGGACCGGACACCGTCCGCCACCGGGCTGTCCGGCCCCACGATCGGGCTGTCGGGGTAGGCGACGAGCAGTTGGGCCTCCCGCATCATGAGGGTCGCCGGATCCTCGGGGTCGGTCTGGATGCCTTCGACCGCGTGCCGGACCGTGCGGCCCACCACCTCTTCGCCCACGGGCCGGCGCTCGGCGTCGTAGCTGTCCAGCAGCCCCGGGTTCGCCGTGCCCGCGAGTGCGAGCGTGAGCTTCCAGGCCAGGTTGTACGCGTCCTGGATACCGGTGTTCATGCCCTGCGCACCCGTCGGCGGGTGGATGTGTGCGGCGTCCCCGGCGACGAAGACCCGGTCGTCCGCATAGCGGTCCACCAGCCGGTGGCTGATGCGGAAGACGGAGGACCAGCGCATGGCCGAGGCGGTGGTCGGCTGAGGCGAGAGCCGGTCGAGGACCGCCTGGATGTGCGCGAGCCCCGGTGCGCGGCCGCCCTCCAGTCCGTGGGCGATCTCGCCGCCGCCCCGCTGCCCCTGGGTGGAGAGCTCGGGCGGAACTGGCATGGACATGCGGTAGCGGGAACGTCCGGGGAGAGGGATGCAGACCAGGATGTCGTCGGTCTTTCCGTCGCTCCGGTGCAGGGAGCGCACGCTGTAGCCAGGCGGCAGGCTCCAGTCCACCTCGACGTCCCCCAGCATGTACTCCTCCGGGAACGCGCTGCCCTCGAAAGCGAGGCCAAGGGTCCTGCGGACGACGCTGTGCGCCCCGTCGCAGCCGATCAGGTAGCGGGACCGGAGCTCCTGCTCGTCGCCCGTGGACGTCGTGAGCCGGCTCGTGACCCCGTCGGCGTCCTGCTCGAACGACACCAGCTCGGTGCCTCGCTCGATCCGGGTGTCCCAACGGGCGAGGTGGTCATCGAGGAGCCGCTCGGTCTCGTACTGCGGGAGCACGGCGAAGCCGTACGGGACCTCGGGCGGGAGTTCGAGGTCGATGCGCATCCGCTCGGTGCCGTTGACGTAGAGCAGCTGCCCCCGCATCGGCACCGCGGCGTCCAGGGCCGCACGTGCCAGGCCCATCCGATCCCAGATCTCCAGGGTCCGGGGCTGGATGCCCACCGCCTTCGCGAACGGCAGCCGGGACGGGAGCCGGTCGACGATGCGGCAGTCGACACCGCGCCGCCGCAGCTCCACGGCTGCCGTCAGCCCGACCGGGCCCGCCCCCACGACCAGTACGTCGGTGTGCACCATGGGCATCTCCTGCCGATGAGCTCTCTGGACTCCATGGTCACCGAGGGGCGTACGACCGGCGACCTCGCCGGGCGCCGCGGCCGGGCGGCGTCAGGCGGCGACCTCACGGGCGAGGGCCACCAGGGCGGGGATCGCCGGGTGCGGGGCCTTCGTTCGCCGAACGAGGAGGACCGGGACCGGTGGGGTGTCCGTCAGCGGGCGGTAGGCGACGCCCGGATTGGCGTGCATCTCGGCGGTGGAGGCCGCGGAGACGCCCACGCCCCGGCCCGCGGCGATCGCGGTGAGCCAGTCGTCGGTGTTGCTGACGGTGAGCGTGGTGGTGGGACGGGCGCCGGCCGGCCAGAGATCCGGGGTCGTCATCCCGGAGACGGTGTTCAGCACGACGGGCTCGGCCGCCAGGTCGGCGAGGGTGAGCGAAGCGCGGGCCGCGAGGGTTCCGTCGGCGGTCACCGCCGCGACACGGGGCTCGGTGAACAGCAGCTCGGTGACCAGGCCGGGCGTGTCGACCGCGCCGCGCAGCACGGCCGCGTCGACCTCGCCACGGGTGAGCCCGGCCGTGCGGTCGTCGATGCGCAGGAGTTCCAGCGGGGTGTCCGGGTGCTCGCGTTCCCACCGGCGAAGCAGCGGCGTGGTGTACGGCCCGAGGGCGGACCACGCGTGACCGAGCCGCAGCGGCCGGCGGCGCAGCCGCCCCGTGTCGAGTGCCTCGTCGAAGGCGGCGACGGCCGCGGACGCCTTGTCACGGAACGCCCGGCCGTCGGCGGTCAGTTCCAGATGGTGTGTGGAGCGGTCCACGAGGCGGGTGCCCAGCTGCTTCTCCAGGGCGGCGAGTGCGCGGGAGACGCTGGGCTGGGTGAGGTTCAGCCGGGCCGCGGCCCTGGTGACGCTGGACTCCTCGGCGATGGCGAGAAAGCAACGCAGGTGACGCAGCTCGATGCTCATACGCGTAGAGCATAACCGCAGAGAGAACGGCATTTCACGGGTGGCGTGCTGGTCCGTAGCGTAGGAGCGTGAGCAGGGAGACGTGCAGCGAGGAGTTTGCGGTGAGCAACGGGCAGGTGTCCGAGGTCGCTGGGGCGTCCGTCGCCTTGCCCGAGGCCGCCGGTGCGCTGGGCGGCCAGGAGGGCGCCGGCCCTGCCCGGCGTTCGCTCGGGCCCGTGGCGCTTGTGGTTGCCGGGGCGCTGTCCGTGCAGTTCGGTGCGGCCATCGCCGTCCTGCTGATGCCCCGGGCCGGCGCCCTCGGTGTCGTCACGCTGCGGCTCGTACTCGCCGCGCTCGTCCTGCTCGCCGTCTGCCGCCCCCGGCTGCGCGGGCACTCGCGCGACGACTGGGGCACGGTCGTCACCTTCGGCGTCGCCATGGCCGCCATGAACGTGCTCTTCTACCAGGCCGTCGACCGCATCCCCCTGGGCGCGGCCGTCACCCTGGAGGTCCTCGGCCCGCTCGCCCTGTCGGTGATCGTCTCGCGGCGGCTGGTGAACCTGCTGTGGGCCGCGCTCGCGCTCGCCGGAGTGGTCCTGCTCAGCGGCGGCGGCTTCGACCGGCTCGACCCGGTGGGCGCGCTGTTCGCGCTGGCCGCGGGCGGGATGTGGGCGGCGTACATCGTGTTCAGCGCCCGCACCGGGCGGCGGTTCCCGCAGGCCGACGGGCTGGCGCTGGCGATGGGCGCCGGCGCGTTGCTGTCCCTGCCGCTGGGCATCTGGGAGGCCGGGGCCGCGCTGCTGGTGCCGAGCACGCTCGGGCTCGGGCTCGCCGTCGCGCTGATGTCGTCGGTGCTGCCGTACACGCTGGAGCTGCTGGCGCTGCGCAGGCTGCCCGCGGCGACGTTCGCGGTGCTGATGAGCCTGGAGCCGGCGGTCGCGGCGACGGCCGGATTCCTCGTGCTGCATCAAGCCCTTTCGCCGGCCGAGGGTTTGGCGATCGTGCTGGTCATCGCGGCGAGCATGGGTGCCGTGCGGACACAGGTGGCCGGAAAGCCGTAAAAACCAAAGCAAGCATGCTTGCTTGTTTCTCGATGCGCTGCCATGCTCCGGGGCACACGTCCCCTGGTCTTCGGCAGGAGGCCCCGTGCCCAACGCAGTGCCCCCGAGGGAGCGCATCGTGTCCGATCCGGCCGTCGTACTCGACGACTTGCGCAGCGAAAGCGACGAACTCGACCAGCTGGTCGGCGAGCTGAGTCCCGGGCAGTGGGCGTCCCCGACGCCCGCGGCGGGCTGGAGCGTCGCCCACCAGATCGCCCATCTCGCCTGGACGGACCGGGCCGCGTTGATCGCGGTCACCGACCCGGAGGGCTTCGCCGCCGAGGTCGAGAAGGCGCTCGTCGCGCCGGACTCCTTCGTCGACGAGGGCGCGGAAGCGGGCGCCGCGCTGCCGCCGGCCGCGCTGCTGGCCCGCTGGCGTCAGGGCCGCGAACGGCTCCAGCAGGCTCTGCGCGAGGCCCCGGCGGGGAGCCGTTTCCCCTGGTACGGGCCGCCGATGAGCGCCGCGTCGATGGCGACCGCCCGACTGATGGAGACCTGGGCGCACGGCCAGGACGTCTCGGACGCACTCGGGGTCGTACGCCCGCCGACGGCGCGGCTCGCACATGTGGCCTGGCTCGGGGTGCGGACCCGGGACTTCGCGTTCGGTGTGCACGGCCTGACGCCACCCGCGGAGCCCTTCCGGGTGGAACTGACGGGTCCGGACGGGCAGTTGTGGACGTACGGCCCCGAGGACGCGGTGCAGTCCGTGACCGGTCCCGCGCTGGACCTCTGCCTGCTGGTCACCCAGCGGGCCCACCGCGCCGACCTGTCCCTGCGGGCGGACGGTGCGGACGCGGACCGCTGGCTGGACATCGCCCAGGCCTTCGCGGGGCCGCCGGGGAAGGGCCGTGCGGCCAGGGGAGGCGACGCGTGACCGGCACGGGGGACGGTGCCACGTCCGCTCCCACCGGTGCACCCGACGTCGTCGGCGTGCCCCGCCCGGTGGCCGCGCACCCGAAGGCGCTGCGCATCGGGAACGCCTCCGGTTTCTACGGGGACCGGTTCGACGCCGTGCGCGAGATGCTGACCGGCGGACCGCTCGACATCCTCACCGGGGACTACCTCGCCGAGCTGACCATGCTCATCCTCGGGCGCGACCGGCTCAAGGACCCCCGGCTCGGGTACGCCAAGACGTTCCTCAAGCAGCTCGAGGACACTCTCGGTCTTGCTCACGAGCGCGGCGTGAAGATCGTCGCCAACGCGGGCGGCCTCAACCCCGCCGGACTGGCCGACGCCGTCCGTGAGCTGGCGGACCGGCTCGGGGTGCCGGTGAGGGTCGCCCATGTCGAGGGCGACGACCTCGCCCGGCGCTTCCCCGAGGCGCTGACCGCCAACGCCTATCTCGGCGGAGCCGGGATCACCGCCTGTCTGCGGGCCGGGGCGGATGTCGTCGTCACCGGGCGGGTCACCGACGCGGCCCTCGTCACCGGGCCCGCCGCCGCGCACTTCGGCTGGGGGCCGGGCGACCTCGACGCCCTCGCCGGCGCGGTCGTCGCCGGGCACGTGCTCGAATGCGGCACCCAGGCCACCGGCGGCAACTACGCGTTCTTCAGCGGTCACGACGTACGCCGCCCCGGCTTCCCCCTGGCCGAGATCCACGCCGACGGCTCGTCCGTCATCACCAAGCACCCCGGCACCGGCGGACTCGTCGACGTCGGCACCGTCACCGCCCAGCTGCTGTACGAGACCGGGGGCGCCCGGTACGCGGGCCCGGAGGTGACCGCCCGCCTCGACACCGTACGGCTGGAGCAGGACGGCCCGGACCGGGTACGCATCCACGGCGTGCGAGGCGAGGCCCCGCCGTCCACCTTCAAGGTCGGCCTGGGCAGGCTCGGCGGCTGGCGCAACGAGGTCGTGTTCGTGCTGACCGGCCTCGACATCGAGGCCAAGGCCCGTCTGGTGCAGGGCCAGCTGGAGGAAGCCCTCGGCAAGCACCGGCCGGCCGAGGTGCGCTGGGAACTGGCCCGTACCGAGGCGACCGACGCCGACACCGAGGAACGCGCCAGCGCATATCTGCGCCTCGTCGTGCGCGACCCGGACGCGGAGCGGGTGGGTCGCGCGCTGAGCGGCGCCGCGATCGAGCTCGCGCTCGGCAGCTACCCCGGCTTCCATGTGACGGCCCCGCCCGGCAAGGGCGCGCCGTACGGAGTCTTCGAGGCCGCGTACGTCCCCGCGGACGAGGTGCCGCACACGGCCGTGCTCCCGGACGGGGAGAGGAGGGAGGTGGGGGTCCACCCGGCCGGAGGCGCGGGGAGGGATGCCCAGCCACCGTCCGTACCGATCACGGAGGCCGAAGGGCAGGAGCCGGGCGTGCTGCCCGAGCCACTCCCGCCCGGGCCGCGCCGCGCGGCGCCCCTCGGCCTGATCGCCGGCGCCCGCAGCGGCGACAAGGGCGGGTCCGCCAATGTCGGCGTCTGGGCACGTTCCGACGACGCGTGGCGCTGGCTGGCCCACGAACTGACCGTGGACCGCTTCCGCGCGCTGCTCCCCGAGACCGCCGAACTGCCCGTCGTACGGCACGTGCTGCCGAATCTGCGGGCCCTGAACTTCGTGGTCGAGGGGATTCTCGGCGAAGGCGTCGCCTCGCAGGCCCGCTTCGACCCGCAGGCGAAGGCGCTCGGCGAGTGGCTGCGCTCGAGGTATGTCGACGTCCCGGAGGCGGTCCTGAACCCGGAGGCAGTCCTGTGATCCCGGAAGTCGTGCTGTGATCCCGGAGGTTGTGCTGTGACCGTGCTCGCCTCGGCCGTCGATCCGACGAGCCCCGAATACGCCGTCCACCGCGACGCGATGCTCGCCAGGCTCGAGGAGCTGGGCGCCGAGCACGCCAAGGCGCTCGCGGGCGGCGGCGAGAAGTACGTCGCCCGGCACCGGGGGCGCGGCAAGCTGCTCGCCCGGGAGCGCGTCGAGCTGCTGCTGGACCCGGACACGCCGTTCCTGGAGCTGTCGCCGCTCGCGGCCTGGGGCAGCGACTACCCGGTCGGCGCCTCCATGGTGACCGGCATCGGGGTGGTGGCGGGCGTCGAGTGCCTGATCACGGCCAACGACCCGACCGTGCGCGGCGGTGCGTCCAACCCGTGGACGCTGAAGAAGGCCCTGCGCGCCAACGAGATCGCGTACGCCAACCGGCTGCCGGTGATCTCGCTCGTCGAGTCCGGTGGTGCGGACCTGCCGTCGCAGAAGGAGATCTTCATCCCCGGCGGTGCACTGTTCCGGGACCTGACGCGGCTGTCGGCGGCCGGTATCCCGACGATCGCGGTGGTGTTCGGGAACTCGACGGCGGGCGGAGCGTACGTGCCCGGAATGTCCGACCACACCATCATGATCAGGGAACGGTCGAAGGTGTTCCTCGGCGGACCGCCGCTGGTGAAGATGGCGACCGGTGAGGAGAGCGACGACGAGTCGCTCGGCGGCGCGGAGATGCATGCGCGGGCGTCGGGTCTTGCGGACTACTTCGCGCTCGACGAGGCGGATGCCCTGCGCCAGGCGCGCCGGGTGGTCGCCCGTCTCAACTGGCGCAAGGCGCATGCCGATCCCGGCCCGGCCGAGCCGCCGAAATACGCGGCCGAAGAGCTGCTGGGGATCGTTCCCCCTGATCTGAAGACCCCGTTCGACCCACGCGAGGTGATCGCCCGGATCGTCGACGGCTCGGACTTCGACGAGTTCAAGCCGCTGTACGGGCCGAGCCTGGTGACCGGCTGGGCGTCGCTGCACGGCTACCCGGTGGGTGTGCTGGCCAATGCGCAGGGCGTGCTGTTCAGCGCCGAGTCGCAGAAGGCCGCACAGTTCATCCAGCTCGCCAACCAGCGTGATGTGCCCCTGGTGTTCCTGCACAACACCACCGGCTACATGGTCGGCAAGGAGTACGAGCAGGGCGGCATCATCAAGCACGGCGCGATGATGATCAACGCGGTGTCGAACTCCCGAGTGCCGCATCTGTCGGTGCTGATGGGCGCGTCGTACGGCGCCGGGCACTACGGCATGTGCGGGCGCGCCTATGACCCGCGGTTCCTGTTCGCCTGGCCCAGCGCCAAGTCGGCGGTGATGGGCCCGCAGCAGCTGGCCGGGGTGCTCTCGATCGTCGCGCGGGCGTCGGCGGCGGCGAAGGGGCAGCCGTACGACGACGAGGCAGACGCGGGACTGCGGGCCATGGTCGAGCAGCAGATCGAGGCGGAGTCGCTGCCGATGTTCCTGTCCGGGCGGCTGTACGACGACGGGGTCATCGACCCGCGCGACACCCGGACGGTGCTGGGGCTGTGCCTGTCCGCGATCCACACGGCACCGGTCGAGGGCGCGCGCGGCGGCTTCGGCGTCTTCCGGATGTGAGGGCTTTTGCGATGACTTCGATGATCTCTGCGGTCCTTGTCGCCAACCGGGGTGAGATCGCCTGCCGGGTCTTCCGTACCTGTCGTGAACTGGGGATCGCGACGGTCGCGGTGTACTCGGACGCGGATGCGGACGCGCTGCACGTGCGGGAGGCGGACGCGGCGGTACGGCTGCCGGGCGCGACGCCCGCGGAGACCTATCTGCGCGGTGACCTGATCGTGAAGGCGGCACAGGCGGCGGGCGCGGACGCAGTGCACCCGGGGTACGGATTCCTGTCCGAGAACGCGGAGTTCGCGCGCGAAGTGGCGGACGCGGGTCTGGTGTGGATCGGGCCGCCGCCCGCCGCGATCGAGGCGATGGCGTCCAAGACGCGGGCCAAGGAGCTGATGGGGCTGGCGCCGCTGACGGACGTGACCGAGTCCGACCTCCCGGTCCTGGTGAAGGCGGCGGCGGGGGGCGGCGGTCGCGGTATGCGGGTCGTCCGCACCCTCGAGGCACTGCCCGGCGAGATGGAGGCCGCCCGCTCCGAAGCGACGTCCGCCTTCGGGGACGGCGAGGTGTTCGTCGAGCCGTACATCGAACGGGGCCGGCATGTGGAGGTCCAGATCCTGGCGGACGCGTACGGGGCGGTCTGGGCGCTGGGGACGCGGGACTGCTCGCTGCAGCGCCGCCACCAGAAGGTCATCGAGGAGTCCCCGGCACCCGGCCTCGCACCCGGCCTGGTGGCCTCGCTGCACGAGTCGGCCGTCTCCGTGGCGCGAGCCGTGGGCTACCGGGGCGCGGGCACGGTCGAGTTCCTGGTCGACGAGGACGGCCGGGCGCACTTCCTGGAGATGAACACACGCCTCCAGGTGGAACACCCGGTGACGGAAGCGGTGTTCGGCCTCGACCTGGTGGCGCTCCAGCTGGCGGTCGCGGAGGGCGAGCCACTGCCTCCGGCCCCGCCGGCGCCCCGCGGCCACGCGGTGGAGGCCCGCCTCTACGCGGAGGACCCCGCGACGGGCTGGACCCCGCAGGCGGGCCGGCTGCACGCGCTGTCCTTCCCCACCCGTACGCCCGGGAGCGTGTCGGGCAACGTCGCCCCCACCCCCGGCGCCCCGGCGTTGCGCCCCTCGGCCGCCGGGTACGGCTCCTTTGGCCCGGGTGGTGCGGGAGCGTACGTCTTCGGCGGTCCGGCGCCGAGCACCGCGACTGACGGGCAGGTGGACGGCGCCCCCGGTGCCACGGAGGCTCGCGCGGGCGGGGCGGCCCCCGGACGGGGCGGTTCCGAGGGAGCCAGGCAGGCCGGCCCCGTGGGGGCCGCGGACGGGTATGCCTTCGGGGGCACTCCCTGGGTGCGCGTGGACACCGGGTACGCCGGCGGCGACGTCATCGGCGTCCACTACGACCCAATGATCGCCAAGGTCATCGCCTGGGGGCCCACCCGTGAGGCGGCCGTGCGCAGGCTGGCGCACACCCTGCGACGGGCCCGCGTGCACGGGCCCGTCACCAACCGGGACCTGCTCGTACGGTCGCTGGAGCATCCGGACTTCGTGGCCGCCCGGCTCGACACCGGGTTCTACGAGCGCAACCTCGAAGAGCTGACCGGGCCGACGCCGGGGCAGGAGCACGCCGCCGTCGCGGCCGCGCTGGCCGACGCCGCGGCCCGTACCGGTGGAAGCTGTCGCGGCCAGGGGGTGCGGGGCAACCCGTCGCCCACGGGTGAGGCCACGGGCGTGCCGCAGCGCATCGGCGCGTGGCGGAACCTTGCCTCCGCCCCCCAGGTCAAGGCCTACGGCGAGCACGAGGTCCGCTACCGCCCCGCCCGCGACGGCGGTTTCGAGGTGCTCGGTGCACCCGGGATGCGGGTCCTGGCAGCGACGGCCACTCGCGTAGCGCTCGAAATCGACGGTGTCGTACGGAACTTCGACGTCGCCGCGTACGGCGACACCGTGCATGTCGACAGCCCCACCGGCGCCCACAGCCTCACCGTACGTCCCCGCTTCACCGATCCGACGGACCGGGCCGAGCCCGGATCGCTGCTCGCGCCCATGCCCGGGACCGTCGTGCGGGTCGGGGAAGGGCTCGTCGAAGGCGCCCGTGTCGAACAAGGGCAGCCGCTCGTCTGGCTGGAGGCCATGAAGATGGAGCACAGGATCATCGCTCCCGTCTCCGGCACGCTCATCGCGCTCCACGCCGTCCCCGGCCGTCAGGTCGAGGTCGGTGCCCTGCTCGCCGTCGTCAACGAAACGGCGTAGCCACACAGGAAGTACAGGAGGCCGAGGAATCATGAGCACCATCGAGAGCCAGGAGATCAAGGCCCTGCGAGAGGCCGTCGCCGCCCTCGGGCGCCGGCACGGGCGGGACCACGACCGCGAGACGTTGTGGGGCGAGGCCGCCAAGCTCGGATACCTCGGGGTGAACCTGCCCGAGGCCTACGGCGGCGGAGGCGGCGGCATGGCCGAACTGTCCGTCGTTCTCGAGGAGCTGGGTGCGGCCGGGTGTCCCCTCCTCATGATGGTCGTCTCACCCGCCATCTGCGGCACGGTCATCGCCCGGTTCGGGACCGAGGAGCAGAAGCACGCATGGCTGCCCGGCCTCGCCGACGGCACCCTCACCATGGCCTTCGGCATCACCGAGCCCGACGCCGGATCGAACTCCCACCGGATCACCACCACCGCCCGCAGGACCGAGGACGGCGGCTGGATCCTGAGCGGACGCAAGGTCTTCGTCTCCGGCGTCGACATCGCCGACGCGACGCTCATCGTGGGCCGCACCGAGGACGCCCGCACCGGAAAGCTCAAGCCCTGCCTGTTCATCGTGCCCCGGGACGCCGACGGCTTCCATCGTTCGCAGATCGACATGGAACTCCGGGCGCAGGAGAAGCAGTTCGAGCTCGTCCTCGACGACGTGTCGTTGCCCGCCGACGCGCTCGTCGGTGGGGGCACCTCCCACGCCGAAGTCCCCCTGGGCCTGGCGGCCCGGGAGGTGCCCCCGGCGGGAGAGGACGCCGGACTGCTCCAACTGTTCGCCGGGCTCAACCCCGAGCGCATCATGACCGCCGCCTTCGCCATCGGGATGGGCCGTTACGCACTCGGCCGGGCCATCGACTACGCGAGGACCCGGCAGGTCTGGAAGGCGCCCATCGGCGCCCACCAGGCCATCGCCCACCCCCTCGCCCAGGCCCACATCGAGCTGGAGCTGGCCCGGCTGATGATGCAGAAGGCCGCCGCCCTGTACGACGCCGGCGACGATCTCGGTGCGGGCGAGGCCGCGAACATGGCCAAGTACGCGGCCGGGGAAGCCTGCGTGAAGGCCGTCGACCAGGCCGTGCACACTCTCGGCGGCAACGGGCTGACCCGGGAGTACGGCCTGGCCTCCCTGATCACCGCCGCCCGCGTCTCCCGGATCGCCCCGGTCAGCCGGGAGATGATCCTCAACTTCGTGTCCCACCAGTCCCTGGGTCTCCCCAAGTCGTACTGACACACGACATTCTGGCCGTCCACACACCGCCGAGGGGGCTGTCATGGTGATGCACAGCAGCGTGTTCCGCAGCAACTACGCGGATGTCCCGGATCTCGTAGAACCCATCCATGAGGCCGTACTGGGCCGGGCGCCGGAGTTCGGTGACACGGTCGCCCTCGTCGACGGGGTGAACGGCACCACCGTCACCTACCGCCAACTCGACCTGTTCCACCGCCGGTTCGCCGCCGCGCTCGCCTCGGCCGGCCTGCGCAAGGGCGATGTGCTGGCGCTGCACAGCCCCAACACGGTCGCCTACCCGGCCGTCTTCTACGGGGCCACGCGCGCCGGCGCATCCGTCACCACCGTCCATCCGCTCGCCACGGCGGAGGAGTTCGCCAAGCAGTTGCGCGACTCCTCCGCCCGCTGGATCGTCACTGTCTCACCGCTGCTCGAAGTCGCCCGCCGGGCCGCCGAACTCGCCGCGGGCATCGAGGAGATCTTCGTCTGCGACCGGGCCGACGGGCATGTCAGCGTCCTCGACATGTTCGTTTCCACCGAGCCGGAGCCACGGATCACCATCGACCCGTCCGAGGACATCGCGGCCCTGCCGTACTCCTCGGGCACCACCGGCGTGCCCAAAGGCGTCATGCTCACCCACCGCTCCATCGCCACCAACCTGGCGCAGCTCTACCCGGTGATCCCGATGGACCCTGGCGACCGCATCCTCGCCGTCCTGCCGTTCTTCCACATCTACGGCCTCACGGCCCTGATGAACGCCCCGCTGCGCCATGGCGCCACCGTCGTCGTGCTGCCCCGCTTCGAGCTCGACACCTTCCTGTCGGCGATCCAGGAACACGCGATCAACGGCCTGTACGTCGCCCCGCCGATCGTTCTCGCACTGGCCAAGCATCCGGCCGTTGCGCAGTACGACCTCTCCTCGCTGCAGTACATCGTCAGCGCCGCGGCCCCGCTCGATGCCCGCCTCGCCGAGGCCTGCTCCGAGCGGCTCGGACTGCCGCCGGTGCGCCAGGCGTACGGCATGACCGAGCTGTCGCCCGGCACCCATGTGGTGCCGCTGTCGGCCGAGAACCCGCCCGCGGGGGCGGTGGGGCTGCTGCTCCCGGGTACCGAGATGCGGATACTCGACCTCGACGGCTCCGGCAAGGACGTCGCCGGGGGTGCGGAGGGCGAGGTCGCGATCCGTGGCCCGCAGGTGATGAAGGGCTATCTCGGCCGGCCCGAGGCCACCGCCGAGATGATCGACGCCGACGGCTGGGTGCACACCGGCGACATAGGGCGCGTCGACGCGGACGGCTGGCTGTTCGTCGTCGACCGGGTCAAGGAACTCATCAAGTACAAGGGCTACCAGGTCGCCCCGGCCGATCTGGAGGCGCTGCTGCTCACCCACGAGTCCATCGCGGACGCCGCGGTGGTCGGGGTGTGCGACGAGGACGGCAACGAGATCCCGAAGGCGTATGTCGTGAAGCAGCCGTACGCCGTCGATCTGACCGAGGACGATGTGCTCGCGTTCGTCGCCGAACGCGTCGCACCGTACAAGAGGGTCCGCCGGGTGGAGTTCATCGGCGGCATCCCCCGCGCCGCCTCGGGAAAGATCCTGCGGCGGGAGCTGAGGGACAGGGAGAAGGAGAGCACGTGACGCTCGTCGCGACCGCGCACGAACGCGGTATCACCACCTTGACACTGGACTCGCCGGCCAGCCGCAACGCCCTGTCGGCGCGGCTCGTCGGCGAGCTGGCCGAGGCGCTCGCCGGCTGCGCCAAGGACGACTCCGTACGTGCAGTGGTGCTCACGCACACCGGCACGACGTTCAGTGCCGGGGCGGATCTGAAGAACCCGCCCAATCCGTACACGTTCGTCGCGCTGCTGCGGCAGATCGTCACGCTGCCCAAGCCCGTCGTGGCCCGGATCGCGGGTCATGTGCGGGCCGGCGGCCTCGGTCTGGTCGGCGCCTGTGACATCGCGGCGGCCACCGCGGGCTCGGACTTCGCGTTCACCGAGGTCCGGATCGGGGTGGCCCCGGCCGTGATCTCGCTGCCGCTGCTGCCGCGCATGGACCCGCGGGCCGCCGAGCGCTACTACCTCACCGGGGAGCGCTTCGGCGCGGCGGAGGCGGTCCGCGCGGGGCTGTTGACGCTGGCCGCGGACGGCGACGATGTGGACGCCGCCCTCGCACCGCTGCTCACGGGTCTGCGCAAGGGCTCACCGCAAGGCCTGGCCGCATCGAAGCAACTGGTCGCGGCTAGGGTGCTGGAGACCTTCGACCGGGACGCCGAAGACCTGGTGCAGCGTTCGGCCTCACTGTTCGCATCGGCCGAGGCGCGCGAAGGGATGACGGCCTTCCTCGAACGACGGGACCCCGCATGGGTGTGGTGACCTCCACCGCAAAGGAGCCGAAGCAGGACCGCAGCCGGGCGACCCGGCAGCGGCTGCTGGAGGCTGCGGTGGCCTGCCTGGCCGAGGTCGGCTGGGCAGGCTCGACCGTTTCGGTGGTGGCCGAACGGGCCGGAGTCTCGCGGGGCGCGGCCCAGCACCACTTCCCCACCCGCGAGGACCTGTTCACGGCGGCGGTCGAGTACGTCGCCGAAGAGCGCTCGCAGGCGCTGCGGGCGCTGCCGACCCAGGACCGTACGGCTGTCGTCGGGGCCCTCGTCGACCTTTATACGGGACCGCTGTTCCGGGCCGCGCTGCACCTGTGGGTCGCCGCCTCCAACGAGGATCAACTACGCCCGCGGGTAACGGAGTTGGAGGCAAAGGTCGGCCGCGAGACCCATAGGATCGCGGTACGGCTGCTGAACGCCGACGAATCCCGCCCGGGTGTGCGCGAGAGTGTCCAGGGCCTGCTCGACATGGCGCGTGGCCTCGGGCTCGCCAACCTCCTCACCGATGACGCCGCCCGCCGTCGGAGGGTGGTGGCACAGTGGGCGGCACTGATCGAGGAGGGATTGGCTGACGATGGGTGACCACTACGAGCGCATCATCGACGTCGAGGTGTCCCAGGAGGAGGCCCCGGCACTCGCGGAGCGGATGGTCGGCTGGATGGTCGCCGAGGGACTGCTCACCCGCGAGATGTCCGATGTCGCGATGTACAGCTTTCAGGTGGACGAGGGCCATGTGCCCGGGCCGAACTGGGCGCGCGCCGCGGAGGACTGGGGCGACGACCACATACCGGCCCCGGTGGCCGTGATCGTCGGGCGGGACCACCATGTCGGAGGTCAGGGCGAGGACGACGCGGAGTACGCGAACTGTCCGCGCTGCGAAACCAGGACCGTGTTCATCCACTACCCCGAGGCGTGCGAGCCGGACGAGGAGGTCTGGCGGCCCTTCCGGGACGCCATCGACACCTGGAAGGAGACAGGCGAGGGCAGCGCCGACTGCTCCGCCTGCGGCGCCTCGGTTCCGGTCACCGAGTGGGAGTGGGAGATGAACTTCGCCCTCGGTGCCCTCGCCTTCGACTTCTGGGGCTGGCCGCCGCTCACGGACGACTTCGCCGCGGAGTTCGGCCGGCAGCTGGGACACCGGACCGCCCAGCACATGGGCAAGTTCTGATGGGCGACCGCTTCCGGACGATCGTGGATCTCGATGCCACGGCCGAGGACGCCGAGGCACTCGCGGAGCGAGCCCTCGCGTGGCTGGTGGCGGAGGGCATCGTGCTCGCCGAGCAGACCCACTGCGTGTTCGGGCAGCCGGTCCGTCCGCCCGGCCCTCACTGGGCCAGGACGGCGGCTCCCGAGGACTCCGACGGGAACCCGTCGGACGGGTTGGCTGTCACGACCGGGCGGACCGTCTTCCACGGCGGGCAGGACCAGGCCGAGTGGGCCGACTGCCCGGGCTGCGGGGGCCGCACCCTGTTCGGCCCCGGGGGCGAGGAACAGGACGACCCGTGGGCCGACGACGCGCTGTCCCACGGTGACGGGGACGCCGCGGATGCCGGGGACGAGGAGTGGCAGCTCTTCTCGGCGGCCGTCGGCGCCTGGCACGCCACGGGGGAGGGATACGTCGAGTGCCGGCACTGCGCTGTCGACGTCCCGGTCACCGACTGGATCTGGCAGCCCGGCTGCTTCGCCCTGGGGCACCTGGGCCTGGAGTTCTGGAACTGGCCGGAGTTCCGGCCGGAATTCGTCGCGGAGCTCGGCCGGCAGCTGGGCGGCCACCGCACTGTCGTGGTGTGGGGCAAGCTGTGACCCCGGAGCGGACATGACGGTGGGGGCGGAGCACCGCCGCGCCCACCGTCACCGGGGTGTCAGCCGGTCAGTCCGCGATGTCCTCGTAGCCCGGGATCTCGCGCGGGCTGCGCGTGCCGGGCCCGATGTAGCGCGCGGAGGGCCGCACCAGGCGGCCGGTGCGCTTCTGCTCCAGGATGTGTGCCGACCAGCCCGCCGTGCGGGCGCAGGTGAACATCGACGTGAACATGTGCGCCGGGACCTCGGCGAAGTCCAGCATGATCGCGGCCCAGAACTCCACATTGGTCGCCAGTACCCGGTCCGGGCGACGGTTGTGCAGCTCCTCCAGGGCGGCCTTCTCCAGCGCCTCCGCGATCTCGAAGCGGGGCGCGCCCAGCTCCTTCGCGGTGCGGCGCAGTACGCGGGCGCGCGGGTCCTCGGCGCGGTAGACGCGGTGGCCGAAGCCCATCAGCCGCTCGCCCTTGTCGAGTGCCTGCTTCACGTACGCCGTCGCGTCACCCGTGCGCTCGATCGCCTCGATCATGCCGAGCACCCGGGACGGCGCGCCACCGTGCAGCGGCCCCGACATGGCGCCCACCGCTCCGGAGAGGGCGGCTGCCACGTCCGCGCCGGTGGAGGCGATGACGCGGGCGGTGAAGGTGGAGGCGTTCATGCCGTGCTCGGCTGCCGAGGTCCAGTACGCGTCGACGGCCTTGACGTGCTTGGGGTCCGGCTCGCCGCGCCAGCGGATCATGAAGCGCTCGACGACCGACTGGGCCTTGTCGATCTCCTTCTGCGGGACCATCGGCAGACCCTGTCCGCGCGCACTCTGGGCCACGTAGGACAGCGCCATCACGGCCGCGCGGGCGAGATCGTCACGGGCCTGGGCCTCGTCGATGTCGAGGAGGGGCTTCAGACCCCACACGGGGGCGAGCATCGCCAGCGCCGACTGCACGTCGACCCGGATGTCACCGGAGTGCACGGGGATCGGGAAGGGCTCGGCGGGTGGCAGTCCGGGATTGAACGCGCCGTCGACCAGCAGGCCCCATACGTTGCCGAAGGAGACGTGCCCCACCAGCTCTTCGATGTCGACGCCCCGGTAGCGCAGCGAGCCGCCCTCCTTGTCCGGTTCGGCGATCTCCGTCTCGAACGCGACGACTCCCTCGAGTCCAGGTACGAAATCGGACATCAGGCGGCTCCTCAAGATGTGTACGACAGACACGGGTCGGTCACCCCGGTGATGCCCCGTACGGCCGGTGGTCACCCAACCGCCGGGAAGGCAGGAACGATATCCCCTGCTGTATGGAGGCCACAGTGGCCCGACCCAAGATTTTGGCGGGTACCGCTGATGCGGGGAAGCGTGACATCCGGCACAGTGCCCCATTTCGGTCCAGGAGGATTGGCTGCACTCCGTGCCGGGCAAACTCGGCCCCTGCGGCAGGATGTCCCCGTGACCGATCACGCCGCCCCGCACCCGTCCGAGCCGGATCCGGCCGCCGGCCCCCCTTCGAAGACGGGCCCCGCCGATGTGACGGTGTCCGGCCTCGCCGTGCCCGACCCGGCCGAGACCGACCTCGTCGTACCGGACCCCGCCGTCATGCGCGAGCAGTACCGCTCCACGCCGCTCGACGAGACCACGCTGGCCGCGGGGCCCATGGACCAGTTCGCCCGCTGGTTCGCCGAGGCCGCGGCAGCCGCCCTGCTCGAGCCGAACGCCATGGTCGTGGCCACGGCTGCCCCCGACGGGCGGCCGTCGACGAGGACCGTGCTGCTCAAGCAGTACGACGAGCGCGGCTTCGTGTTCTTCACCAACTACCGCTCGCGCAAGGTCCGGGAGATCGACGCCAACCCGTATGTCTCCCTGCTCTTCCCCTGGCACCCGCTGGCACGCCAGATCATCGTCACCGGCATCGCCTCCCGCATCGGCCGCGACGAGACGGCCGCGTACTTCCGTACCCGCCCGCACGGCTCCCAGCTAGGTGCCTGGGCCAGCGAGCAGTCCGCGGTGATCGGCTCGCGCGAGGAGCTGCTGCGCGGGTACGAGGAGCTGGCCGCCCGCTACCCGGAGGGCGAGCAGGTGCCGGCGCCGCCGGAGTGGGGCGGCATCCGGGTCGTACCGGACGCGGTGGAGTTCTGGCAGGGGCACGAGAACCGGCTGCACGACCGGCTGCGGTACGTCCGTACCCAGCAGGGCCCGGGCGGCTGGAGCGTCGAGCGCCTGGCGCCTTGAGGACCTCTCTTCCGGATCCTGCCGGGCCCTAGAAATCCCGGGCCGTCCCGAGAGCGGTGGTCACCGCCGCCGGGATGTCCGTCACCGGGAACTGCACATGGCGGACGATGCGCTCCCGGTCCACCACCAGCACCGCGCGCTTGAGCCGCAGCGACTGCCCCGCCCGGAAGGTCGGCAGCCGCAGTGCGGCCGACAGCCGCGCGTCCATGTCGGACAGCAGCGGGAAGGGGATGTCCTCGGCCTTCGCGAACTCCCGCTGTTCGTCCGGCCGTTGGGTGCTCACACCGCGTACGGCGACGCCGGCCGCCAAGAACTGGCCGTACGCGTCCCTGAAGAGGCGGTTCTCCAGGGTGCAGCCGACCGTGCCGGGGATGTCGGACCAGCCGTCCGGCAGCGGGCTCGGCCGCCCGGTGGCCGGGTAGCAGAACAGCACGGTGGCGACACTGTCCGCGTCGAGGGGGTCCAGATCGCCGCCGGTGTGCGCGGGCAGCGTGATGCCCGGCAGCCGGGTGCCGGGCAGGCCGGCCATCCGCACGGCCTCGGCGCTGTGCTCGTCCGCGGAGGCGGTGAGCGTGCCGTCGCCGAGCAGCCAGCGGTCGGCCCAGTCCTGCAGTGACACCAGGACGGGAAGCAGCGCGCGGCCGGTGGCGGTCAGCCGGTACTCGTAGCGCACCGGGCCCCGCTGATACGGGACCTTCTCCAGGATCCCGCTGTCGACCAGGTGCGTGAGGCGTTCGGTGAGCACCTTGCGGGAGATGTCGAGCTCATGCTGGAGCTCGTCGAAACGGTGCCGGCCGCGGGCCGTCTCCCGTACGAGCAGCAGGCTCCACCAGTCGCCGACCACGGCCGCGGCCTGTGCGACGGCGCAGGCGGCGTCGCGCTCGGGTACTGCTCTGGCCATCGTCCGGCTCCTTCCTGGAGGGAACCATCTTGCGTCATGCGGTGAGTTCCCGATAGAAACCCAGGGTAAGTTCCCAAAGGAAACTCACTCGCTCTCAGGGGGAGGGATCGTGCCCATAGCCTGGGCAACCGCATGGCGCACCTGGCAGATGACCAGACGCGCCTATCCATGGACCTACGCCGTCGGCACCGTGCTGCCCGCCGCGCTCACCATCTCGCTCGCGTACCTAGGTTTCCACGCCATCGGCGGCGGCCGCATCGGCGACGACTTCGGCACCGGCGCCGCCGCCTACCTCGCCTACGTCGCCGTCGGCGCGACCGCCTTCCAGTTCACCGTCCGTCTCATCCTCTGGTCGGCCAAGGCGCTCATCACCGAACAACGCCAGGGCACGCTCGCCGCCCTGCTCATCGCGCCCGCCGGACGGTTTCCCTATCTGCTGGGATTCACCGCCTTCGCCGTCCTCAGCAGCCTCGTCGAATTCCTCGCCCTCGGCATCGTGTTCCTACTGCTGGGCATCTCGGTCCCCATCGCCTCACCACTGGGCGCACTCGCCGGAGCACTCGCCCTCATCTGCGCGGTCTTCGCGCTGTCCGTGGGGCTGGGCGGAGTGATGATCGCCGCGGGCGAGGCGCACATCTCCCAGAACACCGTCTTCATCGTGCTCGGGCTGCTGTGCGGCTTCACCTTCCCCCGCGACTACCTGCCCGTCCCCGCCCAGTGGCTCGCCGAGGCATTCCCCACCACGGCCGCCATGGACGTACTGCACGGATCGCTCACCGGCGGACACACCTTCGCCGAGCTGGCCCCCCGGCTCGGGGTCTGCGCCGCGCTCACCGCCGTCCATCTGTTCCTCGGTCTGAAGTACCTGCCGCGTGCCGAGGCCCGAGCCGTCGAAAAGGCCCACTGAGATGCCTCCTTCCGATCTGAAAGGACCAACGGACATGCAGGGCATAGCGGTCCGCGCGCTGCGCAAGGAGTTCCCCGTACGCGACAGGGGCATCCTCGGCCCCCGCACCCGCAAGACCGCCGTCGACGGGCTCGACCTCGACATCCCCCCGGGCCGGATCACCGGACTCCTCGGCCTCAACGGCGCCGGCAAGACCACCACCATCAAGACCATCGCCACCCTGCTGCGCCCCACCTCGGGCACGGTGACCGTCGACGGACTCGACACCGTCGCCGACGCGCGCGCCGTACGGCGCCGCATCAATCTCATCGCCGGCGGCGAACGCATGGTCTACACGCGGATGACCGGCCGCGAGAACCTCTGGTACTTCGGCCAGCTCTACGACGTACCGAAGCCGCAGCTGCGCCGCCGCATCCATGAACTCCTCGCCCTCGTCGGCCTGTCCGACGCCGCCGACACCATGGTCGAGCGCTACTCGCGCGGCATGACCCAGCGTCTTGCCATCGCCCGCGGTCTGATCAACGAACCGGACTATCTGCTCCTCGACGAACCGACCCTCGGCCTCGACGCCCCCATCGCCCGCGATCTGCGCCGCGTCGTCGCCCGCCTCGCCGTCGACGGCACCGGTGTGCTGCTGACATCGCACTACCTCGCCGAGGTGGAGGAACTCTGCGGCCATGTGTACGTGATCTCCGGCGGCCGCCACCTGGCCGAAGGCAGCCCCGCCGAGCTGAAGGCCGCGACCGGCAGCCACCGCACCGTACGCATCACCGTCACCAACCCCGGCGAGCGGGTGACCGCCGTGGCCGAAGCCTTCGGAGCTGCCCGAGAACCCCGCGCCGACGGCGGCGAGGTGATCACCCTGCGCCACCCCGACGACATCGCGGGCCCGCTGGCCGCCGCGCTCGTCGAGGCGGGAGGCACCATCGGCGGCCTCGAGATCGCCGAGGCGAGCCTGGAGGACGCGATCCTCACGCTCGCGGACCGCACTCCCGAGGACAGGGGCTCCGAGAACACGGACTCCGAGAACCGGAGGCCCGGCGGCGGGAGTTCCGGCGGCCGTACCCCCGAGGTGGCTCCGGCATGAGCCATGCCCTGCGCATCCTCGCCGCCGAATCGCTCAAGCAGCACCGCAGACTCTTCGGCCAGCCCCTCGTCGTCTTCTCCATGCTCGTGTGGCCGCTCCTCCAGCTCGCCACCACCTACTACACGCTGCGCCCCGTCGCCACCGCGTCCCCCGCGGCCGCGAACTGGCCTCTGGCCGCCGACCCCGACCGCCTCCTCGCCTTCCTGGCCACCGGCACGCTCGCGTACGCGTTCTTCTTCTCGCTCGTCCAGTCCGCCTGGCACTTCTCCTTCGAGCGCACCACCGGCACCCTGGAGCTGCTCTTCCTCTCCCCGGCCGGCCGCCTCACCCTGATGATCGCCAACGGCGCCGGTGCGCTGCTCCAGAACGCCTGGCTGCTGACCTGCTTCACCCTCGCGGCCCTCACCGGCTTCGGGACCCTCGCCGTCTCGGCCTGGTGGATGTACGCGGTGGTCTTCCTGGCCCTGTTGATCCCGGCGGTCGCCTGGGGAGCGTTTCTCAACAGCCTGCTGGTGTTCTCCCGCGACTCGGCGTTCCTCTACACGGTCCTCGACGAGCCCCTCTGGTTCGTCGCCGGCGTCCGGCTCCCGAATTTCGCCCTGCCGGCCCTGATCCAGATCGTGGGCGCGGTCTTCCCCCTCACGGGCAGCCTCCTCGCGGTCCGCGGCGCCCTGCTGGAGGGCCGCACGCTCGGTGAGCTGGGCCTGACACTGGCGGGGCTCGGCGTGCTGAGTGCGGTGCTGCTGGCAGCGGCGGCGGTGATCCTGCGGCTGGGCGAGGCGCGGTCGCAGCGGACGGGGAAGCTGAGCCTGGCGTGACGGGCGCCCGGTCGGGGAACGCAGACGACCCGTGGGCCTTGGTTCCTGCCGTGCGGGACGGAGGAAGCCGGCCGGACTTACCGGCGGCCCACGGGTCGGGTGACTGCTTGGGATTTCGGCAGACGGCCTGCCGAGGTGCACAGAGTGCGACGGCAGGCCGTTAGCCCGCAGTCACCTCGCTGGTCCGGAAAGAAATCATCTTCCGAATCACCTCCTTTCGACGTACGGCCCACACTAGAAACCTGTGGAGCCGGGTTCAACCGATTTAGAGCTCCCTTTCCGCGAGCAGCTCCTCCATCGCCGTGACGGGCAGTGCCGGGGAGCCTGCCGCCGCCCTGATCACGGACTCTTCCTCGTCCGTGTCCGCCACCAGAGCGAGCAGGGCGGTGACCGGCAGTTTGGGGTGCGCGGCCACCGCGAGGCGGACCTGGACGTCCTCGTCGGCCGACAGGCGTGCTGCGAGCGCGGGCGGCAGATCCGGGTCGCGGGGCGCGAGGGCACGCATCCGGGGGTCCGGGTCGGTGGCGAAGCGGCGCAGCGCTTCGGCGGGGAACGTGAAGTGGTCGGTGGGGCGGCCGCGGAGCTCGGGGTTACGCCTGTGGCGGCGCTCGACGCGTTCGGCGGCCTCCGGGGAGAGGGCCGGGGTGTGGGCGGCCATCGTGGCGCGTACGTCCCTGTCCTCGTCGTCGAGGAGCCTCTCGACGGCCTCGGCCGGGAGGGTGTCGCTCCCTGCGGCCGCGCGTCGGAAGCAGGCGTACGGGGAGGTGACATGGGGGAGGGGACGGGCCGTCACCCAGGGAATGTCCCGGGATGTGAGCTCGATCAGGGCGAGTTGGCACCCAATGTCCTCCTCGGCCACCGCGAACGAGGTGTCGATACGGTCTTCTCCGGCTCGCAACTCCTCATGAATGGCCGCTCGTTGCTCGTCGGATGCGTCCTCGCGAAGGAATATCTCCACGCGGACCGGAGCCGAGGTGTCCTGGGCCAGGACATCCCGAAGGTCCGGCGGGAGCTGGGGATGGGCGGCGAAGGCCTTGCGAACCGCCTCGTCCGGGTCCGCCGCCAGCTCCTTCGCCGTGGCCGGGTCCAGGGTCACATGACGGGCCACCCCCGCCCTGGTCACCGGATCGGCGAGCAGGGCCGCATGCAGATCGGCGGGCGGGACCGGGTGGGGGCTCCGGCGGAAGTACGTCGAGCAGGCCGCCGCCCGGACGCTCGGGTCCTCGTCCGTCAGCAGCTTGCGCCGTACGTCCTCCGGCGCCTCCACCCACCACTGGGCGAGCTCGGCGCGTACCGCCGGGTCCGGGTCGTCGGCCAGGCGGCCGCGGACGGCGGGCGGGGTGCCGTCGTTCTTCACCAGTTCCGTGCGCACCGTGGCCGACGGGTCGTCCGCGAGCCGGGTGAACACCTCCTCGTGCGGCCCCTGGGCCCGGGAGGCGAGTGCGCCGCGGACCATGTCGTCGCTGTGGGCGGCGAGCTTCAGGCGGGTTCCCGGCGGCAGATCCCGGTTGCAGGCCAGCGACAGGGCGCGCCAGTCGTCGTCGAACGCGAGGATCTCGTCAGCGAGTTCCTCCGTCAGATCGGTGCGCCGGTGCGCGGCCTCGCCGCACGCCTCCCGGTGGTGCAGCAGTCGCCGCAGCAGGTTCTCGGGGAGGGTGGGATTGCGGGCGAGGCCTGCCAGCGCCTTGTCGATCAGCATGCCGGGCATGCTAAGGGCGACCGAAATTTCGACGGGCAGGGATTTCCCGGAACCGCGTGTGTCCTGTGTCACGTTCCAGTTGAATGATCCGACGTGCATCAGCACCCGCGGACGCGTCCTGCAGGGGGTCCAGGATGACTGTTTCCAGACACACGACCACCAACGCCGCGCTCGGGCCCGGCGATCCGGGGCGTGACGGGCCGCCCGGGTCCGATCTGCTGGCCGCCCTGCTGGACGGGATGGATGCCGCGCTCTGTGCCGTGGATGCGGACGGGACCATCACCCACTGGAACCGTGAGGCCGAGCGGATTCTCGGGTGGTCGGCCGAGGAGGCCGTCGGGCGGCGGGGGTTCTCCGGATGGGCCGTACGCCGGGCCGATGCCGGGGAGGTGCAGCGGCGGCTGATGGCCGCGATGGACGGGCCGGGGCGGCAGGTGCACGAGTTCGCGCTGCTGCGCAAGGACGGCGGCCGGGTCCTCGTACGGACGCAGTCGGCGCGGGTGCTCGACGCCGGCGGGAAGGCAGCCGGGGTGTACTGCGCGTTCAGCGAGGTGCACGCGCAGATCGATCTGGAGCGGTCCATCGCGCTGAGCGAGGCACTGTTCGACGACGCCTCGTGGGGTGTCGTCCTGGTCGATGTGGATCTGCGGCCCGCCGTCGTCAACACGCATGCGGCGCGGGCGCTCGGCACGGGGCGTACGACCGCCCTCGGGCGGCCGCTCGGGGAGCTCGTCGTCCAGGGGTTGGAGGAGCTGGAGGGCGCGCTGCACCATGTGCTCGCGGAAGGCGCGCCGCGTGGGCTCGTGGAGTTGTGGGTGACCGTCGCCACCGCTGAGGGCAGGCAGCGGCGCTGCTGGCGCAGCGGGTTCGTCCGGCTGGCCTCGCCGCTCACCGAGGAGCCCGTTCCGCTCGGCGTGGGGTGGCTGTTCCACGATGTGACCGAGGCGAAGCTTGCCGAGCAGGAGGCGGACCGGCTGCGTTTCCGGTCGAGTCAGCTGCACCGGGCGGGGCGGGCGGCCGCGGAGTGCGAGGACCCGGTGGAGGCGGCGACCGCTTATCTGGACTTCGCGCTGGCGGGATTCGCCGACCATGCGCTGGTCGACCTGGCGGAGGCGGACGGGGAGCGGCTGGTACGCGCGGCGGCGACACCGGCGGGAGCGCCGGGCCCGTGCGCACAGGTGAGCGGCGGTGGACTGCCGGTGCGGTACGCGCCGGGGCACCCGGCGTTCCAGGCTTCGGAGCGCAACGGCTCGGTGCGGGCCAGCGCAGGGTCGGGGGCCGCGGCCGGTGACTGGGCGGCGCAGCGGCAGTGGCCGGTGGACGCGGCGCATGCGCTGTGCACGGTGCTCCGCAGCCGGGGGCGGACGCTGGGCGTGCTGACGTTCCTGCGCAGCCCGAACCGCCCGGCCTTCGAGCGCCCGGACGCGGTGTACGCGGAGAGCATCGCGGTCCTGGTTGCGGCGGCGCTGGATCTGGCGCAGGTGACGGTGCAGGGCGTCGGGGACTGAGGGTCGTGGTGTCCGTCGCGGGGCCGGGCGTCCGGGACTGAGGCGGTTGCGGCCGCCGCCGACCGGACGTGTGCCGCCACCTGTCCCCGGGACGAGCTCGCCCCTGGCCGGCCATCCGTCTGCCGGTCGGTGCGGTCGCAGCCGGTAGTCGCCGGTCAGTGGCGGAAGAAGATCCGGTCCCGGTACTCGGTCATCACCCGGCCGTTCCACTCATGTCCGCCGTCCACGTTCCCCGAGCGCAGCAGCGGCGGCTCGATGCCCCGCTCCACCAGTTGCTCGGCGGCCGCCGCCATCGTCGCCTGCATCAGTGCGCTGGTGACGACCGTGGACGCGGGCGCGAACGGCGCCTCGATGCCCTCGTGGGTGAGTTCCGCGTCGCCGATGGCGATCTTGGAGTCCAGGACGATGTCGCAGTGGTCCTTGAGGAACGTGCCGGACACATGCCGTGAGCTGGTCTCCACGGTGTACGCCACCGACGTCACGCCGATCACCCTGATCCCGAGCGCGCGGGCGTTCATGGCCATTTCGACGGGCAGGGCGTTACGCCCGGACAGGGAGATGATCACCAGTACGTCGCCCGCCCCGGCCGGGCTGGAGTCGAGCACCGCGCCCGCCAGTCCGTTCACGCGCTCCAGGGCGGAGCCGAGCGTGGCCGGCATGACGTCGACGCCGACGACACCGGGTACGGCGAGCAGGTTCATCAGGGCGAGGCCGCCGGCCCGGTAGACGACGTCCTGCGCGGCGAGGGAGGAGTGCCCGGCGCCGAAGGCGAAGAGCCGGCCGCCTCCCGCGACGGTGTCGGCGATGGCCGTGCCTGCGGCAGCGATGTTCTCGGACTCCTCGTCCCGTACGCGCTGCAGCAGACCGATCGCGGCGTCGAAGAACTGACCGGCCAGCTTGCTCTCGCTCATCGCCGAGCCCTTTCCGGAGGGGGAAGGATGTGGGGAACGCGCCACGGGAGCACCCGCGTCGCGGATACGTTGCGGTCTGGACCATTGCCCTGTCAATACAGGCTTGCCCTCGCACGGCACGGTTGTCGGCGGGATGCGCAAGAATTGAGCCCGGGGCCGCATCGCACGATTCCATCGAGGGGCACGTATGTCCGGACTGATCGACACGACGGAGATGTATCTCCGCACCATCCTCGAGCTGGAAGAGGAGAGTGTGGTGCCCATGCGGGCCCGTATCGCGGAGCGGCTCGACCAGAGTGGACCCACGGTGAGCCAGACCGTGGCGCGCATGGAGCGTGACGGCCTGGTGACGGTCGCGGGCGACCGGCACCTGGAGCTCACCGAGGAGGGCCGGCGGCTGGCGACGCGCGTGATGCGCAAGCACCGGCTGGCCGAGTGTCTGCTCGTCGACGTGATCGGGCTGGAGTGGGAGCAGGTCCACGCCGAGGCCTGTCGCTGGGAGCATGTGATGAGCGAGGCGGTCGAGCGGCGGGTGCTGGAGTTGCTGCGTCACCCGACCGAGTCGCCGTACGGGAACCCGATCCCGGGCCTGGAGGAGCTGGGCGAGAAGGCGGAGGCCGACCCGTTCCTGGACGCCAGCATGGTCTCGCTGGCCGATCTGGACCCGGGCGCGGACGGCAAGACGGTGATCGTGCGCCGGATCGGCGAGCCGATCCAGACGGATGCCCAGCTCATGTACACGCTGCGGCGGGCGGGCGTGCAGCCCGGTTCGGTGGTGAGCGTGACGGAGTCGGCGGGCGGGGTCCTGGTGGGCAGCGGCGGCGAGGCGGCGGAGCTTGAGTCGGACGTGGCCTCGCACGTGTTCGTCGCGAAGCAGTAGGAGAGCGTCGGCGGTCGGGCCGGGCCGCGGATCGAGGCGCCGGCCGACCGTCGACCCGTGTGGCCCGGGCATCCGGCCGCATGTCTCTCCTGCACCGGCTCCACCTGCACGCCTCACCTGTACCTGCCTCCATCGTCCCGCCCGCACCGGCAGCCGACGAATGGCTGGTGCGGTGTGGCCGACGCAGCCCCCTGGAGCCTTATTCCGTCCGGAATGGCAGCGGCAGGGCGAATCGCGTGCCACGCTGTGGCTGAGGCATCTGACCCATGGCCGGGGAGGGGATCAGGGTGATGCGCCCGTCGTACGCCCCGCGCGCAGATGGCCGCTGCCCCTTGGAGCAGAGGGGCCCCGGCGCCCTGGGGCGCCGGGGCCTGTCCTCCCCTGTGCTGACCCGGAGCCCCGAGCTCCCAGGGTCAATCCCCACGGACCGTTTTCCCCGAGCGGCCCGCCTCCCGCAGAAGATCTCCCCTCGGCGACGCGAGTCAATCCTTGCGCGTGGTCACTCGAACGAGGGGTGTTGCGCGCCAGATCCCTTTTTTCGAATAAAGGTTCGATAGTCTGGTGGTTACCGACACAGTCAGCCCGACCCGGGGGAGAGAAGGGGGTGCCAGGCCAGATGGTGCGGCGCATCGACGTAACCGGAGCCAACGGCGTACGCCTGGCTGCCTGGGAGTTCGCGGACCCGCCCAAGGGGCGCGGCGACACCGACCATGCCCTGGGGGTATTACTGCTCCACGGTCTGATGGGCCGTGCCTCGCACTGGGCCTCCACGGCGCGCTGGCTCGCGGAGCGGCACCGCGCGGTCGCCCTCGACCAGCGGGGCCACGGCCGCAGCGACAAGCCGGCGGAGGGGCCGTTCACGCGTGAGGCGTATGTGGCGGACGCGGAGGCCGCGATCGAGCAACTGGGTCTCGCGCCCGTGACGTTGATCGGCCATTCGATGGGCGCCCTGACCGCCTGGCAGCTGGCGGCGAAGCGTCCGGACCTGGTCCACGCCCTGATCATCTGCGACATGCGCGCCTCGGCACTCGGCGCGGCGTCACAGCGTGAGTGGGAGGACTGGTTCCGCTCGTGGCCGCTCCCGTTCGCGACGCTGGCGGATGTGCGCAAGTGGTTCGGCGAGGACGACCCCTGGGTGGAGCGCCCGAACCCGGCGCGCGGGGAGTTCTTCGCGGAGGTCATGGGGGAAGGGTCGGACGGCTGGCGCCCGGTGTTCTCCCGCCGCCAGATGCTCACCTCCCGCGAGACCTGGGTCCACGACGCCCACTGGGAGGAGCTGGCCCAGGTCCAGTGCCCCACGCTGGTGGTCCGCGGCCTCGACGGCGAACTGGGCCGCGCGGAGGCCCAGGAGATGGTCCGGGTCCTCCCCCGCGGCGAGTACGGCGAGGTGGCGGACGCGGGCCACCTGGTCCACTACGACCGCCCGGAGGGCTGGCGCACGGCGATCGAGCCCTTCCTGGACGGGGTCCTGACGCCGTGACAGGAGCGCGGGCGACACCGTCGTCCCGCAGGGCGCGAGCACGAGCACGAGCGAGACGTGCGACACGTGTGGCGCCGGCATGCGCCGTCACGCAGGGGAGGCCCTTGTCGATGGACGGCGCCGCCGGCACGTCGAGGGATCCTGCACGGCATGCGGGAACGGGTGGATCGCCGCCCATGGGGCCGGGGCCCGTGGACGGGGGCTGAACGTGGTGCGCGAGGGCGACTTCATATGCGTCTTCTGCAGAGCCGGGCTGCCCGCCGCCTGGAACCTGTAGGCCTCGCCCGTCAGCCGATCGGCTTCCGCAGCTCCTCGCGCACCGTGACCGTCATCTCCGCCACGGAGTCCACGTCGACGTCTTCCGGCGACTGGGTCGCCGTCGCCGGGGTGATCACGGCGACCGAGCCGTTCGTGTTGTCGTCGGCCCAGGCGCACATCGGGAACGTCATGGTGCTGCCGTCCGGAACGCGGACGAGCCGACGGTCCGGGAGTTCGGCGCACGGCTGGACCTGATGGCCGCGTGACAGCCGCCTTCGGGTGCTCGGCGGCGGCATGGACATGGCCGTCACCCTACTTCACGAATGCGAACTGCCCTAGGGAAAAGGTCCGTTCAGCCCTTGCTGACCGCCGCCAGGATCTCCGGCAGCCGCCTCGCCGTCTGCGGCGCCGCCACCCGTACCCCCGCCCAGGCGATCAGCGCGCCGTACCCCGCACCCACCGGCAGCAGCAGCCACGGCGCCGAGTCGGAGCCCGACGCGTGCAGCCAGATCGTCAGCGCGATCACCGGGGCGCACAGCAGTGCCGCCGAGATCATGCCGCCGAAGATGGAGATCCAGGCGAGTCCGCCCTGCCCAGGGGCCACGTTCTTGTACGCGCTGTCCTGCGGGATCGAGTACGGGAAGCGGGCCGAGGCCAGCGCGCCCGTCGCCAGCATCGCGCCCAGCAGCGCGAACGACAGGCCTATCACCTCGGGCAGCGCGTGCCACTCACCCAGCACGGCCGCCGTCACCGTCGTCACCACAACCGTGTACGGCAGCGTGATCACCAGCAACGCCATGGCGCGGGCCCGCAGTTCCGCATAGGCGTCCTTCGTCGACGAGATCGTCATCGCGACCATCCAGAACGCGGAGGTGTCCTGACCGAACTGGTTGTACATCTGGATGCCGAGCATTCCGGCCGCGAAGCAGGCGAAGTAGATCGACCCCGTGCCCTGCAGCGCGTTGAACAGCGGCACGATCAGACCGATCGCCAGCGCCGTCACCCACGCCGCCTTCGTCTTCGGGTCCCGCCACACATAGCGCAGGCTGCGCTGCATCACCGTGCCCGTACGTCCCTCGGGCAGCAGCTGGTGCAGGCGGTGCGCCGACTCCTTGCGCGTCGGCTCCGACGCCGCCGCGAGCGTCGATCCGTCCGGGGCCGTCATCAGCTTGGTCAGGCTGCGCTGCCAGGCCCACAGCAGGGCGTACAGCGCTCCGGCGGACAGGGCGAGTTGCGCCGCGGCGATCCCGTAGGAGCCCTCGCTCGCCGCGCCCACCGCGCCGATCGCGGACGCCGGCGGTACCCACTGCACGATCCGCGCCACCGGCTCGAGTGCCGCGAGGCCGCCTGCTTCGCCGATGCGCTGGGCGCCGAAGTTCACGACCTGGATGCCCACCGCGATCACCAGGCCGCTGAGTACGGCCAGGTCGCGGCCCTTGCGTGAGGTCAGGAGGCGGATGTTGCCCGCGGCGACGGCCCGCGCCAGCGCCACGCACAGCAGCAGGGTGAGCGGGACGGCGACGACGGACACGACGAGCGCGACCGCCCCGTGAGACAGCGCGAACGCCGAACCGAGCACGAGACACAGAGTGAACAGCGGTCCGATGCCCACCAGCGATGCGCCGAGCAGCGCCACCACCAGGGGGTGCGGGCGCAGCGGCAGCATCACGAGCCGGGTGGGGTCGAGTGTTTCGTCACCGCTGGGGAAGAACAGCGGCATCACCGCCCAGCCGAGTGCCAGGATGCCCGTCAGCAGGACGACGACCGACTCCGCGTGGTCGTTGCCGCGCAGCAGGATCAGGCCGAGCAGCTGGCCCGCGGCCAGCAACAGGGTCAGCACGAGCGAGGTCACGAACGCCGCGGTGCGGCCGGAGGACTGGCGCAGGCCGTTGCGCAGCAGCGACAGCTTGAGCCGTACGAAGATCCGTCCGAGGGCGGCCGTGCTCACCGGGGCGCCCTGTGCGCCTCTCGAAGCCGTGCTCACCGCTGACCACCGCCGAGCCAGTCCAGCGACTCGACGCTGTCCCGGCCGTTCGCCCCGACCAGTTCCAGGAACGCGCTCTGCAGCGACGGCGCGTCCCCGCGTACCTGTGCCAGCGGGCCCTGCGCACGGATCCGGCCCGCCGCCATCACCGCCACCCAGTCGCACAGCGACTCCACCAGCTCCATCACATGGCTGGAGAAGACGACGGTCGCACCGGATGCCGTGTACCGCTCGAGGACCCCGCGGATCGTCTGCGCGGAGACCGGGTCCACGCCCTCGAACGGCTCGTCCAGGAACAGCACTTGCGGGTTGTGCAGCAGCGCCGTGGCCAGCCCGATCTTCTTGCGCATACCGGTCGAGTAGTCCACGACCAGCTTGTGCTGCGCGCCCGCCAGGTCCAGTACGTCCAGCAGCTGGGCGGCGCGCTTGTCGACCTCGTCGCCGGGCAGGCCGCGCAGCCGGCCGTTGTAGGCGAGCAGCTCGCGGCCCGACAGCCGCTCGAACAGCCGTAGGCCCTCCGGCAGTACGCCGATCCGGGACTTCACCTCGACCGGATCGCGCCACACGTCGTGGCCGGCCACCTCCACCCGGCCCTGGTCCGGGCGCAGCAGTCCGGTGACCATGGACAGGGTGGTTGTCTTGCCCGCGCCGTTCGGACCGACCAGGCCGATGAACTTGCCCGCCGGCAGCGTCAGATCGATCCCCGCTACGGCGATCTGCTCACCGAACCGCTTCCAGAGTCCCTCAACCTGCACGGCCGGCGGCGCTGTACGTGCCCCGCCCACCGTGTCAACTGCCTGGTCCGGCATGTGTTCCCGTACCTTTCGGTGTCCCCGCATGTACGGGGTCCACCCTACGGACGCGTCAAGCGAGGCGCGCCCGTGCGGCGGCGGCCTCCCTGCCGCACGCGTAGGCCAGCGGGCTGATCAGCTCGTCGGCGTCCGGAAGCCAGCGGTTGGCGGGAGTGGGGCGACGTGCCCACTGCACCGCGCCGCGGCCGCCGATCCGGGTCGGCGGGGCGGCGACGAAGTGCCCCTCGCCGCGAGCGATCAGGTCGAGGGAGCCGGGGGCCCAGCCGAGGGCGCGGATCAGGTCCGGGATCTTGTGCGCCGCGCCGGGCAGGACGAAGAACACCATCCTGCGGTCGGGGGTGCAGGTCACCGGGCCGAGTGGGAGATCCATCCGCTCGAGGCGGGCCAGCGCTAGGAAACCGGCCGACTCGGGGACGTCGATGGCGTCGAAGGTGCGCCCGGTCGGCATCAGGATCGAGGACTTGGGCTGCTTGGACCACAGCCGGCGGGCGACGCCCGCGCTGCCGGTCGCCTGGTTCGCCCAGTCCCGCCTGGTCGGGTGGGCACCGGGCGCGGGGCAGCGGAGGTCACCGCACGAGCAGTGCTCCGCACCGTCAGCAGCCTCGAGCCAGGTGCCCGGGAACACATCCCAGTGCCGCTCTTCCGCGTACCGCACGGCGATGTCCAGCTGCTGCTCCCCTCGCTGCTTGGGGATCTGTGCGGCCTCCGTGACTCCCATGGTCTCTTCCACGACACACTCAACTCCCACCATCACCTGGGGTTACGGGCCTGCCGCGGCGGGCGGTGGAGCATCGATCCTGCACGCGGGGCGCACGGATGCATCGGCGGGGGCGCGCATGCGGTCACAGCCTGACGAGCGGGTAGCTCCTCGCAGGGGGATGTGCCGGGGGAGCCGTACAGGGCGGACATCGCGCACTGCTTCCGGCAAAAGGCAAGCAACGAAATGAAACCGGCGAACCATGCATTTTCCGTATTTGCGCAGGGCAGTGATCGAGACGCCGATCGTGTCGTTGATCGCGCCGTTGATCACGTGTCGTTGGTCACCGTGGCATCAGGGGGTAATTCATGGCAGCGAGGCCTCTCGTCGCCCGTCAGCCGAACGAGCGGCTGCAGTCACTCATCCAGGAGGCGGGGTGTTCGAACGCAGGGCTCGCCCGCCGGGTCAACCTGGTCGGCGCGGAACGGGGGCTGGACCTGCGCTACGACAAGACGTCGGTGGCGCGCTGGCTGCGCGGGCAGCAGCCGCGCGGCCGTGCACCCGGGATCATCGCCGAGGCGCTCGGCCGCAAGCTCGGCCGTGCGGTCACGATCGACGAGATCGGTATGGCCAACGGCAAGAACCTCGCCACCGGCGTCGGGCTGCAGTTCTCGCCGACCGTGCTGGGCGCGATCGAGCAGGTCTGTGAGCTGTGGCGCAGTGATGTGGGGCGCCGCGACTTCCTGTCCGGGTCGGCGGTCGCCGCGTCGGCGCTCGTCGAGCCGAGCCGCGACTGGCTGATCACCGGCGCGGACAGCCAGGTGGCGCGTACGGCAGGGGCGCGGGTCGGAGGCTCGGACGTCGAGGCGGTACGGGCGATGACCGCGGCCCTGACCGATCTGGATCACCGCTTCGGCAGCGGCCATGTCCGGCCCGTCGTCGTGCACTATCTGAACAGCGTGGTCTCCGGGCTGCTCTCGGGGTCCTACCGCGAGGCGGTGGGGCGGGAGCTGTTCGCGGCCGTCGCGCGGCTGACCGAGCTCGCCGGTTACATGGCGGTGGACACCGGCCAGCCGGGCCTCGCCCAGCGCTACTACATCCAGGCGCTGCGGCTGGCCCAGGCGGCCGGCGACCGCGGGTACGGCGGGTATGTGCTGGCCGCCTCCATGAGCCACCTCGCCGCCGAGCTCGGCAACCCGAGGGAGATCGCCCAGCTGGCGCGGGCTGCGCAGGAAGGGACGCGCGGGCAGGTCACCCCCCGGGTCGAGGCGATGTTCCATGCCGCCGAGGCACGTGGGCACGCACTGCTCGGGGACGCCCGCATGTGCGAGGAGGTGGCGGCCCGTGCGGCCGCCGCGCTGGAGCGGGCCGAGCCGTCGACGGGTGACGACCCCGCATGGATCGCCCACTTCGATCACGCGTATCTCGCCGACGAGCTGGCGCACTGCTACCGGGACCTGGGCAGGGCGGAGGCCGCGGCCCACCATGCCGCGCAGGCGCTGGAGGGGCATCCGCAGTCGCGGGCCAGGCGGCGGGGGATCGGGCTGGTGCTGTTGGCTTCGGCACAGGTGCAGCAGCGCGAGGTGGAGCAGGCATGCTCCACCGGCACGCAGGCGGTGGAGCTGCTCGGTACGCTCCGCTCCAGCAGAGGGGCCGAGTATCTGGAGGACCTGCAGCTGAGGCTCGAGCCGTACGCGGACGAGCCGACGGTCCGGGAGTTCGGCGCCCGGCTGGACCTGATGGCCGCGTGACAGCCGCCTTCGGGAGGATGTGGGGCAAGTAACAGCGGTCTTCGTCCGCATCTTGTTACTGCTTTCACACGTGTGTGCGCGGGGCTCGGGGCACCCGGTAGCGTGAACCGACGATTCCGTAGGTCCACATGTAGGAGTGTCCCGGTGACGCACAGCGGACAGGGTGACGAGCAGCAGATTCCTGCCGCACGGCCCGCGCACGAAGGCGTCGTGCTGCCCGCCGACGGAAGTGAGCCCTGGGTATCCGGCGCTTCCGGTGCGCCGGGTGCGCCCGGTGCCGCCGGGGCACAGGCGGCTCCGGCCGGCGGACAGCCGTGGGGCGACCCGTGGGGGCCGCCGCAGCAGCAGCCACAGCCGTACCACCAGGCGCCGTACGCGCAGCCTCCGCAGCAGGCGCAGGCCGAGTCGTATGCGCAGCAGCACTCGCAGGCCCAGTCGTACGCGCAGCCTCCGCAGCAGACGCACGGCTACGGATATCCGGCGCAGCCCGCTCAGGGCGCGCCCGCCCACACCCAGCCTGCTCCGGTTCCCCCGGCGGACTCGGACGCGACCCAGTACATTCCGCCCGTCGCGGCGGCCGCACCCGCCGTGCGCACCGCGGACGTGCACCCCGGGGCTCTGCCGCCGGAGACTCCCGCCGAGTCGACCCATTTCCTGGGCACCCGCCCGCTCCATTCGGCTCATGCCGCTCAGCCTGCGGCGCCTGGCGGCGACGCCGATGCCACGCAGTACATCGCACCCGTGCCGGGCGGGGCCGTTCCGCCCACGCCTCCCGGTGCGCCGTTCGGGATCAGGCCCGGGACTCCGGGCGACCGGCAGCCCCCGGCCGAGTTCGACAGCCTCTTCCGCACGGACGGAGCCGCGGACCAGTTCCCGGACTCCACGCAGCAGATGCCCCGCATCGACGCGGGACGGTCCGCGCCGCCCGGATACCAGCAGCAGGCGGCGTACCAGCAGCCCTCCGCCCGGCAGCCCGCGTACCAGGAGCCGCCGTACGACCCGGAGCCCGGGCCCCGGCGGCGGTCCACCGCTCCGGTGGTCGCCGCGCTCGTCATCGGCTGCGCCGTGCTCGGACTCGGTCTCAGCGCGGTGATGTTCGGCGGGGACGACGAGAAGGACCCGGACCCCGGCGCCAAGGTCGCGGCAGGCTCACAGGATCCCAGCGCGAGCTCCGGCCCGTCCGAGGCCCCGGCCGACCCGGCCGAGCCGCAGGCCGAGGCGCTCGACAAGCTCCTCGCGGACAGCAACAGCAGCCGCGCCGCCGTCATCCGCTCGGTGGAGAACATCAAGGCGTGCGAGAACCTCGACCAGGCCGCCACGGACCTGCGCGGCGCTGCGGCGCAGCGCCGCTCGCTGGTGACCAGGCTCGAGGGCCTGACCGTGGACAAGCTGCCGAACCATCCGGCGCTGACCGCGGCCCTCACCAAGGCGTGGCAGGCGTCGGCTTCGGCCGACGACCACTACGCGACCTGGGCGCAGCAGGCGAAGGGCAAGAAGGGCTGCAAGGGGGGCCAGGCCCGCCAGACCGGGCAGACCGCCCAGGCCAACCGGGCAAGCGGTGAGGCGACCAAGGCGAAGAACGAGGCGTCGGGGCTGTGGAACACCATCGCCCGCAAGTACGACCTGACGGAGCGCCGCAGCGACCAGCTCTGACCCGGATCTTGGCCGCCGGGCCGGTCCGTGCCCGCGGGACGCGTGTCCCGCGGGGGACTCGGGCTGCCTACGAAGCGTCCCTCAGTGTCCGGCCCACGTCCACGAAGTCCTGCTTCTGGTCCACCAGCCGTCCCTGGCGCACCACTTGGAAGGTGACGCTGCGGTTCACGAGCCGCGTATAGCCGGGGGCGCCGAGCATGTCCTCGTACCCCCAGCGCAGTGTGGGTGTGAGGCCGCCGGTCGACACCTCCACGCCCTGGTCGAGCGCGTGCGAGATCCGGCCGGGGGTGATCCGGTCGTCGTCGATCGATCGGATCACCGCGCCCAGCACGGTGTAAGCGATCCACGTGGTCTGCACGCCGGCGTCCGCCGGGTCGATGTTGTTGTCGCCGAACGCGTGGTTGCGGATCACCTTCCGCATCTCGCCCCAGCGCTGATCCGAGGCGTCCGGGTACCAGCCGGTGATGTAGGCGCCTTCGAAGGGGCCCTTGCGGCCGCCGGTGCGGTCGATGAGGGGCTGGTCGACACTGCCCATGACGGAGGAGATCCGGACGTTGCGGCCGTCCTCGGGCAGTCGTCGGAAGGAGTCGAAGAAGGTCTCGGTGCGTTCCCCGAGTGCGGCCGTGACGCAGCCGGGCCGGTCCTTCGACGCGGTGGCCGTCCAGTTCGGGTCGGCGGCCTTCTTCCGTGCCTGCAGGGCCCGTTCGGTGTAGTCGGTGGCGTCTTCCGCGGCCGGGATGTCGGCGGAGGTGTCCTGACTGCTTTCGGTGAGGCCCGCGTTGAGGAGCTCGGGCAGTTCGTCGCCGGCGGCGGTGTCGGGCCGTACCAGTGAGACGTGCGCGCAGGAGCCGGCGAGCTGCTTGCCGTTGCCCGCGAGGAGTGCGGCCTGGCCGCCGTTGACGGGGTACGACAGATAACTGGTGAACTCCTCGTCGGATATGCCGTATCCGCCGATGAAGGGGATGCCCGCGGCCTCGAGCGGGGCCATGAAGGCGTCGCCGTGCTGGCTGTACGAGCCGACGACCGCGACGACGTTCTCCTTGACGGCCCGTCGGGCACAGATGGCCGCGCCGGTGGCGGTGTTCTGCTCGTTGCAGGTGATCACGCGCAGTTCGTGGCCGCCGATGCCGCCGTTCGACTTCGCCCAGCGGGCGTACGCCTTGGCCATCGCCGGCATGCCGGGCATGTTCGTCGCCTGGGTCTCCTCGGGCGCGAAGGTCATGACGGTGACGGGCTCCCTGGAACCCCCCGGGCCACCAGGGAGCACGCCGCAGCCGACGATCATGGTCGCTCCGGCCGCCACGGCCGTCGTACAGACGGCGCGGACTCGATGGGTCTTTGAGGGGCGGGGGGAGGAGGAACGACGCCTACCGGTCATGTCTCTGAACCCTTCCGCTTCCCAGGGAACGGCGGAGTGAGCAATGGGTAACAACGGGTGACACGAAGGTGAATTGCCGGGGTGGAAATGTGTGCGAGGTGAGGGAACGTACGATCGGGGGCGTGCAGCAAGGTTCGGTCCCCTCTTCCCGTCGCGGCCGTCGCTCCTCCACCATGGGCGGCATGCCGCTCAATGACATGCCCTGGTGGCGCTGGCGCAGCAACGTGCGCTCGGCGCTCCACATGCTTTCCGATCCCGTCTTCCACCAGGAGTGCTGGCTGGCCGGACTGGAGGGATACGGCGACGTCACCGACGCCGTGTACCGCCTGGTCGAGGACACCTGGCTGGACAACTGGTCCGCCGAGAAGTACGTCGGGACGATCTTCCGCGACTCCGGTGAGGCCGCCCTCGTGGACGTCGCCGTGCTGCGCGTGCTGAGGATCATGCACCAGGTCGGTGCGGATGCTCCCGTCTCCGCGTACATGGAGCATCACGGCTGGCCGGAGGCCGTACGGGCCGCCCGTGACGCGCATGTGCGCCTCGCGGCGGCCGACGGCGAGGACCCGGACACGCCGCCGCGTTCGCTGGACGTCCTGCGGATCATGACCCGGTCCGCCTGACGGACGCCTTCCGGTCCGTCCCGCTGTGTATGGCAGGCTACGAGGATGACCGACCAGTACGTCCTCACGCTCTCCTGTCCTGACAAACAGGGCATTGTGCACGCCGTGTCGAGCTATCTCTTCATCACCGGCTGCAACATCGAGGACAGCCAGCAGTTCGGGGACCGGGACACGGGCCTGTTCTTCATGCGGGTTCACTTCTCGGCCGAGACTCCCGTGACCGTGGAGAAGCTGCGGGCCAGCTTCGCCGCCGTCGGCGACGCCTTCCAGATGGACTGGCAGATCCACCTCGCCGAGGAGCGGATGCGGATCGTGCTCATGGTCAGCAAGTTCGGGCACTGCCTGAACGATCTGCTGTTCCGGTCCAGGACCGGTGCCCTGCCCGTCGAGATCGCGGCCGTCGTCTCCAACCACACGGAATTCGCCGAGCTCGTCGGCTCCTACGGTGTCCCGTTCCATCACATTCCGGTCACCAAGGACACCAAGGCCGCCGCCGAGGCCCAGCTGCTGGACCTGGTACACGCCGAGAAGGTCGAGCTGGTGGTGCTCGCCCGCTATATGCAGGTCCTCTCCGACGGCCTCTGCAAGCAGCTCAGCGGCCGGATCATCAACATCCACCACTCCTTCCTGCCGAGCTTCAAGGGCGCGAAGCCGTACCACCAGGCGCACGCCCGGGGTGTGAAGCTGATCGGCGCGACCGCGCACTATGTGACGGCCGACCTCGACGAGGGCCCGATCATCGAGCAGGAGGTCGAACGGGTCGGCCACGAGGTCACCCCGGAGCAGCTGGTGGCCGTGGGCCGCGATGTGGAGTGCCAGGCGCTGGCCCGCGCGGTGAAGTGGCACGCGGAACACCGCATCCTGCTCAACGGCCGCCGCACGGTCGTCTTCACCTAGGCGGCTGCTGGAAGTCGTGCGGCGGGGCCGACTTTCAGCCTCCTTTAGCTCCGCAGCGTGCCCAGGTAGTCGAGTACGGCCCGGGTGGCGTCCGCCGGTGCGATCAGCGCGACGTGCCCGTCGGGGCGGACCAGCACGACGGCGTCGCCCGTGACTCCGTACGCCCTGCGCGCGTGCCCCTCGTGGTCGCTCAGCCCCTCGGCGATGTCCGCTATGAGACAGGGCCGCACGGTGTCGCCGTACTGCGCCTCGGTGGCCCGCAGGACGCCGACGGTGCTCTCCCCGAAGCCGAGCAGGGTGAAGTGCGGTCGGGCGAAGAGGTCGAAGAGCCGGGTGACCGTGCCCCCGGCGCCCAGGCAGGGGGCGTCGGGGGCACGGTCACCGGCCCTCAGCAGGCCGTCGTCGGTCGCACGTTCGCCACGGGCGCCTTCACCCCCGACGGCTCCGCCTTCGCTTCCCCGGCCGTCCAGCTCGAGGGCAAGCGAACTCCAGCGGTAGCCGAGTCCGAGGGCCAGGGTCTCGGGCCTGATCACGTCCTCGGTCCCGCGTCCGGCCTCCTTGACGCTGCGCTGGACGCCGCGCCACCGCTCACCGCTGGTGTCCAGCGTCCAGGCGGCGATGGGCAGTCGCTCCTCCTCATAGGTGTCGAGCAGTGCGGGACGTGCAGCCCCCGCGACCACCATGGCGAGCTTCCACCCGAGGTTGAACGCGTCCTGGACACCCGTGTTCATGCCCAGGCCGCCCGCGATCGAGTGAACGTGCGCGGCGTCGCCGGCCAGCAGCACTCGGCCGACCCGGTAGCGGTCGGCCATGCGCTCGTTGACCCGGAACGTCGATATCCAGGTCGGGTTCGCCAGCCGTATGTCAGGCATCCCCGAGTGCCGGTCGAAGATCCGCTGGAAACTCTCCAGCGACGGTGCGACCGGCTGCCCCAGCTCGTCGCGCTCCGCGAGCGCCTGGAGCTGGAAGGACCGCTCGCCCAGCGGGCAGAGCAGAATCGCACCGTCCTCGTCCAGCCACTGGTGCCAGTAGTCGCGGCTCAGCCCTTCGGCTTCGACGTCGCCGAGGATCATCAGCCGGCCGTCCTCCGTCCGGCCGTCGAACGCCACCGGCAGGGATTTACGGATGGTGCTGCGCCCGCCGTCACAGCCCACCAGATACTCCGCCGCCATCCGCTCGCCCGCGGCCGTGGTGGCGATCACGCTCTCTTCGGTCTGATCGAGCCCGGTCAGCTCGGTGCCGAGCTCGACGGTCACGCCCCACTCCGCGAGCCGGGTCCGCAGGATCTCCTCGACCAGCCACTGGGCGATGAACAGCCCCCGTACGTAGGGAGCCGCAGGCGTCGGCCCAAGCACGGCGAAGGGGTCCGTGTCGGTCACGACCCTGCCGTCTCGGTACTTGCGCAGCAGCAGGTCCGTACGCCCGTGGGCGAGCAGTGCGGGAAGGATACCGAGGCTCTCGAACACCTCCAGGCTCCGGGGGTTGAGTGTCTTGCCGCGTGAACCGCTGTGGAATTCCGGGGACTTCTCGATGATCCGTACGGCCGTGCCGCGGCGGGCCAGTTCACAGGCCAGGGTCAGTCCGGTCGGCCCCGCTCCCACAATCAGCACGCCGGTCCTCGCGGCGCTCGGCCCGGTGGTCACTTCGCTGCTGATCATCTCGCTGCCCTCTCCGTCCGTCTCTGGGAACACATAAAAACGCAACTCGGTTTTAAATGCAACTCGGTAATGTTAGAGACTTGGTTCAACTTTGCTAGAGTGGCGACATGGATGAGCGACAGGGTCGTCGGCCCGGCCAGGGCCACGGTCGGAGCGAGGCGCCGCACACCGGGCTGCGGGAGCTCAAGAAAGAGCGCACGCGCCAGGCCATCTCCGCCACGGCGATCGAGATGTTCCTGGAGCGGTCCTTCGACCAGGTGTCCGTCGCCGAGATCGCCGCGGCAGCCGAGGTGTCCAAACCGACGCTCTTCCGCTACTTCCCCAGCAAGGAAGACCTGGTGCTGCACCGCTTCGCAGACCACCAGGGCGAGTTCGCCCGGGTCGTGCGCGACCGACTCGTCGGCGAAGCGCCCCTGACGGCACTCCACCGCCACGCCCGCGCCGCCCTGGACCGGTACGACCCGGTCACGGGCCTCGACGACGACCCGGATGTCCTGGCCTTCCACGGGCTTGTGTACTCCGCCCCGAGTCTGGTCGCGCGCCTGACGCAGTACACCGCCCACGACCAGGACGCGCTGGCGGACGCCCTGCACGAAGCCGCCCCGGACACGCGGCCGGGCGTGGCCCCTCGAATCGCCGCCGCCCAGATCGTCACCGTGCACCAGCTCCTGGCCGAGACGAACTGGCAGAAGCTCTCGGCCGGCCGCAGCGCCGCCGAGGTCCACCCCGAGGCGGTGGCAGACCTCGACCAAGCCTTTGCCCTGCTGGGCGGCGGGCTGGCTGCCCACTACGGCTGATCCGCCTCGCCCGGGCGGGCCCGTCCTAGGAAGGGTCGGCCACCGGGCTGTCGCACAGATCGTCCAGGACGAACGCCTTCTCGCCCTCCTGCAGACGGCGTTCCGCCTCCAGTTGCTCGAGCAGCCGGTCCAGCAGCGCCTCGTTCATCGGGTCGTCGAAGAATTCCAGCACAGCCCGGTGGAAGGCGTCCCGCAGCGTGGGCGGCATCGCGTCCGAGGCGTCCATGCAGATCTGGCCCGCCGTACCGAACAGCTCCTGGACGGCCTGAGTGCCGTGCGACAGCCGGCCGGAGGCGACCGTGCCGCCCGGGAAGAACGGCCGCTCGCCGGGCCGGGCGGCGTTCGCCCAGTCCGTGCGGGCCCGCCGTGAGCTGAGCCGGTCCAGCAGATCCCAGGCGGCCGCGCTCGGCTTGAAGACCGCCGCCATGTCGCCGGAGACCTCGAACGCCGTCTCGTCGGCCGCAGGACCGCCGCGCGGCGGATGCAGATGGCGGGCCGTGGGGAACGGCCGCACATCGTCGCCGTAGTGGCGGCGGATGAACGAGCCCTGGTGCTCATGGGTGCAGTCGCCGCGGTTCAGCAGCCCGTACCGGCCGTCGTCGAGCAGCTCGAACGAATCGGCAAGTCCCTGCGGGTGCGGGTTGCGGCCGTCCGAGGTCAGCATCCGCGCCCATTCCTGCCACACCGGCCGGGTCTTCTCCCACTCGGTGGCGCCGGTCGCCCAGCGCTCGTATGCGGCGGCGCCCTGGCGCTGCAGCAGCAGATCCTCCACCCAGTCGGTGCCCGGCCAGCCCGACGTCGCGCCCGAGCCCAGGCCCAGGCACCAGCGCGGAGCCTTGCCGGCCACGTCCGTACGGCTCCACACGAGCGACTTCAGATCCACGCGCACCGGCACCCAGAACGGCCGCGTGCGCATCTCGCCGTCCTCGTCGGCGACGGTGACGGCCGGGGCCCACGGGGGGACGGCGGCCCCGGCCACGCTCTCGGGCAGTGGCTGCACGTCCCCGGCGCGGGCGTACTCGGCGAGTTCGCCGGGACTGTTGAGTATGGCCACATCCGGCGGCGCACCGGCCTGCAACTGGGCGACCAGGGTCTCGCGCAGCGAGCGCGTGCCCTTGTAGACGTAGCGTCGGCCGGTGCGCTTCTCGATGCCGCGCAGCGCCTGCACGAACGGCTTCTCCTCGCCGTCCGTCCACGGCCCGAGCACGACCAGAGTCCGCTCCTCCCCGGCGCCGGCGCAGCCGCCCGTGGCCACGGCCGACACGGCGAGCAGGCAGCCCGCCAGCACAGCCCTCAAGCACCTCATCCGCTTGACCCACCTCATACGTCTGCGTCCGCATCCTTGCGGCGGGGGAAGCGGACCGCCGGGTACGGCCTGCCGTAGAGATAGAGCGTCACCCCGCAGGCCAGCGCGCCCGCGAAGCCCGCGGGCACGACAATGCCCGCGGTCAGCGACCAGCCCTCGGGGTGCGCGGCGCGCATCGCGTCGGCCGCCCGGCGCTCGACGGCCTCGATCTCGCGCGGAGCCTGCCGGCCGACGGAGATCCCGGTCAGTTCCGCGACCTCGCTCCGCACCCGCTGCTGGGCGGAATGCTCCGCGGTCCCGCCGGCCGCCAGCAGGACGGGAGCGAGCAGCACCGGCACGCAGCCCGCGGCCAGTTGCACGCTGACCAGCCGCAGCCGGTCCCGCACGAACACCGACGTACCGAAGGCCACGAACGCGAACAGGCCCGCCACCAGCGCCGCGGCGGCCGCGGCGGTCAGGGTCAGCGGGCTCCAGGCCGCGAGCTCGCTGTTCTCCTGGCTCAGCTGCCGCTCCAACACCTTGATCCGGTCGAGTACGGCCGTGGGCTCCTGGGGTGTGCCGTCCGGGCTGCCCTTGGGGCCGCGCAGCATGCCGGCCGCGTACTCGACCCCGGCCCTGCGCAGCACGTCGCTGCTGCGGTTGCGCTCCGCCCAGGCGATCTTGTCGCCGTACGCGACCACCAGCCCCGACACCACCCGCAGCTCCTGTTCCTGACCTTTGCGCAGGGCCCCGGACCCGGCGACCCGATTGAGGCTCTGCGAGGCCTCGGTCAGCCGTGAGCGGTACGTCTCCCCGAGCTCGACCAGCCCGACCTGAGGGCCTTCCAGCAGCCGCAACTCGGCCTGCCCCTGGGCGAGCTGGAGCGACGTACGCGCCTGCGCGAGCCCCACGAGCGCGGGCACGCACCGGTCGTGCAGCCGCTCCGAGCGCTGATGCACATCGCTGTAGGCGGCGGCACAGAGCGCGAGCGCGATCACGGCGAGCGCGGGCAGCACGAGCATGCGGCGCCGCAGGAACACGGCGGTGGCCGCGCCCTCCGCCCGCCCGGCGGCCCGCCGCCACAGCGCGGGCCCGACCGCGGGCGCCTGACGCCACAGCCGTCGAGTGCGTCTGCGCAGGGCGTCCGCCCACCCGGCGGATCTTCTGCCGGGGGTCATACGGCCTCACCCGTACCCCGCCCGCGGGGCCAGGTCGGGCGGGGGCGGCGGTCCCGGGGGCGGCGGCGGTGGTGACGCAGGCCCAGCGGGCGGGTGCGGTAGGCGTTGTCGAGCAGGGACTCCGCCAGGGCCGCGCCGTGCGGGTGGCCCGTGTGCGGGACCTGTTTGGCCAGCTGGCGATAGCTCGCGGACAGTTGCTCGCGCAGCTGCCGTTCCGTCGCGGGGACGGGGATCGTCGACGGCAGTGCGGCGCTCAGTTCCGCCAGGGGATCCCCCCACGAGCCCGCGGAGGGAGTCTCGCCCGCGCCCTGCTCACGGGCCGCGTCGACCAGGTCCAGCAGCAGCTCCAGCAGCTCGGCCGTGAGCCGCTCGTACGCATGCCGGTCCGTCAGCCCCTCGTAGCCCGCGAGCCGGTGCAGGGCCGTGAAGGCGCGGACCGCCGATGCCACGGTCGGCCGGCCGCCCTCCGTCGGCGGACCGGCGTGGATGCGCACCATCGCCGTACGCGCCGCGGTGCGGTGCCGGGAGTCCGGAGGAACACCGTCGAGGGAGGCCAGCGCCCGGTCCGGGCTGTGGCGGGCCAGATGGATCCGGGCCAGGCCGAACGCCGCTGCCCCCAAGGCGTGGTTGCGCTGCCACACCGCGTCGTAGAACCGCATGGCCTGCTGCTCGTGAGCCTCCTGCTGCCCTGCCGCCTCGGGCGCCGTGGCCGCCTCGCCGCTGCGCCACTTGTCGGCGAGCTTCTCGTGGCAGTAGCCGAGGGCGAGCTTGGGCGCGTACTCGCCCGGGATCGCGGCGTACACCTTGTCGAAGCAGCTCAGCGCCCGGTCCAGCCGGGCGTGGGCGAGTTCGGTGAGCCCGGCGTGCCAGTCCAGACGCCAGTCGTACGGCGCCCGGTCGCCGAGCAGCCGGCGCGCCTTGTCGAGTTCCATCGCCGCGGTCACCAGCTCTGTGTCCCGGCTGCGCCGACGGCCGCGGGACAGTTCCAGATGCAGCCGGCAGCGCAGCAGATGCAACTCCGGGGACGGCAGCCAATCGTCGCTGAGCTGCAGCAGCCCGGCCGGGTCGTCGTACGAGGTGCGCTGCAGCTCCTTCCAGTTGAGGTCCGCCTCGTCGGCCTTCGGCACCGGCAGGGCCACAGCCGCCTCGGACGGCGCCGGCACCTGCGCCCCGAGCCGGTCGCCCGTGCCGCCCGCCCGCCAGCGTTCCAGCGGCGGGGCCTTGCCGAGCTGCCCGTCCAGGGCGATGGCCGCCGAGTCGAACAGCGGGGACGGCTGGAACGTCTCCTCGCCCAGCCGCAGCGACCGCAGTTCGCGCAGGACGCCGCGCAGCTGTACGGCCATCTCCTGCGCGGAGGCGTACCGCAGCCGGGGGTCGCTCTCCATGGCCCGCCGCAGCGCCCGGTGCAGTGACCGGGTGCCGAGGTCGGCGGGCGGCGCCGGGTCCTTGTCCAGGAGCTCGGCAAGGACCGCGCCGACGCTGTACAGGTCGCCCGCGGTCGTCATCTCGCCGGCCGGTCCGCACTCCGGCGGCCGGTGGCTGACCGGCCCCGGGGCGCCCGGCTCGCGTACACCCGCGACGTCGATGAGCTTGATGCCGTTGCCGCAGTGCAGGACGTTGGTGAGGGAGAGGTCGCCGTAGACGAAGTGCTCGTGGTCGTGCAGATAGCTGAGGGCGTCCAGGATCAGCAGCCCGTACGCCACGATGAACTCACGGACCCGGGGACCCGCGAACGGCGGGTGCTGCTCGGCGATCCGGGCCGCGACCCACGCCAGCGGCGCCCCGTCGGCGAACTCCATCACGATGAACTCCGCCGAAGTCGACGGATGACGCGCGTAGTTGACCACGCGGATGACGGACGGGTGGTTGAGGCTGACCAGCCGCAGCCGCTCCTGGTGGGCCTGGCGCACGGCGGCCGGGTTGTCGGGGTCGAGGATGCCCTTGAGTGCCACGGGACGCATCTCCAGCAGCAGATCGCGGGCGAGATAGACCTGGCCGTGGCTGCCCTGGCCGATCGGGCCGACCACCTCGTACTGCTGGTGCAGCCGATCGCCGCCCGTCAGATGGGGGCCGGAGGGTGCGGTGACGAGCGCGTCGGGGTCGCGTACGGCGACGACGGGCAGATCGGTGAGCTGGTCGCCGGGCGGTTCGACGACGAACTCGCGCGGGCCCATCGGCCCGGCCAGCGCCTGCTCGGCGACCTCCGCGTCGAGCAGGGCCGTCTCGACGTCGACGGTGAGCCGGAACAGCCCCTGCGGCAGGGCCGGCTTGTCGTACAACGCGCCGCCAGGACTGACTTGCTGGAGCTTGCCGCGCAGTCGCGGGGCCCGTTCGGCGGGGCGGCGCACCAGTTCGGCGACGGGGCTGTTGGGGCCGGGGAGCTGCCGTAACCGCTGTTCGGCGGCGGCGAGTCTGTTCACGCGCGCCGCGAGCCGCTCGGCGCGGCGCTCGGCCCAGTCGGGCCCGAGCAGTTGGGTGCGGACCCGGCCGAGAAGCGGGGAGCGCGGATCGCTGAAGACGAGCAGCAGCCGGCTGTCCCCCCGCGTGCGGAGGGCGCGCAGCAGGCCCACGATCTCGGTGTCGGTGGATGCGGACCGGTCGATGGCCAGGAACGCGGCGATGAGCGGCGGACTTTCGCGGGCGATGCGGTCGAGCAGCGCGGTGTGGGCGGCCCCGGCCCGGTCCGGTCCGTCGGCCCGGCCCGGCCCGTCGGCCCGGCCCGGCCCGTGGGACCGGTCGGGTCCGGCGGCCGGGTCGGCGCCGCACCGGGCCTGCGGGGTGTGACCCCGGGAGTCGGCGCCGGGTTCGGGCGGGTCCGCGGTGTCCAGCTCCAGGCCTATGCGGTCGGCCACCTGGCGGGCCAAATCCGTCACCGTACGGTTGGTCGCGTCGACCGCGATGTCGATGCTGCCGATCTGCGGCTCGCCCACCGACGTGCCCGAGGGCGGCGGGGGATCGGGAGGGCTCTGCTCCCGGTCGGCCAGAGTCAGGACGGATCTGATCGTGTGCAGCAGGCCGTGCTCGCCCTCCCCGGCGAACGCCAGCTCCACCGGGTCGGTGTCCGGGGCGCCGTCCAGCCAGCGGGTCAGCCGGCGGTGCAGACCCGTGACCCTGCCGGACGCGGTGCTGCCGGGCGCGACCGCCACATCGGGCGGAATCGCGGGGGACCCGGTCACCGTCAGCCCCAGCCGCTCCAGCGGCAGATGCCTGAGCACCGTCTCCGTCGGGATCATGTACGCATGGCCCTGCCGCACCGGTGCCTGCGGGGTGCCGAACTGGTGCGCCACGATGCCGATCAGGCGCCGTGACCTGCTGTGCACCACCCCGCAGCCGCTGTAGCCGTGCCGGACCACGTACGGCGAGCCCACGGCGTCGAGCTGCACCCACTCCGGCGTCGGCCCGGGGCCGCCGCGGCCCATCAGCCGGGCCTCGACGTGCTCGCCGCCCGGAAGGTCCTCCGGGTAGCCGGTGAAGTGCACCCTCGCACCGCGCGCCGGGATCTGCCGGTGCAGTACCGCATGCGGCACCTGTGGCTCGTGGTCCAGTTTGAGCAGCGCCAGGTCACCACCGAACTGCGCTGTGGGCAGCACCAGATACTGCCGCAGCACCCGTGCCGGCAGAGGCTGCCGTCCGTCGTCGGACAGGGAGGTGCGCGGTACGTCGACATACACCGGGTCCAGCGGCGTGCGGGTGCCCGACTGATCCGGCCGGGAGAGCACCGTGTGCGCACAGGTCAGTACGAGACCTCCGGGCAGCAGTACGCCCGCGCCCAGCGGGCGGCCCGCCCGGTCGGGGGTGCGTAGCAGACAGACCCGCCAACTTTCCTCCTGCCATGAGGAGTTGGAAGTGCGAAGCGGCACGCTCATACTGCACAACGATAACTACGGGAGACGGGGTACGCGATGGCTGAGCGTGACGAAACCGCAGTAGCGGGACTGGCCGAGGTGATCGGACAGGTCCGGGACGAGCTCGAGCTGGCGCAGCGGGCGGGGGAGGGGCGCGATCTCCGGTTCAGTGTGGAGAGCGTGCATCTGGAGTTCGTGGTGCAGGTGCGCAAGGAGGGCAGTGGGCGGGCGGAGTTGCGGATCGGCGTGCTGACGGCGGGGGGCGGGGGTTCGACGGCGCGCGACGCGACCCACACCATCAAGATCGAGCTGAAGCCGCACGGCGGCGACGGCGACCCGAACGTCAGGGTGGGCGGGCCGTGACCGACGGCCGCGCCTGAGGGCCTCCCGCCGGCCCCGCGCACTACAGGCGGCTCAGGGCTGCGGCCGCGAACAGTACGTCCCGGATCGCCTCCCGGTCGCCGTCCTGTCCGGCCGCGGCCTCCCGGGGTGAGATGTGCCCGGCCACCAGTCGGCAGAACTCGACGCCGTCCAGGGCGACTTGTGCCACGGACTGGTCGGGTGAACCGACGGCGGCGGGGGAGTCCAGTGCGATGTACCAGTTGCCGCCGCCCGAGCCCTCGACCTCCAGGTGCAGCGAACGCCCCGCCTCCCCGGCCGCGACCAGATGTCTGGCCGGTCCGGCGAGCCCCGCGCGTCGGCGTTCGGCGAGCGCGGCGGGCAGCAGTCGCGCCGCGAGGTCGATCATCCGGTTCAGATGCGATCCGCTCGGCGGCTCGTACGGATAGTCCACCGCGTCTGCGATGTCCTCGGCGTGGATCCAGCACTCGAAGGCGCGGTCGAGCAGCGAGTCCCGCAGCGGCAGCGCGAACGACCCGTAGGAGACGGACAGCTCGGCGGCGCCCCGGTCGGCGAAGGACACGGTGCGGATGAGGGTGTGGCTCTGGTCGCGCCATGGCGCGCGGACCGTGCGTGTGGGCGGCGGATCCGCGGTCTTCCAGTACGCCTCGGTGCGCTCGGCCGGCGTACGCGGTGCGCCGCGGCCCAGCGGGTCGTCGAGTCCGAGGGCCTCCGCGACCAGGCCGTCGACGGACATCAGATGGCCGATGACCCCGGCGACGGTCGTTCGGCGGTTCACCTGGCGGTCGCCCTCGAACCACTTGAGCCGCACGGGCGCGTGCCATTCGGCGTCGCCGATGTCGCGCAGCAGCGCGTCGAGCCGGGCGGTCTCCGCGTCGTACGGGTCGGCCCACGAGGGAACCGGAATACGGGCGGGCCTGCGGCCCAGGCAGTTCTCCAGCACGCGGAAGCGCAGCAGCGGGTCGAGATCGAGGTCGTGGTCGGTGTGCAGCAGCCCGACCGCGTCGCGCAGCCGCAGCGCCTCGTCCGCGCAGGGTGCGCACTCGCCGAGGTGCTCCTCGACGGCGGCGGTCTCCTCGGCGGAGCAGGCGGACAGGGCCCAGGCGCCGAGCAGGGACTTCAGCACGCTGTGCGAGAGGGGTCCGGCCTCGGGCCGCGGACCGGCTCCGAGGGCCGCGGTCGGCGTGTGGGTGCCAGGGCCGGCCGTGTCCTCTGCACCCCGTCCGGTGCGGGCCTCGGGACCGGTGTCGAACCTGGCGTTCCTGGCGTCGGACCCGGCGCGGGATTCGGTATCGGACCTGACGTCCGTCCCGTCGGCGGTACCGGCACCGGATCCGGAGTCACCGGGACGGGCATCGACATCCGCATCGGCGTCGCAGTCGGACTTCGCGCCGTCCGGCACCCCGTCCCCGGTGGCCTCTGCAGGGTCCGGTTCCGGCGGTGGCGAAGGGCGGTACGCGCCCGGCCCCAGGTCGTCCGCGGCCGACCGCGGTGCCGGTATGCGAGGAACGCCCCGTGCCTCGTCACGCCCGCCCTCACGCCCGCCCTCGTCCCCGCGTCCGCCGCCCGGGCCGCCGTCCAGCGGCCCGTTCACAGCGACCGTCCGTATCCGGGTGGTGACGAGCCTTCCAGCGGGCGGGTCTGTGCGGTGGACAGCAGCTGGAGGCCCAGCCGCAGTCGGCGCCTGGCCTCGTCCTCGGTGACCCCGAGGTCCGCCGCGGTCTGCCGGTAGTCCCTGCGCTGGAAGTACGCCAGCTCCAGCGCGGCCCGCAGCGGCGCCGGCATGGAGGTCACGATGTAGTCGGCGCGGGCCGCGACGGCGGCCCTGCGCACCTTCTGCTCCAGTTCCTCCGGGGATCCGCCACCGCCCTGGGCGAGCGCGGCCGCTTCGCTCTCGCGCAGGCGGTGCACGGCCTGGCTGTTGGTGAGCCTGGCGACCCAGGAGCGCATCGAGCCCTTCCTGGGGTCGTACGCGTCCGGGTTCTCCCAGATGTAGCCGAAGACCTCGCGGGTGACCCGGTCGGCCGCCGCGTCGTCCTCGAGCACCCGGTGGGCCTGGCTGTGCACGAGCGCAGCGAACCTGTCGTACAGCTCCCCGAGCGCCGCGGCCTCGCCCCGCGCGAGCCGCTGCTGCATCCTGCGGTCCCAGCGCGGTGGTGTGTCCTTCGCCATTCGGCCCCCAAGCCTGACGCCTGTGCCGGCTGCATGTGCCTGCTGTCCGTGCCCGCTCCTGTGCTGCCACTTCCGAATGTAGTGCGCCGAACGACGTACGCACCCCCCTTTGCGCCAAGTACCCCACTTCGCCGGCCCCGGGATGGTAGAGGCCCGCGGCGTCCGTGACGGGCCGGGCGTTTCAGTGCTGAGCCGTGGGGCAGGGGGGCGTGGAAGGACGGCTTCCGGTCCATCGGCCGGCACAAGGAGAGGGTCGAGAAGTGGTGATGCTCAGCGTGGCCGAGACCCGGCAGGACGGTTGGACCGTGCTCCACGTGTGCGGCGAGCTCGATCTCGTCTCCTCCCCCACGGTCCGCCAGCACGTCCATGAAGCGGTCGCCGCAGGCCACCGCGATCTGGTGCTCGACCTGTCCGGGGTGCAATTCTGCGACTCGAGCGGCGTCGGCGTACTCATCGCCTCCCGAAGACTGCTGCGCTCCTGTCGCGGCCGGCTGCGCCTGATACTGCCCTCCCGCGGCGCAGAGGAGGGCTCGCACGTCAACCGGGTGCTCGCCGCGCTGGGCGTACGCCGGCTCTTCGAGGTGTACGCGGACGCGGGTTCCGCCACCGGCGAAGGGGCTCGTCCGCTGTCCGCCTGACGTTGTCCGCGGGCGTCCGGCAGGCCTGTCACCTGCCCTTCGCCGCGATGTCACCACCACGCAATTGCCTGGGTACGTACACGCGTCGGCTTCCGGGGCCGTACGCTCCCCGCATGGACAGCGCAGAGTACGAGCGGAAGATCGCTTCCCGCTTCGCCGCTTTCGATCAGGACGGCAACGGCTACATCGACCGTGAGGACTTCAGTGGGGCCGCCGCCGCCCTGCTCGCGGAGTTCTCCGTCACCGCACGCTCCGACAGGGGCCAGGCGCTCTACAGCGGCGCCGAGGCGTTCTGGCAGGGCATGGCGGGCATCGCCGATGTGGACGGTGATCAGCGGGTCACCCGCCAGGAGTTCGTGACGGGCGCGGTGAAGAGACTGCGCGACAACCCCGAGCGGTTCGGTGAGATCGCCCGCCCCTTCCTGCATGCGGTGATCGCCATCGCGGACGAGGACGGCAACGGTGTGACCCCGCAGGCCGCCGCGCGGGCACTGCGCGCACTGGGCGTCGATCCCGGTGTCGCGGACCGGGCCGGTGCGGCCCTGGACGCGGACGGCGACGGCCGGATCAGCGAGGAAGAGGTCCTCAAGGGTTTCGCCGCGTACTACGTCACTCCCGAACAGCCCCAGTAGCCGTCGTGAGTCCCGGCGGGACTCACGCGTACCGTTCCCTGAGCCGGTACTTGAGCACCTTGCGCAGGGTGTCGTTACGGGGGAGGGCGTCCACCACCTCGAGCTGCTCGGGCAGTTTGTGCACGGACAGGCCCTCCCCCCGCAGAAACGCGGTCACCGCGTCGAGCGTGAGCTCCTCGGCTTCCGCGGTCCGTTCGACCACCGCGCAGACCCGTTCCCCGCGTTCGGGGTCGGGCAGTCCGATCACCGCCGCGTCGCCCACCGCCGGGTGCCGGTGCAGCAGATCCTCGATCTCCTTGGCGGAGATGTTCTCGCCCTTGCGGATGATGACGTCCTTGAGACGTCCGGTGAGGACGAGATGTCCGCTGTCGGTGAGCCGGCCGAGGTCCCCGGTGCGCAGGAACCCCTCGGAGTCGAAGACCTCGGCCGACGGTTCGGCGTCCAGATAGCCCTGGCAGACGGCTTCGCCGCGCAGCCGGACCTCGCCGTCGACGATCCGTATCTCCATCCCGGCCGGTGGCCTTCCTTCGGTGGTGGCGAGGTTCTCGGGGGTGTCGTCGGGCGAGCCCATGGTGATCATCGGGACTTCGGTCATGCCGTAGCCGTGGGTGAGCGCGCAGCCCATCTCGCGTACGACGGCGTGGTAGAGCTCGGGCGGCTTGGGCGCGCCCCCGCCCGCCAGCAGGCGCAGGGTGGGGATCAGCTTCTCGCCGGGCTGTTTGCGCTGTTCGGCCAGGAACATCGAGTAGAAGGCGGTGGAGCCGCCGGCCGTCGTCACGCCGTGCCGGCGGTACTCGGCCAGTGCGCCGGGCAGCGCGAAGTGCTCGAACAGGACCGCGGGGAACCCGTACAGCAGCAGCATCACCAGATAGTCCGGGCCGCCGATGTGCGCGAAGGGGAAGGCGATGGAGCCGACGTCGTCCGCGGACAGGTGCAGGGAGTGCGCGAGACACGATCCGCCCGCGATCAGTGAACGGTCCGTGTGCAGGACGCCCTTGGGGTCGGACGTGGTGCCCGAGGTCCAGTAGATCCAGCGCACGTCCGCGCCCGGTCCGGAGCCCGCGCCACGGGCGGGGGTTCTGGCGGGCGGGGCGGGCAGCGCGGCGGGCTCGCCGTCGGGCAGCGCGTCGTACGCCTCGAAGACGCCGCGCGCCCCGAGCCGCTGTGCCATCCCCGGGTAGTCGAAGCCCCGCCACACACCGGGAACGGCGAAGAACTCGGCCTTGGACTCGCGCAGCGCGAAGCCGACCTCACGGTCCCGGTAGAAGGGGATGACCGGGGACTGCACGGCGCCGAGCCGGGCGAGGGCCACGGTGAGCAGGACCGTCTCGATTCGGGTGGGCAGTTGCCAGGCGACGACCGTGCCGGGCCGCACCCCCATGGCGTACAGCCCTGCCGCGACCCGCTCGGATCCGTCCCGCAGGCCGCCGAAGGTGAGGGTGCGCCCGCCCTGGAGGAGGACGGGCCGGTCGGGGGTGAGGGCGGCGCGGCGGTCGACGAGTCCCCAGAGAGTGCGGGCCTGCCCCAGTGCGTGTGCGGTCTCGTTCATGCCCGTACCCCTCCATGGCGCGACGAGTAGCTGACGGATAGTCAGATCGTGCGGAGAGCGTAGGGCTCACCGCCTTGTCGGTCCAGGGGCGCGGGGCTAGCCTGATATCTGACGACCCGTCAGAAGCGGAGGCCTCGATGGACCAGGAACTGCCCCGGATCGTGAGCGTCGACGACCATGTGATCGAGCCGGCGCACCTCTTCGAGACCTGGCTCCCGGTGAAGTACCGGGACCGCGGGCCGCGGCCGCTGACCGCCGGGATCGGCGAGCTCGCCTACGTCGGCGGCAAGTACCGGATCACCATGGACCCCGACGGGCCGCCGACCGACTGGTGGATCTACGAGGACCTGAAGTTCCCGTACAAGCGCAATATCGCCGCCGTGGGCTTCGACCGCGACGACATGACGCTGGAGGGCATCACCCGGGCCGAGATGCGACGCGGCTGCTGGGACCCGGTGGCACGCCTCGCGGACATGGACCTCAACCATGTCGAGGCGTCCCTGTGCTTCCCCACCTTCCCGCGCTTCTGCGGCCAGACCTTCGCCGAGGCGCACGACAAGGAGGTCGCGCTCGCCTGCGTACGCGCCTACAACGACTGGATGGTCGAGGAATGGTGCGGCGACAGCGGCGGCCGGCTCATCCCGCTGTGCCTCATCCCGCTGTGGGACATCGACCTCGCCGTCGCCGAGATCCGGCGCAACGCGGCGCGTGGAGTGAAGGCCGTGACGTTCTCCGAGATCCCCACCTGTCTCGGGCTGCCGTCCATCCACTCGGGCTACTGGGACCCGTTCTTCGCCGTCTGCCAGGAGACCGGCACGGTCGTCAACATGCACATCGGGTCGTCCTCGCAGATGCCGGCGGCGTCGCCGGACGCGCCCCCCGCCGTCCAGGCCTCGCTCAGCTTCAACAACGCGATGGCCTCGATGACGGACTTCCTCTTCAGCGGGGTTCTGGTGAGGTTCCCGCGGCTGAAGCTGGCGTACAGCGAAGGCCAGATGGGCTGGATCCCCTACGCCCTGGAACGCGCCGACGACGTGTGGGAGGAGCACCGGGCCTGGGGCGGGGTGCGCGATCTGATCCCCGAGCCGCCGTCCACCTACTACTACCGGCAGATCTTCTGCTGCTTCTTCCGCGACAAGCACGGGGTCGCGTCGCTGGATGTGGTGGGCCGTGACAACGCCACGTTCGAGACCGACTATCCGCACGTCGACTCGACCTTCCCGCACACGAAGGACGTCGCGCTCGACCATGTGAAGGGACTCGACGACGAGACCGTGCACAAGCTGATGCGCGGCAACGCGATCCGGATGCTGGACCTGGATCTCGACTGATGGATCTGGCGTGCACGGCGCAGGAGGAGGACTTCCGGACCCGGCTGCGGGAGTGGCTGGCGGTGGTGCTGCCGAAGCTGCCGCCGAAGCCGTCGCCGGACGACTGGCCGGGCCGGCGGGCGTACGACACCGCGTGGCAGCGTGCCCTGCACGACGCCGGATACGGCGAACTGCACTGGGACGCGTCCCCGACCCTGCGGCTGATCTTCCTTGAGGAGACGGAGCGGGCGGCGGCCCCCTACGTCGGTGCCAACTTCGTCGGGCTGCTGCACGCGGGACCGACGATCGCGGCCGAAGGCACCGCCGAACAGCGGGCGCGCTGGCTGCCGCCGATCCTGCGGGGCGACGAGATCTGGTGCCAGGGCTTCAGCGAGCCGGAGGCGGGCTCCGACCTCGCCTCGCTGCGCACGAGGGCCGTACGCGACGGAGACGCCTACATCGTGACCGGCTCCAAGATCTGGACCTCGCACGCGGAGGTCGCCGACTGGTGCGAACTGCTGGTGCGCACGGATCCGCAGGCGCACAGGCACCGGGGCATCACCTGGCTGGCGATGCCCATGGACGCGCCCGGCGTCACCGTGCGGCCGCTGCGCACCCTGGCCGGCTCCGTCGAGTTCGCCGAGGTCTTCCTGGACGAGGTCCGGGTACCGGTCACCCACAGGATCGGGGCCGAGAACGACGGCTGGCGCGTCACCATGGTCACTCTCTCCTTCGAGCGCGGCACGGCCTTCGTCGGCGAGGTCGTCGCCTGCCGCCGCACCCTCGCCGAACTGGCCCGCACGGCACGCGAGAACGGCCGCTGGGACGACGCGGTGCTGCGCCGCCGGCTCGGCCGCCTGCACGCCGAGTTCGCGGCGCTGTGGCGGCTCACCCAGTGGAACGTCAGCGAGGCGGAGGGGACCGGCGGCGTCCCCGGGACAGGGGGCTCGGTCTTCAAACTCCGCTACTCGCACGCACGCCAGGAGCTGTACGACGCGGCGGCCGAGGTCCTCGGCCCCGATGCGCTGGACCTGTCACATGAGTGGACCCTGGACCGGCTGTCCTCGCTGTCGTACACGATCGCTGCCGGCACGTCCCAGATCCAGCGGAACATCGTCGCCGAGCGCATCCTCGGCCTTCCGAAGGGCCGGTGACCACCGTGCACTTCCAACCGACCGACGACCAGAACGCGTTGAGGCGGGGGGTGCGGGATCTGCTGGCCGCCCGCTTCGACCGCGCGGCGCTGCGCGCGGCGGTGGACACGCCTGGGCTGGACAGGGCGCTGTGGCGGGAGCTCGCGGGCGCGGGGTTCTTCTCGTTGCGGCTGCCGGAGGCGGACGGCGGAGCCGGACTCGGGGCGGTCGAGGCCGTCGTCGTCTTCGAGGAGGCCGGGCGGATGCTGCTGCCCGGGCCGCTCGTGGCCACTCATCTCGCCGCGGGCGTCGTTCCCGGCGCCGCGACCGGAGAATCGGTCGTCACCGCGGCAGCCGGAGGGCTGGTGACCTGGCTGAACGAGGCCGACGAGGTGCTCGGCCACTGCGCGGGCGCCGTGCCCGTACGGTCCGTGGACCCGCTCACCCCGCTGCACCGGCTCCCGCGGCCGGGGAATGCGGCACCGGACCCCGTCGCCGTGCTGCTCACCGCCGCCGAGCAGGTGGGCTCCGCCGCCCGTACGACGGGGCTGGCCGTGGAGTACGCCAAGGAACGCACCCAGTTCGGCCGACCCATCGGCGGTTTCCAGGCCGTCAAGCATCTGTGCGCCGGGATGCTGGTGCGTGCCGAGACGGCACGTACCGCCGTCTTCGCCGCCGCTGTCACCGCGGACCCGGTCGAGACCGCGGGGGCCAAGCTCCTCGCCGACGAGGCGGCGGTCGGCAACGCCCGCGACTGCCTCCAGATCTTCGGCGGTATGGGCTTCACCTGGGAGGCGGATGTGCACCTCCACCTCAAACGTGCCTGGGTACGGGCCGAGATGTGGCTGACCGCGACAGAGGCGGAGGAGATCCAGGCCGAGGCGTTGGCCTGGGCACTCTGATCCGTCACCGTGTGTTGATACCGGGTTGTGTCCTTCGCCCGACTTGTCACGCGCCGGAGTCGTGGTTCGCCTCCGGTACGCTCCGTTGGATGCGAGTCGCTGCGAGTACGGGATGCGGGCGGGGTCTCACCGTGCCGCTGCCGACGCGGCGGTTCCGGGCCCGGCACTACGGGCCGTCCGGCCTGTGCGGCAACGGTTCTCATACTCTTTTGCGCGCCTGTGTTCGACTCCGCGCGCGGTGCGTCGCACAGTATGCACCATGGGTACTCCGTCCCGCTGGAATATGCCCGAAGCGCTTGTTGTGGTGACTGTACGTCAACCATGCTGTCTCGTAAGGGAATCACTTTCTGTGATGGTGTTGAGGCGCGAGGCGATGTGTCCGCCGGTTCGGATGGTGTGAGCGGTGCAGGTGCTTCAGATGCAGTTGGAAATCGGGCCCGATCCCGCGGAGGTGGGGCGCGCTCGAAGATGGGCGCGTTCCCGGCTCGTCGGATCCGGGGTGCCGGACGACGAGCCGGTGGCCGAGACGTTGATCCTGCTGATCTCGGAACTGGTCACCAACGCCGTGGTGCACACCGGCTGTCCCGCCGTGCTGCGCATGCTCTTCGGGTCGGGCACGGCCGAGGCGGGCACCGTGCGGGTGGAGGTCGCGGACATCAGCGCCACCCCGCCGCGGCACCGCCACGCGGACAACGACGACACCAACGGACGGGGCCTCGCGCTGGTCGACGGGCTCGCGGACCGCTGGGGCTGGCAGCGGGAGGGCGCCGGGAAGTCCATCTGGTGCGAGGTGGACAGATGCGCGCCGCAGCCCGCGTCGCCGGTGTACGGGACGCCGGGCGGATACGGGGCGGAGCCGTACGCGGTCACGCGTGGTGCTTGAGGTCCGGGGCGGTCACAGGACCGCCACCGGGGCGACCGGCGTACCGGTGGCGCCCACGAACGGCTCGGGCATCGCCGACAGCAGGAACGCGTAACGTCCTTCTTCCGCACAGGCTGTGGACAACGCCTCCAGATTCCAGTTCTGGCCCTGGAGCATGCCCATCTCGACGAGATCGAGTGCGTGCACGGGCAGCCACAGATTCTCGATCTCCGGCGGGAAGATCTCGAAGGTCAGGGTGTCGTTGGCGACGGCGGCGACATCGCGGGCGTGGAACCACTCGGGCGTACGGAGGGACAGTCCCGGGGACGGATAGCCGTAGCCGTGCTTGTCGCCCGCCAGGCAGAGCTGCATCTGTCCGGTCCGCACGAGCACGATGTCGCCGCAGCGGACCGTGACACCGCCGAACTCCGCGGCCTCGTCCAGGTCCTCGGGCGTGACGGCATGGCCGCCCGGCAGTCGTTGCGCACCTTTCGCGCGGGCCACATCGAGCAGTACGCCGCGAGAGATCACCGGCGTGGCCTTGTCGATGCCGCTGAAGCGGGCGCGGGTGTGGGCGGTGATCGTGCCGGCGGAGCGGCCGTTGTAGATCCGGCCCGAGTGCGAGGCATGGGTGAGGGCGTCCCAGTGCGTGGAGGCCTGCAGGCCCATCGTCACGGCGTCGTCGCTGGTGGCGACCGTCCCGGGGCCGAAGAGCTCCTGGTTGATCTGGACCATGCTGTGCAGGGGGTTCACCCGCCCCGGGATCATTCCGGTCTGGACGCCGTCCTGGTGCAGGGGGAGCGCCAGAGGGACGCGGTGGCCGCTGCGTATCTCCGCGGCGGCGTCCCTGACCACGGCCCCGGTGATCAGATTGAGCGTGCCGATCTCGTCGTCCCTGCCCCAGCGCCCCCAGTTGTTGACGCGCTTGGCGATGTCGTGGAACTCGGCCGGCAGGGACATCGGGCCTCCTGGGGCTTGTGCACGAGTATCTGACTGACCGTAGAATCTAACGGTCCGTCAGAAACTGCGGGAAGGGGCCGGGCGTGGGGAACTTCTTGACAGGCAAGGTCGTCGCCGTGACGGGCGCCGGACGCGGCATCGGGAGGGCGGTGGCGCTGGCCGCCGCGGCCCAGGGGGCGAAGGTCGTCGTCAACGACTACGGCGTCTCGGTCGAGGGCGGCGAGCCGACGAGTGAGATCGCGGCGGCCGTCGTCAAGGAGATCGAGTCGGCGGACGGGGAGGCCGTCGCCGTGGCCGACGACATCTCCACCATGGCCGGCGGTCAGCGGGTGGTCGACACCGCGCTCGCGCGGTACGGGCGGATCGACGGGGTCGTATGCGTGGCCGGGATCCTGCGTGAACGGATGCTGTTCAACATGTCCGAGCAGGAGTGGGACCCGGTGGTCGCCACTCATCTGAAGGGCACGTTCACGGTGTTCAGGGCGGCGTCGGCGGTGATGCGCAAGCAGGGCGCGGGCACACTCATCGGATTCACCAGCGGCAACCACCAGGGGAGCGTGGCTCAGGCCAACTACGCGGCGGCGAAGGGCGGGATCATCTCGCTCGTGCGCAGCGCGGCGCTCGGCCTGCACAAGTACGGCGTCACGGCGAACGCGGTCGCCCCGGTCGCCCGCACCCGGATGTCCGCGAACGTTCCCATGGAGCTGAAGGAGATCGGCGAACCGGAGGACGTCGCGGCCCTGGTCGTCTACCTCCTCTCGGACCGTGCCCGGGACGAACGGATCACCGGCCAGGTGTACACGATCGCGGGACCCAAGATCGCGGTGTGGGCACAGCCGAGGGAACTGCGGGCGGGATACGCGGAGGGCGGCGCGTGGACACCGGAGCGGATCGCGGACTTCCTGCCGGGCACGGTGGGCACGGACCCGATGCCGCTCCTGGCGCGCCTGGAGGAAATGTCCTCGGCGGCGGCGCGCGGTGACCGGCCGAACGGATGAGACGCGCGTCCGGGTGCGGCCCGGCGGGTGGTCGCCTTGCGCTGGACGCGGGCGCGGCTGTTGCACCCGCCCGCCTGGTCACTGGACTTGGCAGGTGGGGCGACACGGGCTGCCGGTCGATGGCGCGCCTGGCAGGGCGGGGCTCGCTCTTCGGGTGCGGTCCGATGGGGTGTCCGGGTCCCCGGCCCGACCGGTCACCGCACGCGTGCCATGCCCGGGGCGCCACCGCGGGAAGTGCGTCCGCAGGGCGCGTTGGCTACTGCCGACGACGCGCAGCGTCCGCGAGGCAGGGGGCGTGGGGGCACCCCCACAAGGAAGGGCGGGTGGGCAAGAAGCCGCCCCCGGACAGGAGGGCGACCGTGGACTTCGGCTTCGTGGACGCGGACCGCGAGTTTCGGCGTGAGGCGCGTGAGTGGCTTCGAGCGCACCCGGCCGACGGGCACTCCGCGCGAGGGTGGGAGCGCGAGCTCGGAGCCGGTGGGTGGATCGGGCTCGGGTGGGGGGAGGGAGCGTACGGGAACCGGACCGGCACACTGACCCAGCAGGTCGTGTGGGGCGAGGAGTACGCCCGGGCACGCGGCCCCGCCCGCCTCGGGCACATCGGGGAGAACCTCCTCGCGCCGACCCTGATCGCCTTCGGCAGCCAGGCGCAGAAGGACCGCTATCTGCCCGCCGTCGCACGCGGCGACGAGATCTGGTGCCAGGGGTACAGCGAGCCCGGCGCCGGGTCCGACCTCGCCGGGGTCAGGACCACCGCGGCCCGCGACGGGAGCACCTACCGCGTCACCGGCCAGAAGATCTGGACCTCCCAGGCGCAGGAGGCCGACCTCTGCTTCGTGCTGGCACGTTCCGACCCCGAGGCCCGGCGCCACCGCGGGCTCTCGTTCCTGCTGGTGCCCATGGACCAGCCGGGGCGGATCGAGGTCAGGCCCATCCGGCAGATGTCGGGGACCGCGGAGTTCAACGAGGTCTTCTTCGACGGCGCCGAGGCCACGGACGTCGTCGGCGGCGAGGGCAACGGGTGGCAGGTCGCCATGGGGCTTCTGGCCCTGGAGCGCGGAGTGTCGACGCTCGTGCAGCAGATCGGGTTCGAGGAGGAGCTCGGGAGGGTGGTGAGGCTGGCCGTGGACAGCGACGCGGTCACCGACCCCGTCCTTCGGCAGCGACTCGTACGGCAGTGGGCCGAGCTGCGCACCATGCGGTGGAATGCCCTGCGCACCCTCGGCGGCGAGAGCGACCCCGGCGCGCCCAGTGTCACCAAGCTCCTCTGGGGCCGCTGGCATCAGCGGCTCGGTGAGCTCGCCCTGCAGGTCCAGGGCGGGGCCGCCACCGCCGGCCCCACTGCCTGGGCGCCGGACGCGTACGAACTCGACGAACTCCAGCGCCTGTTCCTGTTCTCCCGGGCCGACACCATCTACGGCGGCTCCGACGAGATCCAGCGCACCATCATCGCCGAGCGGGTGCTCGGCCTACCCAAGGAGCCCGGATGAAGGGCGTGGTGTTCGACGGGAAGCAGGTCCAGATCGTCGACGACCTGGAGATACGCGACCCGGGTCCCGGCGAGGTCCTGGTCGCCGTGGCCGCCGCCGGGCTGTGTCACAGCGATCTGTCGGTGATCGACGGCACGATCCCCTTCCCGGTGCCGGTGGTCCTCGGCCACGAAGGCGCGGGCGTCGTCGAGGCGGTCGGTCCGGGCGTCGGCCATGTCGTGCCCGGCGACCATGTCGCGTTGTCCACGCTCGCCAACTGCGGTGCCTGCGCGGACTGCGACCGCGGCCGGCCCACCATGTGCCGCAAGGCGATCGGCCGGCCCGGCCGCCCCTTCTCGCGTGCCGGCGAGCGGTTGTTCCAGTTCGCCGCCAACTCCGCCTTTGCCCAGCGGACCGTCGTCAAGGCCGTCCAGGCGGTGAGGATTCCCGCCGACATCCCGCTCACCTCGGCGGCGCTGATCGGCTGCGGGGTGCTCACGGGGGTCGGGGCCGTACTGAACCGGGCGAAGGTGGACCGTGGGGAGAGCGTCGTCGTCATCGGGACCGGCGGCATCGGGCTCAACGTCCTTCAGGGCGCCAGGATCGCGGGCGCGTCCGCGATCGTCGCCGTCGACACCAACCCCGCGAAGGAGGCCGTGGCGCGGCAGTTCGGGGCGACGGACTTCCTCACCTCTGTCGAGGACGTACGAGAGATCCTGCCCACCGGCGCCGACCATGTCTTCGAGTGCGTCGGCAACACCGCCCTCGTCCGGCAGGCGATCGAGCTGCTCGACCGCCGCGGTCAGGCGATCCTGCTCGGTATGCCGGCCGCGAAGGCTGAGGCGTCGTTCGTGCCCGCGTCGCTGTTCCTGGACAAGTCGGTCCTGGGCTGCCGTTACGGCTCGTCCCGACCGCAGCACGACATCGCGCTCTACGCCGAGCTGTACCGGCAGGGCCGGCTCATGCTCGACGAGCTGGTCACCAGGACCTATCCGATCGAGGACTTCGCAAAGGCGGCGGACGACGCGCACCACGGGCGGGTGGCCCGCGGAGTGCTGACGCTGTTCCAGGAACCGCCGACCGGGTAGACGGCGCGGAGGCTGCCGCAGATCAACCCCGACAGCTGGGATCTCGACGCAATGCCGCGCGCCCTGGAGGACCTGGCGCACAACGGTGCCGGGATGGAATACGACGTGCAGCGGGTCGTCCGCCGAGCCGTCACCCACCTGCAACGTCTGCAGGACCGTCTGGGCTCCGTGATCGACCCCCGGCAAACGCCCTCGCCGTCCTCGCCGCCACCGATCTCCTCTTCCACCCGATCACCGGAGCCGATTCAGGCAGCAGCCCGCCCCACAAACGCAGGCCGACAACCCTCAGGACCGGCTCCTGGCCGCCAAAGACGCCCCTCCACCGTTCCGACTCACACCAGCAGAACGGGGCTGAAGCGGTCGAAGGTCTTCAGCCCCGTTTCAGCCCCGCAGTAATAACCGCAGGTCAGGCGCGAGCATCGCCATGCAGGCACTGGTTCGCGCGGCCGGCCGGACGGCTCAGGACTTGTCCGGCCCAGGCGCGGGCGTCACGCTCACCAGCAGGCAGGCGCAGGCAGCCAGGGCGGCGCTGGCCAAGGTGGCCACGGTGTAGCTGCCGGTCAGGTCGGCGAGGGTCGCCCCCGCCTGGCTGCCGATGGCGGTGCCCGCCGCGTGCACGGCCCACACCAGGCCCATGCCGGTGCCGCGCACCCGCTCGGGCAGGGCGCCGGCCGCCCACATCGTGGTGGCGACCACGGTGGCCAGGTAGCTGACGCCGAAGACGACGCCGAATACCATCACCGGCACCGGCCGCTCGGCGACGCTCACCAGCAGCATGGCCGCCCCGCGCAGGGTGTACGCGCAGACGAGCACCGCCTTGATCAGGCCCCGGTCGCACAGCCAGCCGGCGAGCAGACCGCCGGCGACCTCGAAGACGCCCAGCAGCATGATCGCCGTGGAGCTGGTCGCCTCCCCCATGCCGTGATCGTGCACCATCGGCACGAAGTGCACATCGATGAAGGCCATGGTGACGCCGCAGGAGAAGAACGCCAGGGCCAGCACGCGCAGTTCGCGCACCTCGACCGCCGCGCGCAGCCGCTCCCCGAAGGTGAGCCGCCGCAGCGCGGCCTGCTGCACCTTCTCCTCTGCCTCGGCCGGACCGGTCGGCTCCTCCTGTATGTCCTGGCCGGTGATGCGCCCGGCGCGGCGGGCCGTCAGCACGGCGAGCGGGGTGAGCCCGAAGAGGAAGACCAGGCCGGTGACGAGCAGCACGGACCGCCAGCTGACCTCGGTGCCCAGCCAGGTCCACAGCGGCACCAGGACGATGAAGCCGACCGCCGCGCCGTTGGTGAGCAGCGCGTAGATCAGGCCCTTGCGGCCGTGCCGGAAGAGTTCGTCGACGAGCACGCCGAGCGGCACGAACGACAGCATGGCGAAGGCGAACGCCGCGACCAGTCCGTAGACGACGACGAACAGCCACAGCTGTCCCGCCAGCGCGCAGCCGACGAAGGAGACGCCGGCCAGGGCGGTGCCGATCGCCAGGGTCGCGGCGCCGCCGAGCCGGTCGGCGAGACCGCCGACCAGGGGCGAGGCCACCGCGGTCGCGACGGCGAAGAGGGTGGTGGCCGTGGCGAGGGCGCCGCGGGAGCTGTCGAAGGTGTCGGCGATGGGCAGGAAGTACACCTGGAGGGTGTTCTTCAGCGACGAGCCGGCGAGGGTGAGCAGGAACGCGGAGGCGGCGAGCAGCGGCAGCAGCAGCCGGCCGCCGGTCCGGCGCGGGGTGAGGGGACGCAGTCCCGTGGAGGTCATGTCTGAGTTCCTGTCGCAGGGGGGCGGGCAGGGCGGGAGCCCTCAGGCGGAGGCCGCCGGGGCGGTGGGGCGGCGCAGGGTGTAGGGCGAGCCGTCGGCGTCGAAGGCGTCCCGGAAGTCGAAGGCACGCGGCGTCGGGCCGTGGGAGTCTATGTAGTCCAGGCGCTCGCAGGCGTCCTGCCAGGTGGGCACGGTCCCCTCGGGCACCCACCAGGCCGCGTAGAGCCGGTTCGGCAGGTGCACGAACCACTCGCGGCGGTTGCGCAGCGCGTGCAGGTGGATGTCGGAGTATGCGTAGGCGAACACCGACTCCAGGTCCTGCCACAGGGAGAGGGTGGAGGCGCGGGTGTCGGTGTCGTCCTCGCGGCCGCCGGTGTAGAAGGAGGGCGCCTGGAAGGTGCCCCAGTCCCCGTAGTCACGGCCGAAGTTGGTCCACCGCGTGGTGACGGTGTCCACGGCGGTGGCGCGGGCGACGAAGCCCGGGCTGGTCTCGGAGGCGCCGAAGACGAGCGGCTCCAGGGCGTTGAAGGAGTCGTTGTCCGCGTGCGCGTAGGGCTGCTTGAGCACGGCGAACGTGGTGAAGGCGACGTGAGCCACGGCGAGTTCCTCGGATCGGGGGAGGGGAGGGACAGGGGCGGGAGAAGGCAGGCGTACGGGACCGGGCGCGTCCCGGTTGCCCGGGGCGCCCCGTGGTGCGGGCGTTTCTAGCCGGGGGCCGGCCCGTCCGCAGGTCCGGTGGCGAGCAGCGCCGCCAGCGGGTCGGTCAGGCACCGCGAGGCGAGGGTCAGGCGGGAGCGGGCCAGGCGGTGGGGCAGCCGCCCGTCCGGCCGGGCGAGGACGACGACAAGCTTCCAGGAGTCCAGCGACCGGCACTGGCCCTGCGGCAGTCCGCCGGCCCGCGGCAGCAGGCTCACCGCCCGCCACCGCTCCTCGAAACTGTGCGCCGTGACGCGCGCCCCGGTGTCCGGCGCGTACAGGTCGGGCCGCACGTGGAAGGACCAGCGCCGGGCGCCGGCGTCGCACTCCCAGTGCCACGCCGCCTCGGGCACGAGCGCACCGCGGGCGTCCGGCCTCAGCAGGCCGCGGAACTCCGGTGGAGGCACTTCGTGGGCGCGCATGCCGACCTCACCTCCTGCCGTCCGGGCCCGGCACCAGCGCGGTGCTCCCCGCGGGACGGGCGGCAGAAGGAGTGTGACGGTTCGGGGCCCGCCATGTCAGCACCACAGGGTGGCACGAACGCGCGGTGGCATTAATGTGCCGCCTCCCGGACCCGGCAGGCGCGCTCACCGGCACTCGCGCACCGACCGGGCCAGCAGCCGCAGTCCCTCGTCGAGTTCCGCCGGGGAGACGGTCAGCGCGGGCAGCAGCTTGACGACCTCGCTGTGCGGGCCGGACGTCTCGACGAGCAGGCCGTGGTCGAAGGCGCGGCGGGCGATGCGGCCCGCCGCGTCCTTCTCGCGCATCTCCATGCCCCAGGCCAGGCCGCGCCCGCGGACGGAGACGACGGCGCCGGGGTGCTCGGCGGCGATCTCCTCCAGCCCCGCCCGCACCTGCTCGCCCCGCAGGCGGGTCTGCTCCTCCAGTCCGCCGTCGGCCCAGTAGGTCCGGAGAGCGGCGGTGGCGGTGACGAAGGCGGGGTTGTTGCCGCGGAAGGTGCCGTTGTGCTCGCCGGGCTCCCAGATGTCGAGTTCCTCGCGGAAGAGGCACAGCGACATGGGCAGTCCATAGCCGGAGATGGACTTGGAGAGGGTGACGATGTCCGGGACGACGCCGGCGTCCTCGAAGGAGAAGAAGGCGCCCGTGCGGCCGCAGCCCATCTGGATGTCGTCGACGATCAGGAGCATGTCCCGCCGTCGGCACAGCGCGGCGAGCGCGCGCAGCCACTCGGGACGGGCGACATTGATGCCGCCCTCGCCCTGAACCGTCTCCACGATGACCGCCGCCGGGTGGTCCACGCCCGAGCCCGGGTCGGCCAGCAGCCGTTCGAAGAGGACGATGGACTCGCCGGCGCCCGGGTATCCGTCGAAGGGCATGGGCGCGGTGTGGACGAGCGGCACGCCCGCCCCGGCCCGCTTGCGCGCGTTGCCGGTGACGGCGAGGGAGCCCAGCGACATGCCGTGGAAGCCGCCGGTGAACGAGACGATCTGCGGCCGCTTCTTCACCTTGCGGGCCAGTTTGAGCGCGGCCTCGACGGCGTTGGTGCCGGTGGGCCCCGGGAACATCACTTTGTACGGCAGGCCGCGCGGGTCGAGGACCAGGTCCCGGAAGGTCTCCAGGAAGCGGCGCTTGGCGGTCGTCGACATGTCCAGGCCGTGGGTGATGCCGTCGCGCTCCAGATGGTCCAGGAGGGCTCGCTTGAGGACGGGGTTGTTGTGGCCGTAGTTGAGCGCTCCCGCGCCGGAGAAGAAGTCGAGGAAGTCGCGGCCGTCCTCGTCCGTCAGCCGGTTGCCGCGGGCCCGGTCGAAGACGGTGGGCCAGCCGCGGCAGTAGCCGCGGACCTCGGACTCCAGTGTCTCGAAGACGCTCGGCGCCGACGCGGCGGCGCCGGGGGCCGGTGACGTGACCTCGCCGGGGACCGGGGCGGGGGCATGAACGGTGATGCTCACGAAGTGCTCCTGAGAGGCGATGAGGGTGATGAGATCGGTGCGGGACGCTCCGGCCGGCCGGAGGCCGCCGGGGTCAGGAGACGGCGGCCGCGGCGGTCGGCACCTTCTCGTCGAGCCAGCCCAGCGCGGAGGCCCGGTGGCCGGCCTGGAAGCGGCTGCGGGCGCCGAGCCGTTCCATCAGTCCGGCCGACATCCGGCGCACGGTGCGCAGCGAGACGCCCATCCTCCGGGCGGTGGCCTCGTCGGTCGCGCCGTCGGCGAGCTGGCACAGCAGTTCGCGCTCCGAGGGGGAGAGGCCGCGTCCGTCGCTGCGGGGGCTGCTGCCCAGCTCCTCGGCGCGCGCCCAGTACTGCTCGAAGAGGGCGCGCAGCGCCGTGACCGTCGCGGTGTGGCGGCAGACGACGACACCGGCCGAGGGGTCGGCGGGGTCGTGCGGCAGCACGGCGATGTTGCCGTCCACCAGCACCAGTTCGGCGGGGAGCGTGGGCGTGGTGCGCAGGTCGGCGCCGAGCGGGGCGAGGCGGGCGGCGTGCGCGTACTCGGCGGGCCGGTTGCGCAGGCTGCCCAGGTGGATGCCGCGCAGCCGCACCCCCCGCTCCAGCATCGGCTCCGCCTGGAGGTAGACGGCGGCGCCGAGGGCGCCGGTGCGCGGTCCGGGCGCGATCACCAGCACCTCGTCGGTGGCGGCGGCCGCCAGTTCGCAGACGGTCAGGGCGACGGCGGACGGGTCGGTGACGTGCTCCAGGGTGCCGGTGGCGCGGCGGCCGGCCAGCGACTCGTGCGTGGCGATGAGTTGGGCGAGTTCGACCTCCAGCTGCTCGACCTCGGCCTGGGCCCGCAGGGTCTGGGCGCGGCGCCGGGCGAGGGCCGCGGTGAGCCCCACCTTCGGGCTGACCGGCCACAGCCGGCCGCCGGGTCCGGCCGTCGTGTCGAACCAGGCGAGCGAGGCGGCGACGAGCTGGTCGAGGGCGTCCGTCACCCGGGGCGCCGGCAGCCCCGAGAGATCCTTCAGGTCGGGCAGGGTGCGGCCGCCGTGCAGCATCAGCGTGCGGTAGAGACGGGCGGCGTCGTCGTCGAGGCCGAACCAGGTGAGCAGCTGGTCGTTGGCCATCAGGACCACCCCTGGTCGGGGGCGGGGCCATCGACGGCGACCCGCCGGGCGCCGTCGGCCGTGATCGCGGACCAGCCCTGGTCGTCGGGGCGGGCGGTGATGGCGGACCAGCCCTGGTCCGCCGCCGCCGACACGGCGGCGGCGCCCGCCCCGAGCGACAGCGTGGCGAGCAGGAGTACCGGGACAGCGGCGCAGCGAAGCATGACGAACTCCTGTGACATGGCGAACGGTGCGGGCTCCGGTCGGGAGCCGCGGTGTCGCCGGGCCGTCGAGCGCTCGCGGCGACGTCACTCAGCCTTCATCAGGTGAGGGGCGGTCGTCACCGTCTGTCGGCTGGCACAAAACGTCGGTGACACGACTGTGTCAGGGGCCCCGGGGTGGTCTCGGTGCCGGTGGCGCGACCGCCGGGACCGGGGCGGTCCGGATGCCGGTACGCCCGGGCTGCCGTTCGCCCCGATGCCCGTACCCCCGGCCCGGGTTCGGGCCCGTACCGGCCCGGGAGTCGGCCGGGACGGACCGTGCCGGCCGGCGAGCGGGCGGCACACGACCGGACGGCGGGTGGAACGGAATGGTCCGGACGCCCGCGCCGCGGCGTGGGCGTCCGGCGGCGCTCAGGCCTCGACGATGCGCCAGCCGGACAGCTGCGGTTCGCCGGCCAGCGCCTCGGCGCACAGCGACAGGCAGTGCGCGCGCGCCTCCACAGGGCCGGGCGCCAGCACGAACAGCACGCCGAGGGCGCCGTCGCGCGAGGTGTGCACCCGGACGTGCTCGGCGCCGCGGCGGGCGTCGACCGCTTGCTCCAGGGCGACACGCAGCGCCCGGGCCTCGTCCGGGGCGACCGGTGGGCTCGGGGCGACGATGCGGAATGCGACGAGGTGCATGGGGGACCGATGCTGGCACGGTGCGACCCGGGCGCATATCCCCTGACCGATACGCCGAGGTGGCGCATCCGTGCCATGGCCGCAAGGTGACGCTGTCACGATCCCGCGATCTTCGTGGGACCTCACACCGGCAGTACTGGTCCTCCACCTGGCAATCCGCAGGCTGAGGTGGGAAGGAGCTCAATATCGAGTGGCGCACAGGCGTGCGTTGCCTGTGCAACGATGCGCGTGCCGAAGCGGGCCGGCGCGATGGCGGGCTCTCGGTGCACACCTACGGGCCCGGAGCGCCGGGGATCGTCGTGGGTTGCGCCGAAGAGCGTGACGCCGGACTGCAGAGGACACCGCCCGGCATCACAGCCGAGCTGAATCGTGCGCCTCGGCACAGGCAGGTCCTGCGCCCTGCCTCCCGGCTCACGGTCCCTGGTAGAGCTCCCGGTGACACAGTGAGTTCCTCGGTCTTCGGTTAATTCGGGCATGGCGTCCCGCGCGGCACCTGCAACGGCGCAGCGATGCGGTACGTTCCGGCGCGGGGCGCGTGCAGCCGGGTCCAGACGCCGGCCTGCGTCAGACACCCGTGCCGATTCACATACGGCACCCCGCTTTCACTCCGCTCCTCCACCACGCCCCCGTCCCGCCGCAACGGAGCTTGGCCCGCGTGGGAGTGCGCCTCGTCGTCCAGTACCTCCGGCCGCTCCACCGCCTCGCCCGTGGCGTCGACCAGCCCCAGCCAGGGCGAGAACCGTACCCGAATCAGCACGTCCCCCGCGGATGTCACGGTGACCACCAGCTGGCCCTCGCCGGCTCGCTCGGCGGTGGCGGGGGGATCGGCCAACGATGTCGCGTCCTGCACGCGGAACAGCCGCCAGTTGGCGTCCGACCAGATCTCCTTCAGATAGGGCTGGCCCGCCGAGACGAGCTTCGCTTCCTGCACGGCTCCGGTATCCGGCCTGTCCTCCACGGGCAGCACCACATAGCGGACCGCCCAACGCTTCAACCACGCCCGGTAACTGTCTCGGGTGAGCGTGCCGTCGTAGAAGAGACCGTTGCGGTCGAGGTCGGCCTGGCGGTTCCAGCCGCGCGCCAGATTGACGTACGGCACCAGAGCCGCGGCCTCGCGGTGGCTGCGCACAGGCACCACTTCGACCCTGCCGTGGCGGGCGTCGACCTGCTTCAACTGGCGGACCAGCGGGGCCAAGTCCCTGCTTGTCCAGGCGACTGTCGGCGTCGTCAGCACGATGTCGGAAATCGACTTGCCCACCTGCCAGCTCGCCAGCCCAGCGAACGCCAGCCACAGGGCGGCCAGATACCGAGCACGCCACCGCGGCCGACTGCGGTTGTGGTCGACGGTCGCCAGTAGAGCCGTGCCACCGAAGATGAGCGCCAGTCGCTCGACGTTGAGCCCCACCTGCGACGGGACAATCATGGTCGCCAGGGTGCCCATCGCGTAGATGACCGAACCCACGCGCACCGTCCGCCACTCCGACGGGCTGAACAGAAACACGGCTACGCAGCAGCCGATGGGCATCAGCCCGGACAGCAATGGCATCGGCTGAACGCCCTGGAACGGGAACAGCCACGCCGACAGCGCTATCACCACGGGAAACGGCAGCGCGATGGCATACGCCGTCCGCCGCCGCTGCAGGAACAGCGCCGCAGCCATCACCTCGAGGAACAACCCGGCGACCGGACTGCTCGCGGTGGCCAGCGTGGAGCACAGCACGACGGCGGGCATCCGCAGTCGGCCACGCGGCAGCAGATCCAGCGTGAAGACAAGCGCCACAACAGCCAGCGCAAACAGCAGTCCCAGCCCGAACGTCACCCGGCCGGATGCGGCGTTGCAGGCGAGTGCCAACGCGCCCCACAGGGACGGAAGCAGCGGCCGCCGCACCCCGCCGCAGCGGCTCACGATGTGCGCCAACAGCCCCGCGGACACCACCCCGACGATGATCATCGTGGACCGGACGCCGAGCACGGCCATCACATAGGGGGAGATCACGCTGTAGGAGACGGGGTGCATCCCGCCGTACCACGTGAAGTTGTACGCCGAACCGGGGTGCCGCCGGGCGAAGTCCGCCCAGGCATCCTGTGCCGCCAGATCCCCGCCGCTGTTGGCGAAGAACGACAGCCACACCAGATGCAGCACGGCCGCCATGAGCACCGAAGCCGGCACCGGCCGCAGCAGGAAGGGCACGAGGCGACCGTCACGCCAGGACCGCCGCGGCCCGTGCGTCGCCGCGTCACCGGCCCGCCAACTCAGGCGTCCCCAGGGAAACGTGCGCCGCCCAGGCTGCACGGTCGTCACTACAGCTCACCCCGTCATCGCGCGCAAGGCGCAGCAGGGGAAAGGCCGGGCATCCCCCAAGTCATCCAAACACAGCCTCGTGACACTACCTACCTGCTACCGGAAGAGATCAATCCGACCGCCGGTGAGATCAACCTGTGATCCTCAGCGGCGGCACAACGGCCAAGCAGCACCGCACAGTTGAAGGCCGGAGTCGCAGCATGCACGCCGAGAACCGCTGGCCGGCCACAGCTCAGCCGGCGCAGGAAAACTGACGAGGTCGCCCAACACGACGGACCCGAAGAGCAATCCCACGAGAGCGTGACCGCGACGAGACCACCCGCAAGAACCCGAAGGGCGCCGCGCTGTCGAATGTCGCGTTCGTACACCAGGACGTGGTCGGCGCGTTCGGCTACCTCGATGTCTTTCGACTACCGACCCCAGCCCACGACCAGCCGGCCAACAAAGTCCTACCAGGACGTGCCGCGCCCCGGGGCGTCCGCCGTACGCGGCCCGGCACGGGACGGGTCCGGGCGGGCGGGGGCGGTCCCGGCGCGTACGCGCCGGCGGTGCAGTGCCGCCGCTGCCGGGAGGGTCAGGATGGCGGCGGTGGCCGCGCCGGGGAGGAGCAGCAGCGTGGCGGCCGGCAGGTGAAAGGCGCGGGCGAGGGACAGGACGGCGGCGGCGATCGCCGCCGCGGCCCAGACACCGGTGCGTGAGGACCGCGCCGCGCCGGGAGCGTCCTCGCGCCGCGCCAGGAGCGACCAGCGGGCGCCGCAGGCCGCCAGGTTGGTGACGCAGTAGGCGGTGAGGACGAGCGCGGCTGCCGTGCCGGCTGCCGCGGCCGCCGGGGCGGCGTCCGGTCCCGGCCGTGGGGCGGCGAGCAGCAGCGCAAGCAGCGAGGCGGCGACCGCCGGGCCGCGCAGCAGGCGTACCAACGCACCCGCCCGGCCGCGGGGCAGCGGCGGTACGTCACCCTCGGCGCCGACCCAGGCGAAGAGCACGACCAGCGTGGCGGCGGCGCCCCACGCGCCGCCGTCCGGCAGCCGTCCGTCGAGGCTCAACAGGCCGGGCAGCGTCCACCAGCCGGCCGTCAGCAGCAGTACGGCAGCGAGCCGCAGGCGGCGGCCGCGCGGCCCGGGCAGCAGTCCGGCCGCGGCCGATCCGGCGGCCACCGCAAGCACCCCGGCCGCAACCGCGCCCGCCGCCCGCCCGTCGGCGGCGAACTCGCCGGCCGCCCCCGCCACCGCCGCCTGGCCGCAGGCGATCCCCGCGAAGTAGCAGGCGTGCACGGCCCGTCCGGCGCGCGGCCCGTACACGTCGGCGACGAGACCGGCCGCGCCCCGGCCGCGAGTGCCGCCCGCCCGCGCGATCAGCACGTGCCAGGCGAGCAGGACGAGCGCCACCGCCAGCGCGGCGGCCTCCGTGCCGGGCCGGCCCGCGAGGGCGGCCGGAACCAGCAGGGTCCCGGCGCCCGCGACGGCGAGCAGGGTGCGGCACGGCTGCAGCCCGGCTGCCGCGCCGTCCGATGGCGCCGCGGGGCGTCCAGGCGGCGCGCTCATGCGACGTCGTGGAAGAACGCCGGCAGGGCGGCGGGCAGGATGGTGCCGGGCGCCACCAGGCGGGCGCCGTCCTCGGGCCAGGCCGGCATGCGGGTCGCCGGGTCGACCGAGAGGCCCAGGTGCCCGGCGAGGTACGCCGACCAGCCCGGCATGATCGCCGCAGAGGCGGCGGCGACGGCGGCGAGCGCCTCGGTGTGCGCGACGAGCCGGCGCGCGTACGCCTCGCCGCCGCCGCGCAGCTGCTCCAGCTCCGGCAGGTCGGCGACGGCCCGGCCGATCGCCGCGGCCAGGTCGGCGGCGGCCCGCTGCGGGGAGAACGCGGGGGCGCCCAGCGATCCGGCGAGCGCGGCCGTCAGCTCGGCGGGCACCGCAACGAGGGGTCCGTCGGCGGCGGTGGGCACGGCGCCGGGGACCGCGCCGGCGAAGTCCTCGGCGGTGGCGGCCAGGACGGCCCGTGTCCACGCCTCGGCGCCCTGCACCAGCACCGTCTCGACGGTGGCGGTGAACTCCTTGGCGGCGAAGTTGGTCTGCTCGCGTTCCGGTCCGGTCAGGCACAGGTGGAAGCGGAGGGCGTCCGCGGAGACCTGCCGCAGGAACTCCCCGCCCCAGACGGCGTGGTCGCGGCTGGTGGAGAACTTCTCGCCCTCCAGGCGGTAGAACTCGTTGATGACGACCTGGGCCGGCAGCGTCAGTCCGCCATGCGCCATCAGCAGCGCGGGCCACAGCACGGCGTGGGAGAACGAGCAGTCGAAGCCGAGGAAGTGGACGATCCGCGTCGCCGGGTCCGACCACAGGCGCTCCCACGCCTCCGGCTCGCCCTGCGCGGCGGTCAGGCAGGCGGTCGCGGCGATGTAGCCGAAGATGCCGGAGAACCAGGTGTCGAGGATGTGCCCCTCCCAGCCCTCCAGCGGCACCGGGATGCCGTAGCCGGAGCGGCGGGAAACGGGGGTGAGGGGCAGCTCGCGGGAGAACAGCGTGTCGAGGTAGGCGCGCAGCCGGGGCCGCCACTCGGCGTCCGTCTGCGCCTGCTCGTAGTAGGCGAGGAGCCGGTCGCGGTAGTCGGCCAGCGGGAAGCAGATCCGCTCCAGTTCGCGGATCTCCGGGGTCTGCCCGCAGGTGGTGCAGCGCGGGGCGGCGAGGCCGGCCGGGTCCTGGGGCAGCCCGCACGCCTCGCAGTACACGCCGTCGGAGGGGTCGCCGCAGAACTGGCACTCACCGCGCACCTCGGCCTCGTAGAGCTCGCGTGCGCAGGGCGTGCACCAGAAGACGGGGAGCGTGCGGACCTCCAGGCGGCCCTGCTCCCACAGACCGGTGAAGAACCGCTGGACGATCTCGTCGTGGCGGGGCGTGGTCAGGGGGCGGGTGAACCAGTCGTGGTGCATGGCGCCCAGGGAGAGGGTTTCCTCCATGCGGGCGCCGAAGGTCAGCGCGGCGCGGTGCGCGGTGGAGCCGATCTCGGCGGCCCGGCGCGGCACGTAGCAGGAGTGCTCGTCGGAGTAGCCGACGTAGTGGACGGTGCGGCCGCGCTGGCGCAGGTGCCGGGAGAGGACGTCGGCGCCGAGGAACGGCCCGGAGAGGTGGCCCAGGTGGAGGTCGCCGTTGGGGTTGGGCGGGGCGCTGGTGACGACGTAGGCGGGCGCGGCGGTGGTCTGCGGCTGGCTCATGGGTGTCGGGGTCCTCGTGGGAGAGAAGGCGGGCGGGTGGCGGGGTGCGTGGCCTGTGGCGCCGGGCGGGCCTACGGGCCTGCCGTCGGCGGGACGGCGTGGCGCACGGGCCCCGGGGCGGACGGCAGCGCGGCGGCCCGCGTGGCGCGGACCCGCACCGGCCGGATCCGTACGGGCCGGATCCGTACCGGCGCGGGCGCCGCCGCGGGCTCGGGGGCGGGCCCCGCGGCCGGCAGGAGCGGCGCCACGAGGGCGGCTGCGGGCTGCGCCGGTGCGGGCACGGTGACGCCCGGCGGGTGGACGGTGGCCGTCGGGGGCCCGGCGGCCGGCGGGTGGATCTCGGCAACGGGCGCGGTCACCCGTACGCCCGGCGCCACGTCGGTGAGGACCACGGCGTGCGCGCCGATCCGCGCGCCCGCCCCGACCGTCACCGGACCGAGGACGCTCGCCCCGGTGCCGATGACGACGCCGTCCTCGACCACCGGGTGCCGGCGCGCGCCGGCGGGGCGGCGCATGTCCTTCCACCAGCCGGTCGAGCCCAGCGTGACCTGGTGGTACAGCATCACGTCGTCGCCGATGCGGACCGTCGCGCCGATGACGACGGCGGTGCCGTGGTCGATGAAGAAGCGGCGGCCGATCACCGCGGCCGGGTGGATCTCGATGCCGGTGACGGCGCGTGCGCCCAGAGACAGCGCGCGGGCGGTCAGCCGGTGGCCTCGGCGCCACAGCCGGTGTGCGACGCGGTACGTCCACAGCGCGTGGATGTGCGGGTAGAGCAGCACCTCCCGGCGGCTGCCGGCGGCCGGATCCTTGGCCCGTACGGTCGCGACGTCCTCCCGCATCCGGGCGGCGGCGGCCCGCAGGGCACGGTCACATCTGCGCATAGGGCGCCTCCGGGACGATCCCGCGGCCTTCGGCGAACCGCTCCAGCCGGTACGGCGCGAGCAGCGGCTGCTCCGCCTTGCCGGTCACGGCCTGCCCGTCGAGGATCTCGGCGGCGGCCAGCTCGGCGACGGCGGGCGCCATCTTGAAGCCTCCGCCGCTGAACCCGAGGGCCAGGTAGAGCCCGTCGGGACCGGCCGGACCGATAACCGGCCGCTTGTCGGGGGTGTAGCCGTCGAGCCCGGCACGGGTGCCGGTGAGCGGCGCGGACGCGACGGCGGGCACCCGGCGGGCGATGGCGGCGAGCGCCGAGGAGAGTTCGTCCGGCGTGAGGGGCGCCACGTCGTGCCCGATCGCGACGTCCGGGTGCGAGGGCACCCCGAAGAAGAGCCGGTCGGCACCCTCAGGTCGGAAGTAGCTGCCGGTGGTGTCGTCGATGCAGGTGGGCACGGAGACGTCGGCGCCGCGCCGGCCGGCGCCCGGCAGGTGCGCCTGGGCGAGTCCGATACGGCGGGCCGTCACGGGAACGCGCACCCCCAGGCGGGCGGCCGGGGCGTCGCCCCAGGCGCCGCTCGCGAGGACGACGAGCGGGGCGGAGATCCGCCCGGTCGTGGTCTCCACGCCCGCGACGCGGTCTCCGGAGGTCAGGACCTCGTGGACGCGGACGCCCTCGTGGATCTCGACACCCTGGCGCCGGGCGGCGTCCGCCCAGGCGGTGGCCGCACGGACCGGGTCGGCGTAGCCGCCATCGGGTTCGAAGGCGGCAGCCGCCACCCCGTCCAGGGCCAGGCCCGGGTAGAGCCGCCGCGCCTCGGCCGGGTCGATCACCTCGGTGCGGCGGGGCCCCGCGGCGGCGGCCGCCGCCGCGGTGTTGGCGGCCAGGGCCTCGGCGTACCGCGGGCCGACCAGCTGGAGGAAGCCGGTACGCCGGTAGCCGCAGTCGCCGCCGACGACGTCCGCCCACTGCTCGAAGACGGGCAGGCTGCGGGCGGTGAGCTCGGTGTCGCTGTGCACTGTGTGGTGGAGGCGGATGAGACCGCCGGATCGGGAGGTGGCGCCGTGGGCGGCCACCCGGGCCTGCTCGCACAGCACGACGCGCTCCAGCCCGGCCCAGGCCAGCCGGTGGGCGAGGGCGGCGCCGACGACGCCGCCGCCCACCACGACGGCGTCCGCGGCCGCGGACCGGCTCACCGGCCCGTCACACCCTCGGCGTCCTCGAGGGCGGGCGCGGCGGCGGGGCCGGCACCCGGGTCCTCGATGCCGAACTGCTCGGCCCAGTAGGCGCGTTCGGCGGCGATCGCCTCGGCGCTGCCCCACCAGATGGTGATGAACCGCAGGCGGGTGGTCCCGTCATTGGTGAGGTCGTGGTCCTTGAACGGGGTGATGAAGACCGTGTCGCCGGCCGAGACGCGGCGCTTCTCGTCGCCGATGCGCATGACGCCGCTGCCCTCGGTGACGAAGAACATCTCGTTCTCGTCGTGGGCGTGGGCAGTGGAGGTGGCTCCGGGCTCCACGTCGATCCAGGCGCCGCCCCAGAACGGCTCGGCGACGGCCTCCTTCCACGGGAAGATGCGGCGGCCGGCGACGTTGTACTGCTCCTCGAAGAGCATGTCGTCGGGGCCGGTGGTGAAGATGTGCACGGCGGGACCTTTCGGGTGGTCGGGGGAGGGCGCGGACGGCCGGGCCGGTCAGACGGCGGCGGGTGCGGCCGCAGGGACCGCGGCGGCGGCCCGCCGACGGGCCAGCTGCCCGCGCAGGTCGCGGTGGACGGCGTCGGCCTTCACGGCCATCTGGCTGAAGGAGGCGGCGCTGGCGATGCCGTGCCGCCACTCGGTGACGCCGTCCAGGTAGATCCCCACCTCGCAGGCGTCGGTCGTCACGGCGCGGTGGCCGCGGGTGACGACGGGCAGGCCGTCGTCCTCGCACGCGAGCAGGGACGCGAACGGCGCGAGCGGCTCGGGCAGGCGCGGCTCGGTGTAGCCCGTGCACAGCACGACGGCGTCGACCTCCAGTCTCTGCTTCGCACCCGTGAACACCTCGGCGGTCTCCAGGACCACGCCGTCGGGGCGCACGTCGACGCCGGTGACTTCGGTGCGGCGGTGCATTGTCAGGCGGTGCGCGCCGGTCAGCCTGTCCTGATAACTCGCCGCGTACAGGGCGGTGGAGACGTCCGGGTCGACGGCGGAGTAGTTGGTCGCCCGGGCCTGGGCGAGAACCTGTTCGCGTGCCTCGCGCTCCAGCCCGTAGACGTACTCGGTCTCCTTGGGGAAGTACACCTCGTTGCTGAAGTGACCGAGTTCGTACATGCGGAAGCCGGCGTGGCGCACCAGCGAGTGCACCTCGGAGCGCGGGTCGGAGCCGTGCAGGTGGAGCACGATCTCGCCGGCGGTCTGGCCGGCGCCGATCACCGCCCAGCGGACCGGGCGGTCCTCGGGAGGCGCGGGCAGCGCGGTTGCCCGCAGCAGGAACTCGCTCGCGTGGAAGACCCGCTCGCCGGCCGCCTCGCGGAACACCTCGGGCAGGTACGGGCGGTGCCCGGTGGCGATCACGACGTTGCGGCCGAGGTCCTCGAAGCGGCTCCCGTCGCGCGGGTCGCGGCTGACGACCCGCGCGGTGCGCACCACCCCGTCGGCGTCGGTGACGGGCTCCACCGAGACGACCTCGCGGTGGTAGGCGGGCCGCCGGCGCACCTGTTCGGCCGCCCACTGCACGTACGCCGACCACTCCAGGCGGCTGACGTACCCGCCGAGCAGGGTGAACTCGTAGAAGCGGCCGCTCTGCTGGAGGAACGGCACGAAGCCGAAGCGGGACGCGGCGTCGCGCGGGGTGGCCAGGTCGCGCAGGAAGTGGTGCTGGATGTCGGTGCCCGGCAGCACCTGGTAGGGCTGCCAGGCGGAGTCGGCGGCGCGCTCCAGGTAGGCGGCGGTGAGCGGCGGCTGCTGGGGGTGGGCGTCGTCGTGGTCCTCGACGGCCGCGGCCAGCGCGATGCCGGAGGGCCCGAATCCGGCCACCACCAGGTCGTTGACGTGCACAGTAGGTCCTCTCCCGTCGTTGGGGGCGTAGGCCCGAGGGCCGGCGGGTGTCGCGAAGGCGCCGGTCACGCGGCCACGGCGGTGTGCGGGGCAGCGGCCGGCTCTGGGGCGGCGGCCCGCGGCGGGTCCGCAGTCGGGGTGCGGTGCGCCAGGGCGGCGGCGAGCGAGTCGGTGAGCGTGCCGGCGCGTAGCGACAGGAGGCTGAAGGAGCCGGCGTCGCCGATGCCGTGGCTGGACTCGCACAGGCCGTTCAAGAACAGCGGGGGCAGGGCGTCCGCGGGGTCGACGGACAGCAGCCGGTAGTCGGTGGCGACCTCCAGACGGCCGTCCGGCTCGGTAGCCAGGCGGGGCGCGAGCGGCGCCAGCATGGGCGGGTGCAGCTCCTCGTGGGGGCCGGGGCCCATGTTGCGGAAGCCGGTCGCCAGCACCGCGAAGTCCACCGTGTCGCGGACCTGTTCGCCGGTGTGCATCTCGCGGAAGTCGATGGTCACGCTGCGGTCGCCGGCGGCGACAGCGGTCGCCTCGTGGTTGCCGCGCACAAACAGCCGCTGCTCGCCGTCGAGTTCCTGCTCGTACATGGCGAGGTACAGCTCCCGGAGCACGTCGCCGTCGGCCGAGGAGTAGTTCGTCGGGTGCATGTAGGCGTCGAGCTTGCGCCGGCCGGCCGGGGAAGCCGCGTGGTAGTACGCGGTGAACTCGGGGAAGTACCCCTCCTCGCTGAAGGGGCTGGTGTCCTTCAGCCGCAGCGAGTGGGAGCGGGTGTAGGTGACGACGCGGGTCCGCGGGAAGCGCCGGGACAGGTCGAGTGCGAGTTCCACCGCGCTCTGGCTGCCGCCGATCACGGCGACCGCCTCCGGCTCGCCGTCCGCAGTCAGGGCGGCCACCTGCGGCAGGTAGCGGGTCAGGTGGAAGACCCGGGAGCTGTGCACCGCGTCGTAGGGCCGGGGGACGTACGGGGTGCGGCCCGGGGCCATCACGAGGGTGCGGCCCAGGTAACGCCGCCCGGCGTCCGTCACCACCTCGTACAGCGTCTCGCCGTCCTGTTCGATGGTGCCGACGGAGGCGGCGCGCTGCCCGCAGTCCACGACGTGGGTGAAGTGGCCGGCCGCCCAGCGGATGTAGCCCGCGTACTCCTTGCGCAGCGGGAACTCGCCGGGCAGGTTCAGGTGTCGCAGCAGCCGGCCGTTCTCGTGCAGGTAGTTGAGGAAGCTGTAGCGGCTGCGCGGATTGCGCAGGGTGACGAGGTCGCGGCTGGGGTGGTTCTGAATGTCCGACCCGTCGAGCAGCATGCCCGGCTGCCAGTCCGGGGCCGGACGCGATTCCAGGAAGCGGGCATCGAGGCCCGGGTGCTTCTCCTCCAGCGCAATGGCGAGAGCGAGGTTGGCGGGACCGAAGCCGATACCAAGGACGTCGTGTACCGGTACAGATGCGTGCAAAGCGGTCTCCTTCGAGTCGCGTGGGACCACGCGACGGTGCGCGCGGTTCAAGCGAGGGACGGACGGTCCGGGCGAGGGGGCGGAGGACGGCGGAGCGCGGTCGGTCAGACGGGACGAACCGGGGTGGGACCGCGGCGGCAGCCACCCCGGATGCCGTTCCCCGGCACCCTTCCGCAGCGGCGGACACCGCTGCGGGATGTGCGGGAGGGGAAGGGCAGCATCGGGGCTCTCTTCTCGGCGGCGGCCCGCCGTCACCGGCGAGGGGATACCAAGAAGTCTTGCCTGCGCCCGGTGCGCCTGTCACGGCCCGTCCGTGGCACATACCGCCCCTGGCACCCTCGTGCCCGTGTCCCCAGAGCGCGGGGTGCGCCCGTTGCGGGGCCCTGCGGGTGGTGGGGGGCACGGCGCGGGCACCTGCTGCCCGCCCCGGAGGGCACTGCGTCGCGGCTCGCGTCGGACCGGCGTACCCGGAGCCGCCCGTCGGTAGGGGCCGCCGGCCGTCGCGGAGCAGGAGCCGGCTCGCCGGTTGTGCGAGCGTCGCGGCTCAGGACGACGCAAAGAGGCGGGGGGGTACCGGGCGGCCGCACCGCCCGGTACCGCCGCACCCCTCTACAGGTAGCCGCGTTCCATCGCCTTGTGGCCGAGCTGGAAGCGGCTGCGGGCGCCCAGCTGCGTCATCAGCTCCGAGATGAGGCGGCGTTCGGTGCGCAGCGACACCCCGAGACGGCGTGCCGCGGCCTGGTCCGTGCACCCTCGAGCGAGCAGCCGCAGCAGCTCGCGGTGGATCGACCCAGGATCGGCCAGGCTGCGGCGCGGCGCCTCGCCCAGCGGAAGCGCGGTTGCCCAGACCGCTTCATACAGGGCCATGAACGCGGCCACCGCACCCCGTTCGCGGATCACGACCGCCCCGCGGGAGCTGTCCTCCGGGTCCAGCGGGACGAGCGCGACGGCGCCGTCCACGATGTGCATCCGCATCGGCAGCGCGGCCACGGTGCGGATCTGATTGCCGCGCGCCACGTGCCACTCGGCGTGCTCCACGCTGGCCGGGTCGTTGCGGATGCTGTCCTGGTAGACGGTCCTGGCCGTGATGCCGCGGTCGATGAGCCGTTGGGCGATGGGCCGGCTGGCGGCCCGGTTGTCGGCCGGCTGCGCGCCGCCGGGCGCGAACGAGGCCGTCTCCCGCTCGGCCCGGTCCGCCAGTTCGGCGATCTTGCGCCGGACCGCCTCCACACCGAGCAGCTTCTCCGTCCCGTCGTCGTGCCGCCGCTCGTCCCGCTCGGCCGACCCCGCGCCGTACCCGGCGATGAGCGCGGCGGCCGCCGCCCGGCTCTCGGCGAGCTGCTGCTGCCGGCGGGCCACCTCGGCGGTCTGCCGGCTCAGCAGCAGCTCGAGGGCGATCTGCGGGCTGACGACGCCCAGTTCGCCGGATACGCCCCCCATCGGTGCGCACAGCAGCGACAGGTCGGCCAGTTCGTCGAGGCCCTTGCGCACCTGCTCCTCGGGCCAGCCGAGGTCGGCCGCGAGCGAGGTCACCCCGTGGTCGGGTCTGGTGAGCATGGTGCGGTACAGGGTGTCCGAGTCCTCGGTGAGCCCGAGTGTTGTGAGCGCCACAAATTCCCCCCGTCTGCGCGGTCAGCGTTCTGTAAGTACCGGAGTCCAACGGTCGCTGTAGTGGAGGTCAGCTTTCCGGAAGCCGGAGAGCGGAGTCACGCTCTTTCCGTCCAGGCTGACCAGGATCAGCTGGTTGCGGAACTCGCCCTTGCCGGGACTGCATTGTTCGGGGTCGCACCTCCAGGCGATGAGCCAGTCGTCATCGGCCCAGGCAAGCAGCTGCTGACCGGGTACGAGTGCGGCACGCTTGCCGGTCTTCGCATCCAGTACCTCGGAGACGATCTGGCCGTTCTGGCCTGCGAACTCGCCCGTTACCAGCTTCCTGTCGGGGGAGAGGACCGCCCCCGGATGGCCCAGGTTCGCCTCCAGCTTCGGGACGGGCACCTCCTTACCGTCCACGCTGTAAAAGACCTTGCCCGCCTTGTTGCGCCAGGGCTCCCACAGCAACTTGCCGTCACGGCTCCAGCTGAGGTCCTGACGCCCGCCGCCGGTGATGAACCCGCGGTCATTCTTCTTCGGCGGGCGCTCGGTGAAGTCCGCCCGTCCGGAAGCGACATCGATGACATAGAAGCCAGTACGGCTCGGCTTTGGCCCTGGCACCGTCTTGTCGTTCAGCCGGTACGACGCTTCCTTGAACAGGCCATCCGGATTGAGGCCGTATGCAGTTGCCACCAGGCGCTTGCCGTCGGGCGAGAACTGCACACCGCCGACGCCCTTGTCCACCTTGACCCAGCGCTCCACCTTGCCTGTGGCCAGGTTCAGCAGCCCGATGCGTTTGACGGGCAGATCGCGCTCCAGCACCGCTGCGGTCTTCATCCCCGGAGCCACATCGAGCCAGGCCCAGTCAGTCTTCTCGTATCGCCCGGTGGCAGCGTTGAGCAAACTCCACTCGAAAGTAACGACCCCGTCCCCGTTCGACCGCTTCTCGGCCCTCCCCGTGTAGTACGCCGAGACGGCAACCTTCCCCGCGGCGATGAGCTCCCGCGGTGGCGACTGATCGGGACGTGCCACCACGTCCGGGGTGGGATGCGCGCTCGCGTGCCGCCCGTGTGTGTCACCACCGTTCACGCCCAGCGATACCGCGACGCCTGCTGCGACGACCGCCGCGACGATGCCGGCCACCCCGAGGCTTCGGACCTTGCGGCGGCGCCGCGCCCGATGGACCTGCTCGGCCTCCCTGTCGGGTGACCGCACCTCCTGTGCCTTTCCCTCAAGGTCGTCGCGGACCAGTTGTTCGGGTTTCATGGCCGTACCTCCACGGGAGAGAAGACTGGGTCGAGGATCTCGCGACCGAGATCGAAAGCCGCCGGCTCGGCCATGAGCATCGACGACGAGAAGCGGACCACGCTCGGCGGCGAAGTCGAGAACCACCAGTACGGCCGAGAAGGGCGAGCATGCGCACGCCCTGGATCCGGAAGCCGGCCGCCGTGGTTGCGATGAACGGCAATCCGCGCAGCCTGACCGCAGGGTGCCGCGGGACCCAGCTCCGTGGGCTCATCTGGTCGACTGCATCCTGGAGTTGGATCCACCGTGACAACCGGACGGACGGCTCTTCGCAGAACTGTCTCGCCGGAACCTGCGCTGCCTCACACTGGTCAGGGAGCACACACAACCGGAGTGAAGAGCGCTTCGGAGCCACCGACTCCTGCCGCAAGCGTGCGTTCTTCCAGGGCCGGGCCGAGGATGCCCAGATCCTGCTGACCGAGCCTCGCAGCCGGCTCACGTTCGACGAGGTGGAACGCGACGTACGTTTCTGCGGGATCCAGGCGAATCCTTATGGCACGACGTATTGATGCACTCGCGCGACAGACCCAGGTAGCGCATCGACATCAAATAACGCGCCGCAACACTTCGTTTGCAAGCCTTGATTTGCGTCCGCGAAACGCCGTGCAGGGGCTATTCGTTGAACCATCCAGACTTCACGGTTCCGCCATCGCCGTCCCACGAGAGCCACATTTGGTACGACCCGAAGTTGCCGACGTCGTAGCCCTTCTTGTCACAGCCCGCGTCGCCGCCATCGGTGACGACGATCATCGGGAAGAGTCTTTCATCCACCAGCTGGCCCGTCATGCCATGGCCGTCCGCCTTGGTGTCGCAGACCTGGAACATGTCTCCGTCATCGATGTAGGTCATCTTCCCCCGGCCGTCCGGGTAGGAGATGGTCTTGTTGCTGTCTGCCAGTGCCGGCGACGCCGTGAGAGTGAGCACCGCGGCGGCGGCAGCACCGGTGATAGCTATGCGGGTGAGCGACTTGACCATTGATTCCTCTTTCTACTGGGACTGCGGTGCAGCCCGAGGTCCGACTGATCGGCATTGACCCTAAGGCAGGGTGATGGGCCGGTAAACGGAGTTGAGGTTGGTCTGAGCTTCACGGTTGTTCACGGATAGTGACCGGAATGAAGAATTCCAAGCACCGATGGTGCGATAAGGGGCATAGAAACAAACCGAATCGGACCTCGTGGCACACTCTCCGGGTACGAAGATCGCCTGAAAGTGGGCCACGTCACACCTGGTCAACTCCCTCTGTCAGTCCCATCGTTGGGGAAGCGGCGAGTGGCGGCCGACCGATCCACCTGTAGCTGACCATACGTCAGGTCAACCTGGCGCCGGTCATGGCGCACGCGGGTCGTATTGCATTCGCGACGTCACGTACCCCTGCTCCTGCCGCCGCCGGGGCGCAGCGTTCGACTCTCGCGTCGGCCGGCCACCGATGCCTTCACCATGCCCCGGCACCGCTTCCGCGGCGACCGGAACCACACCCCACCTGACCAGCGCTGCGCCCGGATCACGGACGGCACAGCCCGGCCGCCCGCGGCAACGGCATCGCAGTGGAGATGCGTCACTGTGCAGTTCGAAGCTGATCCGCATGTCCGAAGCTGCACCGGGTCACCTCTTCGGCGAACTGGCGCCTGATCTGGCTGAGTTACGTGAACGCAATCGGTTGCGTAACCGCTGGGCCGGCGGCATCGCGCTCCCGGCGTGGCCAAACTGGGCGCGGCCGAACCGCCGACGTGGCCCGGCCGGAGCCTGACGCTACGTCAGTCATGGGTAAATCGGTCGGCCATCCCCGTCACGTCCCCAACCACCGGACTGTCGGAGGGAGTTGGCCAGGTGTGATGTGGCTCACCTTCAGGTGATCTTCGTACCCGGAGCGTATGCCCGCGAGGTCCGATTCGGTTTGTTTCTGTGCCCCTTTATCGCACCTTCGGCGCTTGGAATTCTTCATTCCGGTCACTTTCCGTGAATAACCGTGAAGCTCAGAGCAACCTCAAATCTGTTTACCGGCCCATCACACTCCCTTAACGTCGGTGCCGATCAGTCGGACCTCGGGCTGCATCGCAGTCCTGCAGAGAAAGAGGAACCAATGGTCAAAACCTTTACCCGTATAGCTGTCGCTGGTGCGGCCGTCGTTACGGTGCTCACTGTTTCGGCGTCGCCGGCACTGGCAGACACCAACAAGACCATCTACTACCCGAGCGGCCGGGGGAAGATGACCTACATCGATGACGGTGACATGTTCCAGGTCTGCGACACCAAGGCAGACGGCCATGGCATGACCGGCATGGTGGAGGACCTGAACCACACGATTCTCATCATTACCGATGGCGGCGATGCCGGCTGTGACAAGGACGGCTACGACGTCGGGCAAATGAATTCGGTCCGCATGGCGCTCAGCTGGGACGGAGGCGGCGGCACCATCACGTCCGGCTACTTCAACGAGTAGTCCTACTCCAGCCGAGTCTCGTTTCGGGCGGACCATCCCTGGGGCCTTCCGCGTTCCTTCGGGCTGTTCCGCGTTCCTGCACAGAAAGAGGAATCAGTGGTGAATTCGTTCACTCGCATTGCGGTGGCCGGTGCGGCCGTGGTCGCGGTGTTCGCCGGCACGGCATCGACGGCTCAGGCCATCGAGAACAAGACCATCAGCAACAGTCACGGCAAGATGACCTTCATCGATGACGGTGACATGTTCCAGGTCTGCGATACCAAGGCAGACGGCTACGGCATGACCGGCCAGGTCATAGAGATGGGTTTGGCAGAGCGCGTCAAGCTCACCGTTACTGACGGCGGCGACGCCGGCTGCGACAAGGGCGGCTACGACATCGGCGTTACGTGGTCGGTCAAGATGGCGCTCGTTTGGGACGGCGGTGGCGACTGGGTCTACTCCCATCACTTCAAGGAGTAGTCCCGAACGCTGTGTGGTGGGCGCCCTCTTGGGCTGCCTCCCGTCCTGCAGAGAAAAGAGGAATCAAATGGGTAAGACTTTCACTCGCGTCGCTGTGGCCGGTGCGGCCGTCGCTGGGGTGCTCGCCGGCACGGCGTCGACGGCTCAGGCCGCCGCCCTCGACACCAACATCGTCATCAAGCTTCCGGACGGCCGGGGGTCGATGACCTACATCGACGACGGTGACATGTTCCAGGTCTGCGACACCAAGGCAGACGGCCATGGCGTCGAGGGCACGGTGATCGACGACGAGAATCGCAGAATGCTCACCGTCGACGACGGCGGAGACGCCGGCTGCGACAAGGGCGGCTGGAACGTCCCCAACGGAATTGATTACTTCCAGATGACGCTCACGTGGGGCGGCGGCGGCGGCACCGTGTACTCCAGAAAGTTCAACGAGTAGTAGCCCCGCGTCCCAACCGAATTTCGTGTCGGGGTGGGTGCCCTCTTGGGCTGTCCCCCGTCCTGCAGTGAGAGAGGAATCAAATGGGTAAGACGTTCACCCGTATAGCGGTGGCTGGTGCGGCCGTCGCTGCGGTGCTCGCCGGCACGGCGTCGACGGCTCAGGCCGCCGCCCTCGATGAGAACAAGGTCATCAAGCTTCCGGAGGGCCGGGGGTCGATGACTTTCATCGATGACGGTGACATGTTCCAGGTCTGCGACACCAAGGCGGACGGTCATGGCGTGACGGGCCAGCTGGTCCGCGGCGGTGGTGCGACGATTATGACCATCGACGACGGCGGCGATGCCGGCTGCGACAAGAAGGGCTACAACATCCCCAACGCCAATGAGTACCAGATGCAGCTCTGGTGGGACGGTGGTGGCCCGGCCGTGTACTCCCATTGGTTCAACGAGTAACCCGGCACTCAGGACCGGTGCATGCGGCGGAGCGAGAAGCCGTTAGCGCTTGAGTATCCGCCCCCTCGCCTTGTGCGAGCATCGTCCGGCCCTTGCCTGCAGGGAGTTCCCGCTAGCGGGAACTCCCTGCCCGCGGCTTCCTCACGGTGGCCGGCGCTCCGGCCAACTGGGTCTTCCTGCCGCTGCTGTCCAGGCTGGCGGAGAACCACGGCCGGCGACCCGCCGCGAACACCGTGGCGCTCTCCGCCCTGGCCGTCGTCCCGTTTCGTCTGGCTGCTGCTGCGCGACCATCCGGCGGACGTGGGGATCGCCGCGTACGGCGCCTGGGGCTTCACGCCCAAGCCCGACCCGGTGCCGGGCGCGGCCCGGCGCGCGGTCACGGCGCTGTTCCGGGCGGCCCGCACCGGACCGTTCCGGCTGCTCGCCGGCACCTTCGCGATCTGCGGCGCGTCGAGGAACGGCCTGGTCAAAACCCACTTCTTACCCGCTGCCCACAACCACGGCATGCCGATCACAGCGGCCGCGTCTTCGATGTCGTCGGCACGATCGCGTCGGGTTGGTTCACCGGCCGCCTCGAGGCGCGGCGACTGCTCGCGGCCTCCTGTGCGCTGCGCGGCATCGGCCCGCTCTCCCTGCCGATGCTGCTCGCGCCGTCCGTACACCCGCCGATGCTCTTCTTCATCGTCTTCTACGGCCCGGACCGGGTGGCGACGGTCCCGCCGGCGATCGCCCTGTGCCGCGAGCACTACGGCGACGACAGCGCCATCGTCTTCGGCTGGGTACTCGCCCCCCAGGTCGGCGCGGCGGTCTTCGCCTTCGCGGGCGGCGTGGCCCGCGACGCCTTCGGCTCGTACGACGTGATCCGGTACGCCTCGGGCGCGCCGTGCGCGGCGGCGGCGCTGATGGCCCTCGGGGTCCGCCGCAAGCCGCTCCCACGCCGAAGCCGGCCGGAGTCTAGGCGCTGAAGCGGCCGAACCGGCCGCGGTGGAAGAGCAGTGGCGCCCCCTCCTGCTGAGCGTCCAGGGTCTCCACCCGGCCCACCACGATCAGATGGTCGCCGCCGGTGTGGACGGTCCGGATCGTGCAGTCGATCCAGGCCGGGACACCGTCCAGCAGGGGGGAGCCGGTCGCGGGTGAGCGGGTCCAGGCCACCCCGGCGAACTTGTCCGCGCCGCTGACCGCGAAGGCGCGGCACATCTCGCCCTGGTCCGCGCCCAGCACATTGACGCAGAACGACCCGGCGCGCGCGATGCGCGGCCAGGTCGTCGAGGTGCGGGCGACCATGAAGGCGACCAGGGGCGGGTCGAGGGACAGGGACGTGAAGGACTGGCAGGCGAACCCGGCGGGGCCTTCCTCGTCGTGGGCGGTCACGACGGTGATCCCGCTCGCGAAGTGGCCCAGTACGCGGCGGAACTCACCCGTGTCGACCGGCAGGCGCTCGTCGTCGCCGACGGCCCGCAGATCGGGGCGCGGCAGGGCGTCGACGCCCGGCGCCGCTGTCGGGGCGCCGACCGACCTGAGGTAGCGGACGGCCGTGGCGGCCATGGCTGCGTGTCCCATCACGTCGACCATTAGACCTGATGGGTCGTCAGATAGGAACCCTGGTGCGACGGCGAGGAGAGCGTGCGGTACGGTCCTCCGTGTTTGAACGCGTTCAAACACGGAAGGGGGTCCGGGCGCGCGGCGCTCGTCCGGCCGGTACGTACCGTCGGCGCGATGGGGGCAGGAAGAGTGCGGGATCAGCAGCAGGAGTCCGGCCCGCAGCCGGAGCCGGGGGACACGACCGTCCAGGCCGGGGCGGCCGCCTTCGCCTGGCAGGCGGCGGTCGTCGGCCTCGCCACGATGATCCTTTCGGTGGGCGACGACACCTACGGCGTCGGATTCGGAGGCGGCCCGGCGGCGGTCGGCCTGCTCTGCATGTGCGGGGTCGGGCCGCTCGTGCTGGCGGTCGCGGGATGGGCCCATGCCGGGGCGTACACCCTGCCCGTGACCGCGGCCGCCCGGGTGACGGCGCGGCGTCTGCCCGGACCGGAGTGGGCCTGGACCGCGGTCGGCCTCGCCGTGCTCGGGGCGGTGTACGCGGCCGGGCTCGCATTTCTCGTCGGGTCGTTCCTCGTCGCGTGGCCGTGGACCGTGGCGAGCGGCGTGCTGCCCGCGCTGAGTGCCGCGTACTGGCACCGCAGGAGCGGTTCCTCGCCGCAGCCGAAGATCTGGCGGCGCACATCGCTCGTGGGCCTCGGTGCCGTGGGAGCCGTTCTCGTCCTGGGAGTCACCGCACTGCTCACCGGCGTCATCGAGGAGTACGAGCCTCCGGACCTGACCGAGCAGCAGCTCATGGGTGTCTGGAAGGGCCGTGACGACGGCACCGTCCTCCATCTTCAGCCGGGTGGCAGAGCGGTGCTGGAGGCGGTGCCGTACGAGGGGGACGACTACTTCGACACCTATGCCCTCGAACGCTGTACAGGCGGCGGGACCTGGCAGCGCGGTGAGGACGGGTTCAACAGCGGCCGGATCGCGGTCGAACTCGACACTGCCGATTGCGGCGAGCTGGCATGGACCGTCGGCGGTACGGAGGAGGCCCCCGAACTCTTCGCCCTGTTCGGCGACGCCGACTCGGGCGACGTGCACATCCTCGACAAGCAGTAGCGCCGGGCCGGCATCGGCTCGCGCGGTCGAGCGGCCGGCCCGGACAGGGCCTAACGCCCCCGGAACTCCGCTGCCCGCCGCTCCCTGAAGCTCGCCACGCCCTCGTTCGCGTCGTGCGTCGTCATGTTGAGTTCCTGGGCCGTCGCCTCCGCCGCGAAAGCCGTCGCGCGGTCCATGTCCGACGATGCGTTCACCAGGTGCTTGGTCAGCGCCAGCGCCCTCGTCGGGCCCGTGGCCAGGCGTTCGGCCCACTCGCGGGCCGTCTTTTCCAGGGCGTCGGGCGGGACCACCCGGTTGACCAGGCCGAGTCGTTCCGCCTCCGCCGCCGGCAGGGCGTCGCCGAAGAACATGAGCTCCTTGGCGCGCTGCGGGCCGACCAGCCGGGGCAGGAGATACGCTCCGCCGCCGTCCGGGACCAGGCCGCGGCGGACGAAGACCTCGATGAAGCGGGCGCCTTCCGCCGCCAGCACCAGGTCGCAGGCGAACGCGAGATGCGCGCCGATTCCGGCCGCCGTGCCGTTGACCGCGGCGATCACCGGCTTCTCGCAGTCCAGTACGGCGGCGATGATGCGCTGAGCGCCCAGACGGATCATCCGGGCGACGTCTCCCGCGATCCGCTCGTCCGTCGACGGTGTGCCGTCGCGCAGGTCCGCGCCCGCGCAGAAGCCCTTGCCGGTGGCGGTGAGGACGACCGCCCGTACGGCAGGGTCGGCGGACGCGTCGGCGAGCAGCGCGATGACCTTCTCCCGCTGGTCCCGGGTGACGGCGTTCATCGCCTCGGGGCGGTTGAGGGTGATCCATGCGACGCCGCTGTCCACGCGATGCAGAACGGCACTCATCGGCACACCGCCAGCGCGTCCAGGGCCACCGCGCCCTGCCCCCGCGGCAGCACCATGAGCGGGTTGATGTCCAGCTCGCGGAGCTGGTCGCCCAGTTCCAGCGCCATCCGCTGGACCCGCAGCACGACCTCCACCAGCGCGTCCACATCCACCGGCGGGCCGCCGCGCACCCCGTCCAGGAGGGCACGACCGCGTAGCTCGGCGAGCATCGCGCGGGCCTGGTCCTCGCCGAACGGAGGGACGCGTACGGAGGTGTCGCGGAGGACCTCCACCAGCACCCCGCCGAGGCCGACCGTCACCGTCGGGCCGAACAGCGCGTCCCGGGTGACCCCTACGACCATCTCGACACCCCACTCGACCATCTGGCAGACCAGGATCCCGTCCAGGTCGACGCCCTCGTAGCGGGCGATGTCGGTGAGTTCGCGGTAGGCGTCGCGCACCTGGCTGGCCGAGGTCAGGTCGACCTTGACCAGGCCCAGTTCGCTCTTGTGGGCCAGCTGGGGCGCGGACGCCTTCATGACCACGGGGTAGCCGACCAGGCTCGCCGCCCGGACCGCGGCGGCCGCGCTGGTCACCAGCTGCTCGCGCGGCACCCGGATCCCGTACGCGCGCAGCAGCTGCTTCGCCGCGTGCTCGCTCAGTTGCGTGCCCGGGCACATCAGGGCCTGCGCCTTGCGGAAGGACGGCGACGGGGTACGCGGGGCCTCGTCGAAGGGCGAGCGGTAGCCGGCGGTGAAGCGGTGGTGGGCGAGGTGGGCCCGTACGGCCGTGATGCAGTTGGCGAACGTACGGAAGGTCGCGACCCGGGAGGAGCCGAGCAGCGTCTCGCGGTAGGCGGCCTCGGTGCCCAGCGGGGAGCCCCACACGACGCACACCAGTTTGTCCGTGGTCTCCGCCGCGTCCACCAGGTCCTGGGCCAGCTTGTCGCTCATCGGCGGGAAGGGGCCGGTGATCGGGCAGATGAGCACGCCGACCTGCGGGTCGGCGAGGATCGCGTCGATGATCTTGCGGCCTCGCCAGTCGCCCACGGGGTGGCCGCCGTTGTCGACGGGGTTCGAGACGTTCAGGTAGGGCGGTATCCACTGGTGCAGTTCGGCCTGCCTGGCCTCGGAGAGCCGCGGTATCCGCAGCCCGGCCGCGGTGGCCAGGTCGGAGAAGTGCGCGCCGGTGCCGCCGGATATGGAGTAGACGACCACCCCGTCGGCAACCGGTGTACGCGCCCGTGCCAACAGCGCGGAGGTGTCCTGGAGCTCGTCGAGCCCGTTCACCCGGATCACCCCGAACTGTCGCATCGCCGCGTCCACCACGTCGTCCGCGCCGGTCAGTTTGCCGGTGTGGGAGGCGGCGGAACGGGCGCCGGTCTCGGTGCGGCCGACCTTGACGGCGACGACGGGCACCCCGCGCCGGGCGGCCCTGTCGGCGGCGAGCAGAAAGGAGCGGCCGTCCTTGAGTCCTTCGAGATAACAGGCGATGGCGCCGACGTCGGGGTGCTCGGCGAAGTACGAGATGAAGTCGGCGCTCTCCAGGTCGGCCTCGTTGCCCGTGGGCGCCCAGTGGGAGAGACGTACGCCCAGCTCCTGCATGGTGAAGACGGGACGGCCCTGGTGGCCGGACTGTGTGATGAGTGCGACTGCGGGACCGTCGAGGTCGTCGCGGAAGCGTTCGAAGGCGTTGAGGTTGGTGTTGGGGCCGAGCAGCCGGATGCCGGAACGTTCCACGGCGGCCGCCAGCCGGGCCTGGGCGACGGCGCCCTCTTCACCGGTCTCGGCGTACCCGGAGGCGAAGGCGACGGCGAACTTGACCTTGGTCTCGGCGAGTTCCTCGATCACCGGGAGCGGGTCGGCGACCAGCAGTACGGCCAGATCGACGGGCTCGGTCAGCTCGCGGACCGAGGGGACGCAGGCGAGTCCGAAGACGGAGGCCCGGGTGGGGTGCACGGGGTGCAGCCGGGCCCCGACGCGGTCCGCCCAGGCGACGAGCTGCCGGGTGATCCCGGCGCCCTGCCGCCCTTCGGTGTCGGATGCGCCGACGACGGCGACCGATCCGGGCCGGAAGAAGCGGTCGAGGTCGGGGACAGGTGCGTACAGGGGACGGCCGCTGACGTCGAGATCGCCGGCGGACGCGGTGTTGGTGGTTCTCTCGTGGACGGCGTCCCGGGGCTGTTCCCCGCAGGCGACCACGCGCTGGCGAAGGTCGGAGGTGAGGATGCCGTGAGTAGATCCAAGCATTGCTGGTCCCCGCTCCTGCTCGTCGGCCCTGACTGCCAGTACCTGACGCAGAGTCAGATTCATAGCCAGATTACATAACTGACGAGTAGTCAGGAACAGTCGGTGCGCGACGAAGGGTAAAACGAGCGGCGGAACGAGGGCGGGCGGCGACCGGGTTCAGCCGGCCGTCTTCCTTGCGGTCGTGCGGGCGACCGCACGGGATATCTTCCGGGTGTCGATCGCCATCTCGCGGAGCATGCCGCTGATGGGGTTGGTGAATCCGGTGAAGTACAGCCCCGGCGCGTTCGCCGGCGTCCGCCCGCCGCGCGTCAACGGTCGCCCCCGCTCGTCGAGTACGCCGAGATGGCCGACCAGCCCCTCGAGGCCGCGGCGGTAGCCGGTCGCTGCGATCACCGCGTCCGGGGCCAGCCGGCTGCCGTCCGCCAGCACGACCTTGTTGTCGTCGAACGACGCGAGCGCGGCGACCGGTTCGACCTTGCCGCTGCGTACGGCGTCGATCAGGCCGACATCCAGGACCGGGACCGCGCCGTCCTTCACCCGCGAGTACAGGCCTGTGCCGGGGCGCGGCAGTCCGTGTGCGGCGAGGTCGGGCACGGCGACCTTGGACAGGAGCGCGCCCGCCCGGTCCACCACCCACACCGGCAGCCTGCGCACCAGGATGCCGGTGCGCTGGGCTGGCCAGCCTGCGGTGGAGCGGCGCACGATGTGCGGGACGGTGCGCACGGCGAGACGCACCCGGGCCGCACCGCCCTCCACCAGGTCGACGGCTATCTCGGCGCCGGTGTTGCCGGCGCCGACGACGAGCACGTCCTTGCCGGCGTAGAGGGCGGGGTGGCGGTACTCGCTCGCGTGCACCAGCTCGCCCGCGTACGACGTGCGGCCCGGCCAGTCGGGCAGGAGGGGGGTGTGGTTGTAGCCGGTGGCCACCACGACCGCCCGCCCCGTCAGCTGCCGTCCGCCGGTGGCGTGCAGTACCCAGTCGGGGCCGGCAGGGTCGATCCGGGAGACCTCGACGCCGGTGATGATCTCCAGTTCGTGGAAGTCGGCGTACTTCTCCAGGTAGCGGACCACGTCGTCGCGCGAGACCCAGCGGCCGAACGAGCGCGGGATGGGCAGGCCGGGCAGTCCGGACAGGGCGCGGGTGGTGTGCAGATGAAGCCGGTCGTAGTGGCGCCGCCAGGAGGCGGCGACGGAGGGGGACTTCTCGAGCACCACCGCGCGTACGCCGCGCTCGCGCAGCGCGGCGGCGGCGGCGAGCCCGCCGGGGCCGCCGCCGATGACATAGACGGGCCGGACGTTCGTCCGGTCGATGCCCGTGTATCTGTCACTGTCCTTTTCGTCGGCCATGAGTCGCGATCGTAATCGGCTCGCTACTTGATGGGTCTCACTCAAGACGGAGTTCGGTTGCGAATCGGTCACGGACGCGCATCGCCCGCCGCCGCAGCCCTCTTGCGCGGGTCCGTCCTCATCCGCTGAACTGACGTACCGTCAGAAATTCGCGAGCGGGGGAAGAGGGAGGGCTCCGATGGAGACCGTCTGGCTCACCGGCGCCGAATGGGCCGCCGTCTTGCGCATCGGTCTCGGCCTGTGGTGGCTGGAGAGCTGGCGGCACAAGGACAAGAAGGGCTGGTTCGAGCGCGGGACCGGTATCGCCTGGGCGGCCGATGTCGCCGGCAGGCACCAGTGGCCCCAGGTGAGGATCGGCTTCGAGAAGGTGGTGGCGCCGCGGCCCAAGCTGATGGCGTACGTCGTCGTCTACGCCGAACTCGCCCTGGGCGTCGGCCTGATCACCGGCTTCCTGACACCCGTGGCCCTGGTCGGCGGCCTGCTGCTCAATCTGCTCTATCTCGTCCTGATGATCCATGACTGGGCCGAACAGGGTCAGAACGCCATGATGGCCCTCATATCGCTGGTCGCCCTGTTCACCCTGTCCTGGCAGACCTGGTCCCTCGACAGCGCGATCGGACTCTTCCGGTGACCGCGACCCCGGACATCGACGACTTCACCCGCCCCTTCTGGGACGCCGCGGCCGAGGGCGTGCTGCTGATCCGGCGCTGCGCCACCTGCCTGCGGCCGCATCACTATCCCCGCGAGTTCTGCCCGCACTGCTGGAGCGAGGACGTCGGCTGGGAGCGGGCGAGCGGCCGCGCCACGCTCTACACCTGGTCCGTCGTGCACCGCAACGACCTGCCGCCCTTCGGCGACCGCGTCCCGTACGCCGCCGCGGTCGTGGACCTCGCCGAGGGAACGCGGATGATGACCGAGGTCGTCGGGTGCGGGGCCGGGCAACTGGCCATCGGCATGGAGCTGGAGGTCGCCTTCCGCGCCGAGAGCGACGGGGTCACCGTGCCCGTCTTCCGTCCGGCGCGGCCTCATGGCCAGAGCAGTTCGCCCTCCCAGACGCCTTCCCCGTCCCGGCGGTAGCGCAGCCGTACGTGCTGCCGGCGCGCATCGCCCTGGAAGAACTCGACCTCGCGCGGCTGGAGCACGTACAGCGTCCAGGTCGGCACGGGCGCGTCCGGCTCGCTCTCGGCCCGCTCCCAGGCGGCCTGTGAAACGCGCGCCAATTCCTCGAGCGAGCCCAGCACATCGGACTGCCGCCCGGTCAGTGCCGCGGCCAGCGCCCCGGTCGAGCGGGCATGGAGATCGGCCTGGCTCTGCGTGGACGCGGCGGTGACCACCGGGCCCCGCAGCCGGATCTGGCGGCCCTGCGCCGCCCAGTAGAAGCCGAGCGCGGCCTCGGGCCGGGCGGCCAGCTGGCGGCCCTTGGTGCTGGTGGAGTGCGAGGCGAAGTGCCAGCCCTCGTCGTCCGCGTCGTGCAGCATCAGCGTCCGGACGTCGGGTCGCCCGTGCTCGTCCACGGTGGCCAGCGTCATCGTGTGCGGCTCGCTCTGCCCGGCCGCCACGGCCTCGGCGAACCACCGGTGGAACAGCGGCAGGGGCGCGCCGGGTGCGGCGGCCGGGTCGAAGGAGGGCAGGGAGATGTCCCAGACCCGCTGGGTGCGCAGGAGCGCGCGGAAGGACCCCTGCGGGTCGCTCGCGTCGTGGTCCGTGGGATGTGTGGGGTTCATGGGGGCATTCAACAACCCGGACAGGGCACCACTACACTCGCAGTGGTCATGGGGCGGTGATGAGGAGTACGGATGAGGCAGAACCTGGCGCGGCGCGCGGCACTCGTGGACGCCGCGATCGAACTGCTCGCCCGGGACGGTGCACGCGGTCTGACGTTCCGGGGTGTCGACGCCGAGGCGCAGGTCCCCAAGGGCACGGCGTCCAACTACTTCGCCAGCCGCGACGACCTGCTCAACCAGGCCGGCGCCCGCATCTACGAACGCCTGCGCCCGGATGACGCCACGATGGAGGCCATGCTCACCGGCCCGGCCACCCGCTCCAGGACCGCGCAATTGGTCCGGGAGGTGGTCGATCGGGTCTCGGCGTTCGGCACCGGCTATCTCGCACTGCTCGAACTGCGCCTGGAGGCCACCCGCCGCCCCGAACTGCGCGCGCTGCTCACCGAACGCGTCAAAGAGGACGTCGAGAACAATGTGACCGCCCATCTCGAGGCCGGTCTGCCGGGTGACGCCGACGCGGTCAGGATGATCTACCTGGCGGCGAACTGGCTGGTCGTGGAGCGCCTCACGCTGCCCGATGTGTTCCCGGGGAGCCAGGCGGGTGACCTGATCGAGGAGCTGGTCGAGCGCCTGCTCCCGGACGACGCCGCGTAGCGGCAGGGGTCAGTCCCGGCCCAGTACCACCGTCCCCGACGAGCAGAACCAGCCGCCCGTGCCGGAGGCGACAGCCAGCCGCGGTGGCCCGCCGTCCGCGACCCGCACCTGATGCCCGCCCGCCTCGCCGCGCAGCTGGCGCACCGCCTCGACCAGCAGGAACAGCCCCCGCATCCCCGGATGGCAGGCGGACAGACCCCCGCCGTCGGTATTCACCGGAAGATCGCCGCCCCGCCCGATCCGCCCCTTCTCCACGAAGGCACCGCCTTCGCCCTTCCCGCAGAACCCCAGGTCCTCGAGGGTCACCAGGGTCATGTAGGTGAAGGCGTCGTAGATCTCGGCGATGTCGATCTCGTCCGGGCGCACCCCCGCCCGCTCGAACGCCAGCCGCCCGCCGACCGCGGCCGGGGACACCGTGAAGTCGTCCCACTCCGACATCGTGGTGTGGGACACGTACTCACCCGTGCCGAGGATCCACGCCGGGGGCTTCGCGGTGTCCGGTACGTACTCCTCGGCCGCGAGCAGCACCGCGCAGCCGCCGTCGCTGCGGATGCAGCAGTGCAGCTTGGTGAACGGGTCCGCGATCACCGGTCCGTCGAGTACGTCGTCGACGGTGATCGGGTCGCGGAACATCGCGTCCGGGTTGGCGGCGGCGTTCGCCCGCGCCTGGACGGCGACTTCGGCGAGCTGCTCCAGGGTGGTGCCGTACTGGTGCATATGGCGGCGTGCTGCCATCGCGTACTTGGCGACGAGGGTGTGCCCGTACGGCGCCTCGAACTGCAGCGGCCCTCGGGCGCCGAACGACAGGTTGGCGGTGCGGCGCCCGGCTCTGATGTCGGCGCGGGCCGTCGATCCGTAGACGAGGAGGACGGCGTTCGCGTGCCCGGCGGCGATCGCGTCGGCGGCGTGGGCGGCCATCACCTCCCAGGTGGCGCCGCCGACGGCGGTGGAGTCCACCCAGCGCGGCTTCAGGCCGAGATACTCGGCGGCCTCGACCGGTGCGAGCGTGCCGAGCCCGGCCGAGCCGAGGCCGTCGACGAGGGAGCGGTCGAGGCCGGAGTCGGCGAGTGCCCGGCGGGCGGCCTGGGCCTGCAGGGCGTAAGGGGTGGGGCCGTCGACGCGGCCGCAGTCGGAGAGGGATATGCCGACGACGGCGACCTTGCGCGAAGTGGAAGGCATGGATCTGACGGTACATCAGATCGAGCCCCGGTAGGGCTGCTGGCGCATCCAGGAGGCCGACGGCTGCCGGGCCGCGGCGACGGCTCCGGGCGAGGTCCGCCGATCCCGCACCTCTGTGCATCCACAGCCGACCGGCCTAATATGACGCTCCGTCAGTTCAGGGTCTCTGGAGAGGAGCCCGCCCGATGGATGCCGCCTTCACCGCGGAGCAGGTCGAGATCCGCCGCACCCTGCGCGAACTGCTGGCCAAACGCTCGGGATCCGCCGGCCTCAGGACCGCGGTCCGGTCCGAGGCCGGGTACGACACCTCGCTGTGGGCCCGGCTGTCCGGACAGCTGGGCCTGCCCGGCCTGGCCCTGCCCCAGGAGTACGGGGGAGCGGGCTGCACCCTCACCGAACTCGCCCTCGCCTGCGAGGAGACCGGGCGGGCGCTGCTGCCGTCCCCGCTGCTCGTCACCGCCGGGCTCGCGGCGCCGCTGATCACCGCACTCGGCAGCCCCCGGCAGCGCGCCGACCTGCTGCCGCGTATCGCGGAGGGCTCGCTGACCTGCGCGCTCGCCGTGGCGGGCGGCAGCATCGCGCAGGCGCTCGGACTGACCGGTGATCCCGGGGAGGGAGCGTGGGCGGGGGGTGGCCGTGCCGGCGGCGTACAGGCGAGGCCCACCGAGGGGAGCGGCTGGCTGCTGTACGGAGAGGCCGGCCAGGTACTCGACGGCCACAGCGCCGGCCTGCTGCTGGTCGCGGCCCACACCGGCGGCTTCGCACGCAGCCGCACGCTGCTGTTCCTGGTGCGGCCGGATGCGGGCGGGCTGATCCGGACACGGCAGACCTCCCTGGACGAGACGCGGCCCCAGGCCCGTATCGAGCTGCGGGACGCCGCGGCGCAGTTGCTCGGCACGGACGAAGGCGACGCGGTGCCGGGCGCACTGGCGGCCGCCGGGACCGGCGTGGCCGTCCTGCTGGCGGCCGAGTCGGTCGGCGCTGCCGACAGTGCGCTGGAGCGGACGGTGGAGTACGCCAGGACGCGGGAGCAGTTCGGCCGCGCGATCGGCTCCTTCCAGGCGGTCAAGCATCGGCTCGCGGACCTGTACGTACACCTCCAGGCGGCCCGCTCGGCGGCGTACTACGCGGCCTGGGACCGGGCCGCGGGGCCGCTCGCCCTGGCGGCCGGGCTGGAGACGCTGCGCGCGGTGGCCGGGGAGGCCGTCCAGCTGCACGGCGGCATCGGCTTCACGTGGGAGCACGAGGCGCACCTGTACGTCAAAAGGGCCGCGGCCGACGAGCTCCTGTTCGGCCCGGTGCACCGCCTGCGCGACAGGGCGGCGGAGCGTGCCGGGCTCTTCGCGCCGGAGGGGGTGGCGTGATGGCGCCCGGCCGCCGGCTGGTCCGGAGGATCTCCTCGACCCGCACATTCGCGAAGGTGGCCCCGCATCTGATCCCCTCCATGGACCGTGCGGTCCACCGTCTGACGCGGGGAAAGGTGCTGCTCAGCGCCCTGATGCTGCCCGGTGTGGTCCTCATGGCCCGCGGCGCGAGGACGGGCCTGCCCCGCACCACACCCCTGGCCTGCATACCCGAGGAGGGGGACACCTGGCTGCTGATCGGCTCCAACTTCGGCCGCACCGACCACCCCGCCTGGACGACGAACCTGCTCGCCCATCCGGATGCCGGGATCAGCTGGAAGGGCAGCACCGTCGCGGTCCGCGCACAGCTGCTCGCGGGCGAGGAACGGGCGGCGGCCTGGCAGGCGGCACTGCGGTTCTGGCCCCCGTACGAGACGTACCAGTCCCGGGTCGAGCGCGAGATCCGCCTGTTCCGCCTCGTCCGGCGCTGAGGGATGCCGCTGACGGCCGGCACTGTCCGCGCGAGGGGCCACAAGAGCGTCGACGGCGGTCACCGGATGGTGAACCGCCGTCGGCATGACAGGATTTGGGGGGCGACGCTCGGGGCGCTACTTCGCCGGCTTCTTGCCCGTGATGCCCAGATGCACCAACAGCGCTAGATTCGGCTTCAGTTCAGACTGCTTCACACCCCACGTCGTAAAGCCCTTCTGGTGCGAGGCGACCGCCGCCAGCATCGCCACCAGTGCGCCGGCGATCGCAGCGGGGCTGACATCCTTGTCGACCTTGCCCTTGGACTGCAGATCCTTCACCGCGTCCGCGAGGGAGTTGGTGACCGAGTTCAGGATCTTCATGCGGATCTTGTAGAACCGCTTGTCGCCCTCCGCCGCGCCGAGGTCCACCACGCGCAGGATCGCGTCGTGGCGCCGCCAGAAGTCCAGGAAGCCCTCGACGAGATCCTCGGCGGTCTGCGCGCCGGCCTTGCCGACCCAGGAGCGGCCGGCGACCAGTTCCGTCAACCCCGCGCCTTCCTTGGCCATTTCGTCCGCGATTTCGAGGACGGCACCCTCGACGTCCGGGAAGTATTGGTAGAACGTCGCGGGCGAAGTGCCCGCCTTCCGGGCCACGTCGATGACCTTGACGTCCCGGTAGGGAGAGGTGCTGAGCATCTCGCTGAGACAGTCGAGGAGCTTCTGACGCGTCGCCTGGCCGCGTCGTCCGGCCACCCGGCCATCGACGGTGCGTACTTGTCCTGTCATGCCGTCAGCTTACCGAGGGGTGATCGGCGCGCGATTCGACCGACTGCAAATGGGGTGCAGCCCGGGTGGGGCAATAGTGTTATCAACAGCCTGTGGATAACTTCCGTGGAAAACTCAACAAAACCAGTGCCGCTTAAGTAATCAAATGTTCAATTTGATTCCCTGCGCCACGCGTGAGGCACCGTTAACTTGAGTGTGACGGGCGCCACACGGAAGGAATCGGGTCCATGGCCGCATTCACAGAGGGCGCACCGTGCTGGGTGGACGCGTCGCTCCCCGATGTCGAGGCGGGCAAGCGCTTCTACGGGGAGCTCTTCGGGTGGACGTTCGTCGACCGGGGCGGCGAAGAACTCCCCGGCGGCGGGATCCGCAGCCGGTATGCCGACGCCTACAGCGCCGGCAAGCTGGTCGCCGCTCTCACGCCCAAGCGCGACGGGCGTATGCCGACCGTCTGGAACGTCTACTTCGCGACCCCCGACGCCGCTGCCCTCAGTCGCCGGATCCGCGAGGAGGGCGGTCAGATGATCATGTATCCCGTGCCGGTCGGCACCGCCGGGACCGTGGCGGTCGGCGCCGACCCGGGCGGCGCGGTCTTCGGGCTCTGGCAGGCGGGCGACCGGCCGGGATTCGAGAAGCTGGGCGTACCCGGCTCGTTCTGCTGGACCGAGGTGTACACCCGGGACAAGGAGAGGACCGACGCCTTCTACGAGTCGGTGTTCGGCTTCCGGGGGACCGACCTGCCCGGAGCGCCGGTCGACTTCCGGATGTGGTCGCCCGCGGGCACCGAGCCGGGCGAGCGCACCGCCGTCGGCGGGCGCACCATGCTCACCGACGCGTTCCCGGCCGAGATGCCGGGCCACTTCCTCGTCTACTTCTGTGTCGAAGACTGTGACTGGGCGGCCGAGGCCGTCACACGGCTCGGCGGCCGTGTCACGGCGGCGCCCTTCAATATTCCGTACGGGCGGATCGCACTGCTCACCGACAATCAGGGCGCCGCCTTCGCGGTCCTTTCCGAGCCGGCCGAGGAGCCGGGGGTGCGGGAGAAGCGAGAGGGCGGTGCCGAACGTGACGAACAGGCGGCCGAACGGGTCGAACGGACGGCCGAGCAGGGCGAATCGGAACAGAGTGACGAGAGCGGCGGGAGTGACGAGCGTGACGACACCGAAGTGAGCGGCGACGCCGACGACACCCCTCGCGCCAAAGGCGCCTGACCGAACCGGCCCGCCGGACGTATACAAAGACGCCTGAACCGGCCCCACCCGCCGGACGTATACAGGGCCGTGCGCCCCCGCCACCTCCGTCCGGCCGTGCCCGAAACGGGGTGAGACACCCCGATCCGCCCCCGGGTTCGCAACAGCCGCCCGAGACAGGAAGAATCAGGGTGCGCACCGCTGAGGGCTTCGGTGGTGAGACGCTGCACGGGGCTGTAATTGACGGGCCCAGTTCGATCAGGGGCCCGTACGGGGAGGTGGCAGGCAGGTATGGAGCAGCTGACGCAGCATGATCCGAGACGGATCGGTCCGTTCGAGGTGCTCGGCCGGCTCGGTGCCGGTGGCATGGGACTGGTCTATCTCGCCCGGTCGGCATCGGGCCGCCGGGTGGCGATCAAGACCGTGCGTACCGAGCTCGCCGAGGACCAGCTGTTCCGCGTCCGCTTCACACGCGAGGTGGAGGCCGCCCGCGCCGTCAGCGGCTTCTACACCGCGGCCGTGGTGGACGCCGACCCGCGGGCCGCCGTCCCGTGGCTGGCCACCGCATATGTGCCGGCCCCCTCGCTCGAGGAGATAGTGAACGAGTGCGGGCCGCTGCCGGCCCAGGCCGTGCGCTGGCTCGCGGCGGGCATCGCCGAGGCGCTGCAGTCCATCCACGGCGCCGGCCTGGTCCACCGGGACCTCAAGCCGTCCAATGTGCTGGTGGTGGAGGACGGGCCGCGCGTCATCGACTTCGGTATCGCGTCCGGCGTCTCCAACACCCGGCTGACCATGACCAATGTCGCCGTGGGCACGCCCGCCTACATGTCGCCCGAGCAGGCGCGGGACTCGCGCAGTGTGACCGGGGCGAGCGATGTGTTCTCGCTCGGCTCCACCCTGGTCTTCGCCGCTACCGGCCATGCGCCCTTCCACGGCGCGAACCCGGTCGAGACCGTGTTCATGCTGCTGCGTGAGGGCCCGGACCTGGAGGGCCTGCCGGACGAGCTGCGGCCGCTGATCGACTCCTGTATGCAGATGGAGGCCGGACTGCGGCCGAGCCCCGAGGATCTGCAGGCACAGCTCGCCCCGCATCTGTTCTCCTCCGGCGACGACGACAGCGGCACGGCCTCCGCGTGGCTGCCCACGCGGGCCACCGACATGATCGAGGCCCGCCGCGGCGGCGGCCGGTCCCAGGCCGCGCTGCCGTCCCGCCCCGCCGACCCGGCCCCCGCCACTCCGCAGCGCCCCCATCGCCCGCCGGTACCGCAGCCGCAGCCCCCGGTGCCCGTCCCGGACCGGGACGCGGCCTGGCACGGCGGCCGCGACCCGCGGACCGGCCAGGCGGCACCCGCGCCCGCAGCGCATGCCGCGGGTGGTCCCGTGCGGCTGCCGGGCTCCCATGTGCCCATCGGTCCCGGGCCGCTCGTCGCGGACGCGGGCCGCGTCGCTCCGGCCGAGGCAGGACCGGCGACCGGCTGGGTCCGACCGCCCGGCGGCCTGAACGGCTCCGAGGCTGCGCACGGCCCCGTGGCGCCACCGGTCCCCTCGACCGTCCCGGCACCGGCTCCCGGCCCGGACGCCGGCCCGGCCCACTGGCGCCCGTGGCGTTTCCGGATGTCGAACGACGTCTGGGGCACCCCGGTGGTCGACGGTGATCTGCTCTACGTCACCTCCTTCGAGGTGCACGCCCTCGATGTGGCCAGCGGCCGCCGCCAGTTCAAGACGCGGGACGTGGCCTGGGCGATGGCTGTGGCCGGGGGACGTATCCACGCCTCCGACGGGCCATCGCTGTACGCGCTGGACGCGGCGACCGGCAACGAGCGGTGGCGGCTGCAGACCGACGCCTGGGTGTACTCGCTCCAGGTCGAGCGCGGCACCGTTCTCACCGGCACCCGCGGCGGCGGCGTCCAGGCCTGGGAGGCCTCCAACGGCGAGAAGCTGTGGGAGCTGACCGGTGCCCAGAGCGACTTCGAGACCTCGGAGGCCGGTCCCGCGATCTTCGGCGACACGGTCTACGTGTGGAAGGACGCGCGGCTGCGCGCGCTGGAGGCGAGAACCGGCGACGAGCGCTGGTCCTACCCCGTCGGCGACGCCGCGTCCTGCGGCAACGTACCGGTCCGGGTGCACCCGGCGCCCGACGGCTATGCGTACGTCGCGGCCGGCACCCGTGTCCTCGCCATCGACATCGCCTCCGGCCGGGTGCGCTGGCACTTCGAGTCACCGGCCGTGTTCCTGTCGCCCCCGACCTTCGCTCCCGGCCCCGCGGTGACGGGCGGCGGCGTCTACCTCGCCGACTATCTCGGCACCGTGTACGCGCTGGATGCCACGACCGGCAAGGACCGCTGGCGCATCGCCACCGAGTCACGGCAGTCCATCGAGCCGGTCCTGGTCGCGGGCGGGCACATCCACGTCGGCAGCGGCAGCGCGCTCTACACGCTGGACGCGGTGACCGGTACCCCGCTGTGGCGGTTCCCGGCGGGCGGTGAGGTCATCGGCAGCCCGGTCGTCGCCGACGGCCGGGTCCACTTCGGCTCCGCCGACCATGTGCTCTACACGCTCGACGCCGGCGGTGGCCAGCTGCGCTGGAAGCTTGCGACGGGCGGTGAGATCACCGGCTCCCCGGTGGCGCAGAACGGTGTCGTGTACGCGTGCAGCAAGGACCGCTGCGTGTACGCCCTGGACGCGGTCAAGGGCACGGCCACCGGCCGCGGCGGCCGCTGACGTCGCTGTGCGGCCCCGGCGGGACCGTCCGATGGCGGCGTGCCTCCGTCGGGCGTAGCGTCGTGATCGAGAGCGGCTGGATGAGGGAGGCCGGCGATGATCCGCAACGTCATCGGCTCGATCCTCGCTCTCGCCGGAGCGACGGCCGCCGTACGGAGCCCCTTCCGTGACTGGTACGACGGCCGTCCCGGACGCGACTACCGCATCCAGGACCTCTTCGACGGCATAACCGGGGCGGACGCCGGGCTCGCGGGGTCGGTTCTGCTGCCGATGGCCTTCGCCGCACTGGTGACCCTGGTCGGTGTCGCCCTGCGCTCACGTCTGCTGGTGGCCCTGGCCGGACTGACCGTGCTCGGTTTCACCGTCCTGTGGATGGTCCGCCAGGCCCAGGTGGCGGGCAGCCTCACGGTCGGCGGCGACGGTGCGCATCTGGGCGTCGGGGTCGCGTACGCGCTCGGGGGCGGGGTGCTGCTGCTGGTCGCCGCGGTGGTGATGAGCGGCCGGCGCGGCCGGGTGGAGTCCTACGACGAGGAGCCGCACCCCTACGTGCCGCCGTACGGCCAGGAGCCGTACGGGCGGACCGAGCAGACCCAGCCGTACGGACAGCATCCGCCCTACGAGCCGCCTCCGCCGTATGGACAGCCTCCACCCTTCGATCCGTACGGGCCCGAAGGGCCGCCTACGCTCCCCATCCCGGACAGGCCCGACGAGCGGTGACTCCCCGCTGCTAGGGTGACGTGCGCTCGTCAACCGAGCCCATCATTCGTACCTTCAACGGGGGTTGAAACGTGAAGATCCGCCATGTCCGAGCCATCGCCGTCTTCGGTATCGCAGTGGTCGCCCTGACCGGAGCCCGCGGCTCGCACGGCGGCAGCTGCGGGGGCGGAAGCAGCTCGAACTCGAGCAGCAGCGGCGGCAGCAGCACCGGTGGCAGCCACCACGACAGCGACAGCGACAACACCTCGACCGCCGGCGGCGGTTCGGTCTCCGGCGGCGGCTCCAGCGCCAACAAGGCCCTGCGCGACATCACCATCGACAAGTGCGGGCTCGACGCCGCGGGCAAGAACCTCACCGCGAAGCTCACCATCAGGAACAGCGACTCGCTGACGTACAACTACGACGCGAGCGTGCAGTTCAAGGGCGAGCTCGGCGGTCCGTCGGCGGGCCTGGCTGTCGCGAAGGCGGTCAACGTCACTGTCGAGCCGGGCGCTTCCGAGATCACCGAGGTGAGCACGCCGTACACCGGCAAGGGTGACGGCTCCGAGTACAAGAAGTGCGAAGTCATCAGCGCAAGCCGCACGGCGGGCTGACCTCGCGGAGGGGTTGAGACGTGAAGATTCGCCATGTCCGCGCGATCGCCGTCTTCGGTATCGCACTGATCGCGCTGACCGGTGCCCGTGGTTCGCGCGGTGGGGGCTGCGACAACGACAGCAGCTCCGTCTCCAGCAGCTCCAGCAGCGGTGGCAGCAGCACAGGTGGCGGGCACTACGACGACGATGACGACCTCGACGTCACCACCGGCGGCGGGTCGGCCTCCGGTGGCGGTGACGACGCGGGTCCGGGCGCCGTCGTCGACACGGGCGTCCACGACGCAACGGGGGACGTGAAGATCAGATACTGCTCCATCGACCCCTCCGCGACCAGCATCAGCGGCCATCTGTACATCAACAACACGGCTGAGGTGGACCAGAGCTACGACATCACGGTGCACTTCGACGGCGACGGAGCGGAACCGATCGTCGCGAGGATCGACGATGTGACGGTCGCGGCATACAACGGCTACGACATGGAGCCGAGCGCCCCCTACACCGGCTCCGGCAAAGGAAGAGAGTCCAGGGGCTGCGAGGTCGTCAGCGCGACCCGCACTGCCGTCTCCTAACGCACCCGGTACGCGCCCCTGCCCCGCCCGCTCGTGAACAGCTCGGCCTGCCGCTGCGGCGGCAGGTTCCCGAGCGCGATCAGGTGCGGGGCATGCGCGAATGCCTGCGCCCGTGCGGCCTCCGTGGCCGACCACACCGCGCGCACCGTCCCCTGCACGGCCACCGTCGGGTACGACGCCACCACCGCGGCCGCCCGCAGTGCCGCGGCCGCGGCGCCGCCCGGCTCGGTCAGCTCGGAGACCAGGCCCGTCTCGTACGCCCTCCTGGCCGAGATCCGCTCGGCCGTCCCCATCAGCGCCATCCGGGCCACCTCGCCCGGTGGCATCCGCTGGGCAAGATGGACGGACTCGTAGGCGCTGACCATTCCGTACGTCGTGTGGGGGTCGAAGAAGGTCGCCTTGTGCGAGGCGACGACGAACTCGCTCTCGCCGAGCAGATAGAACGCCCCGCCGCAGGCCATCCCCTCCACCGCCGCGATCACCGGCTTCCACAGGTCGTTGGCCTTGGGACCGATCGCGATCAGCGGATCGTCGATCGAGTACGGGGACGAGGGCTGCGGCACCTCGGCGCCGCGGTCGATCCCCGTGCAGAACGCCTGCGTCCCCGCGCCCGTCACCACCGCGGCCCGTACCGCGTCGTCGAATCTGAACCCCCGCCAGACCCGGGCCAGTTCGTCCGCCATCGCCAGATCGATCGCATTGTGCCTGCCGGGCCGGTCGAGGGTGACCAGGGCGACGCCGATGTCCCTGTCCGTATCCACCCGGATGCTCATGACCGCTCCAGCAGCCAGCGCGGCACGCTCGTCCCGTCCGCGAGCTCGGTGAACGTTACCTTCACCGGTGCCCCGATGCGCAGGCGCGCGGGCTCGACCGAGTTCAGTGCCGCGTCCGGTGCGGCCACCACGTTCCCGACGAGCCGGATGTGCGGCGCCTCGGCCAGCTCGACGACGACCGCGTTGTAGGGGGCCTGGGCGGCGTACTCCGGTAGCAGTGGCGGATGGGGGAGCACGTACGACCAGATACGGCCGCGGCCGCTCATCCGGCGCCACTCGCCGGCGAACGACTGGCAGTGCGGGCAGCACGGGCGGGGCGGGAAGCGCAGCTCGCCGCAGCTCCTCTCGGCACAGGCCTGGATACGGAGCTCGCCCATCGCCGCGTACTCCCAGAAAGGGGCGCCGTCCTCGTCGACCACTGGTGTCAGCACGTCAACTCCTCAGCAGTACGGCCGATGTGGGGACGCCTTCGCCCGCCGTGACCAGACAGGTCGCGGCGTCCGGCACCTGCGCCGTGGAGATGCCGCGCAGCTGCTTGACGCCCTCGTTGATGAGGTTGAAACCGTGGACGTACGCCTCGCTGAGGCCGCCGCCACCGGTGTTGACGGGCAGCCGCCCGCCGATCTCCAGTGCGCCGCCCTCGGTGAACGCCGCGCCCTCGCCGCGGCCGCAGAATCCGTAGCCTTCCAGCGACAACGGAACGAGCGGGGTGAACGCGTCGTAGATCTGGGCCACATCGACGTCCTGCGGCCCGAAGTCGGCGGCCTTCCACAGCTGCCGGGCAGCCGTCCAGGCGGGGCCCGTGAGCGGGTCGTCGTTCCAGTAGTTGACCATTCCGTGGTGCTGTGCGGGCAGGCCCTGGGCGACCGAGTGGACATAGACGGGCCGGTGCCGGCAGTCGAGGGCCCGTTCGGCGCTCACGATCACACATGCCAGCGCGCCGTCCGTCTCCAGGCAGTTGTCGAAGAGGCACAGCGGTTCGCTGATCCACCGGGAGGTCATGTACATCTCCCGGGTCAGCGGCCGCTCGTACATGATCGCGGCCGGGTTCTGGTTGGCGCGGTTGCGGCAGGCGAGGGCCACATTGAAGAGGTGGTCGCGGCGCGCGCCGTGCTCGTGCATGTAGCGGCGTGCCAGCATGCCGATCTCGTCGGCGGGCCGCAGCAGACCGAAGGGACGGGTCCACTGGGCGGGGGTGGGCAGCTGTACGGCGGTGTTCCTCCAGGGGCGTGGGCCCGAGCCGCGTTTGCGGGAGCGCCAGGCGACCCCCACGCTCGCCTGGCCGGTCGCGACGGCGGCGGCGAGATGGGCGACGGTCGCGCAGGAGCCGCCGCCCCCGTACCCGACCTTGCTGAAGAAGGTGACATCGCCCGCGCCGACGGCCTTCGCCACCTCCACCTCGTCGGTCTCCTCCATCGTGTACGAGGCGAAGCCGTCGACCTCGGCGGGCTCGATGCCGGCGTCGTCGAGTGCGGCCAGGATGGCCCGGCAGGCCAGGGTCTTCTCGGATTCGGGGAGGTGTTTCGCGAAGGGGGTCTGTCCTATCCCGGCTATCGCGGTCGCGTCCTTGAGGCTCGCCATGAGGGGGAGGGTACAGCTAATCTGACGGACAGTCAGCTAGTGCGGCGGGGGACGACGGCGGGAGGGCTTTCGATGGGCGGCGACCTCGAGTGGGGTACGTGGGGCACCATCCCGAAGCTGGTGAGGGACGCTGCCGAGCGGTACGCGCGGCGCGAGGCGGTCGTCGACGGCCGCACCCGCGTGACCTACGCCGAGCTCGGCGAGCGGGTCGAGCGGGCCGCGGCCGCCTGTATGGCGGCCGGCGTGGAGCGCGGTGACCGGGTCGCCGTCTGGGCCCCCAACACCCTCGACTGGATCGTCGCCGCACTCGGCGCGGTCGGCGCCGGAGCCGTACTCGTTCCCCTCAACACCCGTTTCAAGGGCACCGAAGCCGCCTATGTCCTGCAACGCTCCCGAGCGAAGCTGCTGTTCATCACCGGGACCTTCCTCGGCACCTCGTACGTCGCCTCCCTCAGGCGCGCCGAGGTCCCGTTGCCGCACCTGGAACAGGTGGTCGTGCTCGCCGACAGCGCGCCCGAGGACTACCGGACCTGGAAGGACTTCCTGGCGGGTGGCGACGCCATAGGCGCCGAGGCCGTCCGCGCGCGGGCGAACAGTGTGACGGCCGAGGATCCCTCCGACATCATCTTCACCTCGGGCACCACCGGCCGCCCCAAAGGGGCCGTCATCACCCACGCCCAGACCCTGCGCTGCTACGACCTGTGGAGCGAACTCGCCGGACTGTGCGAGGGCGACCGCTATCTGATCGTGAACCCGTTCTTCCACACCTTCGGCTACAAGGCGGGCGTCATCGCCTGTCTGACCCGGGGTGCGACGATGGTGCCGCAGCCCGTCTTCAACGTGGACACGGTCCTCGCCAACATCGCCGCCGAACGGATCTCGGTCCTGCCGGGACCGCCCACCCTGCACCAGTCGCTGCTCGACCACCCGGCCCGGGACCGCCACGACCTGGGCGCCCTGCGGCTCGTCGTCACCGGGGCCGCCGTCGTACCGCTGCGGCTCGTCGAACGGCTGCGCACCGAGCTGAACATCGCCACCGTCCTGACCGCCTACGGCCTGTCCGAGGCGAGCGGCATCGTCACCATGTGCCGACGCGGCGACGACCCCGCCGTCATCGCCACCACCTCGGGCCGCGCGATACCCGGCACCGAGGTCGCAGTGCTCGCCGAAGCGGGCGAGCCGGGCGAGATCCTGGTGCGCGGACACCACGTCATGCAGGGCTACTTCGAGGACCCGCAGGCGACGGCGGGCGCGATCACCGAGGACGGCTGGCTGCGCACGGGGGATGTGGGCATCCTGGACGACGCGGGCAATCTCCGTATCACCGACCGGATCAAGGACATGTTCATCGTCGGCGGCTTCAACGCCTACCCGGCGGAGATCGAGCAACTGCTCTGCCTGCACCCGGACATCGCGGACGTCGCGGTGATCGGTGTCCCGGACGCGCGGCTCGGCGAGGTGGGCAAGGCGTACGCGGTCAGGCGCCGCGACTCGACGCTCACCGCGGACGATCTGATCGCCTGGTCGCGCCGGGAGATGGCGAACTACAAGGTGCCGCGGCAGGTCGAGTTCGTCGGCGAACTGCCGCGCAACGCGAGCGGCAAGGTGGTCAAGACGGAGCTGCGCGCCCGCCACAGCGCCTGACAGGCGGCTCGACGGCAGCGAAGCGGTAGTCATGGCGCCGGCCAGGTCCTGTATCTGCGACAGGACCTGGCCGGGCCCGTTTCATGGGTCAGCCGTGCAGGCGGACCGGGATTTCCTGCCAGCCGTAGGCGATGAACGACGGAACCTGCGTCAACTTATCGACACTGACGGCGAGTTCGAGCTCCGGGTAGCGCTCGAAGAGGGCCGGCAGCGCGGTCAGCGCCTCCATGCGCGCGAGCGGCGCCCCGATGCAGCGGTGCACCCCGATCCCGAAGGCCAGATGGTCGTCCGCGTCCCGGGCGGTGTCGAAGGTACCGGCGCTCGCGCCGTAGTGAGCCGGGTCGCAGTTCGCCGCCGCGTACGTCGTGACGATCGCGTCGCCCGCCGGGATGGTGACCCCGTCGATCGTGATGTCACTGACCGCGAACCGCAGCGGCAGCGTCGCGATCGACGGGTGGACGCGCAGCACCTCCTCGATCACCGCCTCCCAGCTCCGCTCGCCGGCGCGGACCGCAGCCAGCTGCTCGGGGTGCCGGAGCAGTGCGACGACGGCGTTGCCGATCAGGTTGACCGTCGTCTCGAAGCCCGCGCCGATCACCAGCAGCAGCGTGTAGAGGAGTTCCTCGTCGCTCAGCCGGTCGCCGTCCCCGTCACGGACCTTGATGAGCTCGGTGGTCATGTCGTCGCCCGGGTGCTCGCGCTTGTGGGCGATCAGCGCACCCAGCACCGCCCCGATCTGCCGCTGCACGAAGGCGGCATGCTCGGGAGAGGGGTCCGAGGTGTCCATGAGGGCGGCGATCAGCGCACCGGTGTCCGGGCGCAGCGCGTCGGGGACCCCGAACAGCTCGCAGATCAGCTGCATCGGCAACGGGTGCGCGAACCCGTGACGTACGTCCACCACCTCGCCGTCCGCACCCTCGGCGTCCAACTGCTCAAGCAGCTGGGAGGTGATCTTCTCCACGCGGGCGCGCATCGCCTCGGTGCGCCGCGCGGTGAAGCTCGGCGCGACCAGCTTGCGCAGCCGCGTGTGGTCGGGGCCGTACGTCGAGAGCATGTTGACAACGCCGACCCAGCCCAGGATCCAGCCCCAGGCGGGGTGTTCGCCGACCTCGGACCACAACGACCAGTGCTTGCGCGCGTCCTTGCTCACCTGGGGGTCCAGGATCAGTGCTTTGAGGGTGTCGTAACCGGTGGGCGCCCAGGCGGGGATCCCGCCGGGCAGCTCGACGGGTACGACGGGGCCGAGCGCGCGCAGCCGGGCGCTCTCGGCGATGATGTCCGCGCCGAACGGGTCGATGGCCACTCGGGTGGACCCGGTCATCCTCGGTCTCCTGCCTGGTCGGGGGTGCGGGGCGTGAAGCGGACGGGCAGAGCCGTCAGCGAGCGGTGGAACGGCCCCGGACGCCAGATGAGGCGCTTGCGGGGGACGACGGGGTCAAGGTCGGGAAGCCACTGAGTGAGGCGTTCGATGGCCTCGGTGGCGATCAGAAGGGTGTGCTGCTTGACCGGGCAGGAGTGGGCGCCCGCCGAGAACGACATGTGCGAGGCGTCGTGCGGATGGTGGGCCCCGGCGAAGTCCGCCTCGGAGAAGTGGGCCATCGCCCCGAAGGAGATGACGATCGGGACGGCAGCCTGCAGCCACATGCCGTGGAAGCTCACCGGCCTGCGGGCGAAGTGGATGTCGTAGTTGGCCAGCGGGGTCTCGTAACGCAGCACCTCCATCACGGCGTCCATGACCGGGCGCGCCCCGGAGGTGAGGGTGGAGTAGTACGCGGGGTTGCCGAGGATGCGCGACAGGGCGTTGGAGATCAGGTTCGATGTCGGCTCGTGGCCCGCGCCCAGGGTGAGGAACACCTGCCAGGTGACCTCTTCGGGGGTGAGGGCGAGGGGATGGTCGAGCAGCCGGCTGGTCAGGTCGTCGCCGCGTTCGGCCATCTTCGCGCCGATCAGCTCCAGGACGTACTTGCCGTACTCCGCCTCGCCCTCGGCTGCCCGCTCGCCGCCCTCCATCATCCGGCCGAGCGCCGCGTCGAGGCGGCCGGACTCGCTGTCGGGCAGTCCGAAGAGGTTGTTGAAGATCAGCGCCATCATCGGGCGGGCGAACTCGGTGACCAGATCGGCCTGTCCGTTCGGCCCGAAGCGGGAGACCAGGACGTCCACCGCGTGGTGCACCCGCTCGCGCAGATCGTGCGGCTCGACCATGGCGAAGGCGTCGACGAGGGTGCGGCGGTAGCGGACGTGTTCCTCGCCGTCCGCGAAGAGGCTGTTGGGCCGCCAGCGCATCATGCCGAGGATCGGCGAGTCCTCGGCGACCGTCGCCTCCCAGGGACGCGGGTCGACGGAGAAGGACTCCTCGTCGTGCAGCAGATCGAGTGCGGCGCGGCGGTCGGTGACCACGTACGCGGGGATACCGGGAGCGAGCTCCGCCCAGCCGACCGGGCCCTGGGCCTTCAGGGCCGCGTAGTAGCTGTGCGGGTCGGTCGCGAAACCCTCTTCCCACAGCCGTACGGGCGCGGTGAGGTGGAAGGCATCGGCTTGCGCGGGATAGGGGTTCACCGGGTCTCCGGGGTGTTGCGGGCGATGAGGTGCTGGACGAGAGCGAGCAGCGCGTCGATGGCGGCGTTGGTGTCGCGCGCGTCGCAGGCCACCATCGGCGTCTGCGGTGCCAGGTCGAGGGAGCGGCGCAGCTGCTCCTCGGTGTAGCGCTTGGAGTCGGGGAACGTGTTGAGGGCGACGGCGTACGGCAGTCCCGATTCCTCGACCAGCCCGAGTACGTCGAAGGAGTCGTCGATACGGCGGGTGTCGACCAGCACCAGGGCGCCGAGCGCCCCGTAGGCGATGTCGTCCCACAGGGCACGGAAGCGTTCCTGGCCGGGTGTGCCGAACAGATACAGCACGATCCCGTCGGCCAGCGAGATCCGGCCGAAGTCGATGGCGACGGTGGTGCTCTTCTTTTCCCGTACGCCGGCGAGGTCGTCCACCGACACGGACGCCTCGGTCAGCTGCTCCTCGGTGTGCAGCGGCCGGATCTCCGACACGGCGTCGATCAGCGTCGTCTTGCCCACGCCGAACGGACCCGTCACCAGGATCTTCACCAGCTCGCGGGTGGTGTCCGGCAGGTGCAGTCCGCTGCGGCGCGACGGGCTCCGGCCGGCGGGGCTACAGCTTGAGGGCGCGGAGGCCATCGGCCACTCTTTTCAACAGGTCACGGTCGGGCAGGGCGGCGAACGGTACGGGCGGCCGGGCGCTCACCAGCCCCTGGTCGATCAGGGCGGCGGCGAGCACGCGGATCGCGGAGACCGGCAGCTGAAGCAGGGCGGCGGCCTCCACCACGGTCAGCGAACCGCCGTCCAGCGCCTGGAGCAGCGACTGCTGGGCGGCGGGCAGTCCGGAGGGCAGCGGGCCGCCCCCACCGGTGAGCACCGAGAGGCGCTCGAGGCTGTTACGGGTGGGGCGGGCAACCCCGCCGGTCGACAGATAGGCGGGGACCAGCGGTCGGCCCCCGCTCCGGCTGCTGGTCATACCGGGTGGCCGCCGTCGCCACCGCGGGGCGCGGCGGCCATCGCCTTCTCACCGAGCCGGGCCACCTGGGAGTGGACCCGGTGGCCGAGAAGGTCGAGGCGCACCTCGGGGTCTCCGTACGCGGCCACACAGGTGCCGTGCGCGGTGGGCGCGACCAGGATGTAGCCGTGGTCGGACTCGATGACCACTTGGCGCAGCTGGGCAGCCTCCAGGTCGGCGAAGGCGGCCGCCGCGGTACGGCAGGCGCCCTGCACGGTGCTGATGATGGCGGCCACGCGTTCGGCGGAGTCCTGTGCGAGGGCCGCGGAGAAGCCGGAGATCAGACCATCCCTGGTCAGCAGGACGGCGGCCCGCACATGCGGGATCTCCAGGATCGGATCGAGCACCCACGCCGTTTCGCCGGGGTCGCGGCTGTTCATCGGGGGTCGTTCCCTTCGGTGTCGACGGCACTGCGGGCCGCGGCGGTTGCGGACTGCAGGGCGCCGAGCGCCGCGGCGGACTCCTCGGGGGTGCGGGCAGCCGCGGGCGGTGCCGCCGGGGCTGCGGGCCCGGCGGCCGCGGTCTGGCTCTCGGCGCGGACGCGGCGGCGGCGCTGGGGGAGCGCATCGTCGTCGGGGTCCTGGGCGGGATCGTGACCGGCCGGGTGGTCGTGCCCGGACTTGGGCTCGGAAGCGGGGGTGTCCCGTACGTCCGCACGTACCTTCAGGGTCCTGTCCGCGTCGGCCGCGTCCAGCTCCGGCTCGTCGGACCGGCGCGTGGAACGGGGCGCGCTGGCGGCGGGTGGGCGTATCTGCGGATCGATGTGGCTGAGGAGATGGTTCTTGACGAGGAGCACCGCGCGGACGCCGCCGAAGGGGGACGGCATCGACAGGTCCACGGACAGGTCGAACTGCCGGGTCAGCTGCCCGATCGCGGCCAGCCCCATCCGCGGCGGGTCGCCGAGCTCGGAGAGCAGGATCGGGTCGGTGCCCGCCACCATGCGCTGGGCGGCGGCCCGTTCCTCGACGGCCATCCCTACACCGGCGTCGTCGACGGTCAGCGTGACGCCGTGATGGGCGCGTTCGAGGTTGACGACGACGGTGGTGTCCGGAGCGGAGTGGCGCAGGGCGTTGTCGAGGAGCTCGGCCACGATGATGGCGACCGGCTCGACGGCGTGGGAGACAAGGGCGGTGCCGGGCTCGAGGTGGTGGTGGACCTGGACCCGGTGGTAGCCGACGAGCCGGGCCTGGCCGCCGGTCACCGCGTCGATCAGATGCGATTCCTCCCGGGCCAGCCCCACCCAGGCCCCGCACACGACGGCGGCGACCTGGGCGCGGCGCAGGGACTGCTCGTTCTCGTGGTCGAGAGTGAACAGGGTCTGCGCCAGCTCGGGGTCGTCGTAGCGCTGCTGCAACCCGCGCAGGACGTCCTGGAGCCGGTAGAGCCCGGCCTGGATCTCACGGGTGGTGCCGCGCATCCCGGCGCGGGCGGCGGCGTCCACGCGCTTGCGCTCCTGGGCGATGGCGGCGACAAGTCCCTTGAGCACGTTGTCCATCGCGTGCCCGAGCGCGGTACCGGCGACCTCGGGCCGCAGTGGCCCCGGCGCCTGTACGTGCGGGTGCGCGGCGCGGGTCGCCTCGGCAGGCACCCGTTTCTCGGCCAGATGCGCGACCTCGGCGGCGAACGCCTGGGCCGCGCGGTCGGCTTCGTGCCGCGCGGCGTCCAGATGGGCGCGCAGGGTGTCGATCTCAGCGCGCTGCCGGGCCCCATGACGGCGGGACCGCAACAGCCCGCCCCCAAGGAGGAGTGCCGACAACGTCCCGGCGGCCAGGCCGCCGGCGGCCAGGTCCGGTATCTCGATCATCGAAAAGACCTCGGGAGGGCAGGGGTGTTGGGGCCGCCCCAGGAGGCGGACCGGCCCAGTACACACTGCCGTCGACCGGTTGCGCTCGGTTTTGAGGGAAGGTCCTTTCGTTTATGCGTGTCAGGTGACCTGATACTTCCGAGATGTCTGAGAGTGAGTCAGGCCCAGCTTCTGACACGGGAGTTGACTGTGCGCCCCTGCGGACACACGTCGGCCGCGGCGGCTCCCCCTCCGCGCCGCCGCGGCCGTTCCCCGTCGTGTGGTGCTGTCAGGTCATCCCTTGGGCGGGGCGGGCGAGTGGTGGTCGCCCATGGTGGTGATGCCGCCGTCGGCCGGCGGGACCGGAGAGTGGTGGTCACCGAGGGTGG
>NZ_JBIAPT010000007.1:128467-330183 GCF_042888425.1 Streptomyces sp. NPDC002889
GGTGACGGTGCCGTCCTTGGGCGGAGCGGGCGAGTGGTGGTCACCCATCGTGGTGAGACCGCCGTCGGCCGGCGGAACCGGAGAGTGGTGGTCACCGAGGGTGGTGACGGTGCCGTCCTTGGGCGGAGCGGGCGAGTGGTGGTCACCCATCGTGGTGAGACCGCCGTCGGCCGGCGGAACCGGAGAGTGGTGGTCACCCATCGTGGTGATCTGCTCGTCGTTCTTCTCGGCGCTGCTCATGGTTCTGTCCCCCATGTGATTGCCCGACATTACTGAAGGTGGCCTTCCGCCCGGAGACTCCCCCGAGGGTCGCCGGACAGAAGGCCAGTTGCGATCCGCTTGCCCCCCGACGCGGCGGATCGAATGCTCAGAGCATGTCGGACGAGCATAAACATTCGATGAACGCCCTGGCCGGAAGCCTCAGGCGGTGCTGAGCGGCGTGGAGAGCAGCGCCCTGACCTCTTCGGCCTCCGCGCCACCCGACTGCTCGTGCAACGAGAGCGCCTCGCGCCAGCAGGCACGCGCCCGGTCGACCTGGCCGAGACCGTCCAACGCCTTGCCCAAGGTGATCAGCACATTGCCCCGGGTGCGGTCGCCGCCGATGCATCCGATCGCGAGCGCCTGTTCGGCATGCTGCGCCGCCTGGGCGGGTCGGCGGGCCGAGAGATGGGCCTGGGCGATACGGAAATGGGTGGTGCCTTCCCACAGCCGCTGCCGGTTCGCCTCGAACCTGTCCAGAGCCTCCAGGAGTTGCTCCAGAGCCTCCGCGTGCCGCCCGGCCGCGGTCAGCGCGATACCCAGTGCGAAGCGGGCGTTGGCCAGCCGAAGGGTGTGTCCTATCCGGTCGTAGATGGCGACGCCTTCCTGGGCGAGCGCAATGCCCTCTTCGGGGCGGCCCATGACGACATGGATACGCGACAGATTGCACAGGGCAGTGGCTTCGCCGGGCAGGTTGCCGTCGGCCCGCGACCTCTCCATCGCCCGGCGCAGGTGCTCTTCGGCCTCCGGGCTGCGCCCTTGGTTGAAGGCGATGATGCCGCGGTCGTTGTCGGACCAGTAGACGGGCGCGGGGTCGTTCGCGGACATGGCGAGCAGGGCTGCCTGGGCGGCCTCCTCGTCGGCCTGCGCGTAACGGCCGGCCACCAGATGGACGTTGGTCACGGACGTGCGCGCACGCCCCTCGGTCCGGGGGTCGCCTGCGGCGCGGGCCGCTTCGAGCGCGCCGAAGGCCACCGATTCGTACACCTTCGAGTTGGCACCGGACTCGGCGAGATTTTGTGCCGCCCACAGCAGGTCCACGGCGCGCCGCAGCTGCGCCCCGGTGGACGCCTGCCTGGCGCAGGCCAGAAGGCAGTTCGCCTCCGCGTAGAGCCAGTCCTGGGCATCCTGCCGGTCCGTGAACGTCAGCCCCGCGTCCCCCGTCGGCTCCAGGTGGTCCACCAGCCGGTCACCCGGCCGCTCGATCGCGAACACCCGCGCCGCCGTGGCCAGATAGAAGTCCAGCAGCCGCGACAGCGCCGCCTCCCTCCCCTGGCCTTCGGCACGGGGGACCCCAGTCGGCGGCTGTTCGTCCCTCTCCGCGCAGGCACGCGCGTAGAGCCGCACCAGATCGTGGTACCGGTACCGCCCCGGTGCCGCCGACTCCAGCAGGGAGGTGTCGACCAGCGCCTCCAGCAGGTCCTCCGTCTCGTGGAGGGGAAGGTCCAGGACCGCCGCCGCCGCGGCCAGCGAGATGTCCGGGCCGTCCGCCAGGCCCAGCAGGCGGAAGGCGCGGGCCTGGCCCGGTTCGAGCTGGCCGTAGCCGAGTTCGAACGTGGCCTTCACCGCCAGGTCGCCCGCCTGGAGTTCGTCCAGCCGACGCCGCTCGTCGGCGAGCTTCGCGGCGAGCACCGACACCGTCCATGTGCGCCGTGCGGCCAGCCGCGAGGCTGCGATACGGATCGCCAGCGGCAGGAACCCGCACGCCGCGACCACGTCCAGTGCCGCCTCCCGCTCCGCGGTGACCCGCTCCGTGCCCACGATCCGGGTGAACAGCTGGAGCGCCTCCTCCGGCGACATCACATCGAGGTCCACCAGTTGCGCCCCGGCCAGGTCCACCATCCGCACACGGCTGGTGATCAGCGCGGCGCAACCCGCCGTGCCGGGCAGGAGGGGGCGGAGCTGGGCGGCGTCGCGCGCATTGTCGAGCAGGACGAGCACGCGTCGGCCGTCCAGTGTCGAGCGGTACAGCGCGGCCCGCTCGTCCAGTGTGTCCGGGATCGCGGAGTCGGCCGTGCCGAGCGCCCGCAGAAACGCGCCGAGCACCGTCTCCGGTTCGGCGGCCCTGTTACCGGTGCCCTGGAGGTCGACGTACAGCTGGCCGTCCGGGAAGTGCGGGCGCGCCTGGTGGGCGACATGGACCGCGAGGGTCGTCTTGCCGACGCCGCCGATACCGGCGAGTGCCGAGACCGCCATCACCGAGCCGTCGGCGGTGGCGAGTTGGTCGCCCAGCTCACGCACGAAGGAGGAGCGTCCGGTGAAGTCCGGGACGGTGGCCGGAAGTTGCGCGGGCCGGGTGACCGACGGCGTAGGGGGCTGTTCCTCGCTCGGGCGCGCCAGTTCCGCATCGGCCTGCAGGATCCGCTGTTGCAGACGGGCGAGTTCCGGCCGCGGGTCCACGCCCAGTTCCTCGGCGAGCAGCCGCCGGGTGTCGGCGTACACGGCCAGTGCCTCGGCCTGTCGTCCGCTGCGGTACAGCGCGAGCATCAGCAGTTCACGCAGCCGCTCCCGCAGCGGGTGCGCGGCGGTGAGCGCGGTCAGCTCCGAGACCGCCTCCGCGTGGCAGCCGACCTCCAGGTCGAGGTCGAGCCGGGTCTCCACCAGCTGCAGCCGCCACTCGTCGAGGCGGGCGCGCTGGGTCTCGGCGTACGGGCCCGGCACATTGGCCAGCGCCTCGCCGTCCCACAGGCCCAGGGCCTTGTTGATCAGACTGCGGGCCTGGCCGCGGTCCCCGGCGGCCCGTGCCTTGTCCGCCTCCGCGGTGAGCTCCTGAGCCACCGCCAGGTCGAGCGCATCGCTGCGCACCCGCAGTGCGTAGCCGCCGGACTCGCTGACCAGGACGTCCGCGGCGAGTGCCTTGCGCAGCCGGGAGGCGTACGTACGGACGGCGGCGAGCGCCTGCGAGGGCGGCTCGTCGCCCCAGATCGCGTCGATCAGCTCACCGGAGGTGGCGGTGCGTCCGTCGCGCAGCAGCAACGCGGCCAGAAGTGCGCGCTGTTGGGGCGAACCGGAGGGCAGCAACTCCCCGTCGCGCCAGGCCCGTACCGGCCCGAGCACGCTGAAGCGCAGGTCGACGACGTCGCTCTGGATCGGAGTCCGCTGCTTCGGTACGCGAGGCCCGCTGTCACGGTCCATTGCTGCTCCCTGCCCCGTACTGCCGGAAATCGCCCTCGACAGTCTGCCCTGTGAGGGGCCGCCCCGTCAGCAGCGGTGCACTTCCTCCTCGCACCGTCCCACAGCCGGCCGTGCCCAGTCTGATCAGGGACGATAGACGGTTCCCGGCTCCGGGGCGCCCGGCTGCAGGAGCTGCGGGACCGTGACGAAGGTGTAACCCCGCTTCTTCAGTTCGGCGATGATGCCGGGAACGGCGGGCACGGTTCCGTCGTAGATGTCGTGCAGCAGGATGATGCCGTCGCGTCCGGCCTGGTCGATTATCCGCTTCTTGATGAGCGCGGAGTCGGTGGTCGAGAAGTCCTTGGCGGTGGCGCTCCACAGGACCTGAGAGAGGCCGAGCTCCTTGCTGACCTCGGTGACGTCGTCGTTGATACGGCCCTGGGGCGGGCGCATCAGCCGGGGCTTCCGGCCGGTGATGTCCGCTATGGCGTCCTGGGTGAGGGACAGCTCCTCGCGTATCTCGTCCTTCTTCAGCTGATCGAGGCGGCGGTGCGACCAGGTGTGGTTGGCCACTTCATGCCCCTCGGCCGCCATGCGGCGCACGGTGTCCGGATGCTTGAGCACGTGGTTCTTGCCGAGCAGGAAGAACGTCGCGGGGACCTTCTCCTCCTTGAGGATGTCCAGCAGCCGGGGGGTGTCCTTGCCGGGCCCCGCGTCGAAGGTCAGGGCGATGCACTTGTCCTTGCCGCAGTCGGCGGTACCGGCGGCGGGGAGCGGCGGCTTGGCGCCCCGTCCGGCGCCGGGCCGTGCGTCGTCGGACGCCGGAGCCGGGTGCTTCCTGGCGTCGGCGGGCGAGGTGGTCTCCATCGAGCAGCCGCCGAGTACGAGCGCGAGGGAGAGCGCGCCGAGGGCGGTGGCCATCCTGGCTCTGGGACGGTGGGTCCTGTTGGGCATGGCGTGCTTCCCCCTCTGTGATGGCGTGCCGGAGCACGGGATGCGGCGTCGTGCCGCTGGTCGGTCCGTGCGCGTCGCGCACTATATGCAGGGTGTATAGGCGGCGTTCACGCCGGGTCCCCCCGACCGGGCGCCGTCGGCGTAGCTGACGCATCGTCAGATCAGCGCTACCGTGAATCCATGGAGACCTTCCCCAAGATCATCTCGGTGGACGACCACACGGTGGAGCCCCCCAACGTCTGGCGGGACCGGCTCCCGTCGAAGTACCACGACATCGGCCCGCGCATCGTCCGGGCGCCGCTGAAGAAGATGACCTTCATGGGCGGGAAGTTCGCCCCCGTGATGGGCGAGCGGGGCGACGACGGACCGGTGGGCGACTGGTGGGTGTACGAGGACCTGCACCGGCCGCTCACCCGTCTCGACACAGCCGTCGGCTACGACCGCGACGAGATCAGGCTCGAGATCATCACCTACGAGCAGATGCGGCCGGGCTCGTACTGCGTGCCGGACCGGCTCGCCGACATGGACGTCAACCACGTCCAGTCCGCGCTGTGCTTCCCGACGTTCCCGCGCTTTTGCGGCCAGACCTTCACCGAGGCCTCGGACCGCGAGCTCGGACTGCTCTGCGTGCGCGCGTACAACGACTGGATGGTGGAGGAGTGGTGCGGCCTCGAAGCGCGGGGCCGGCTCATCCCGCTGACCCTCATCCCGCTGTGGGACGCGGAACTGGCGGCCGCGGAGGTCCGCCGCAACGCGGCCCGGGGCGTGCGGGCGGTCGCCTTCTCCGAGATACCCCCGCACCTCGGGCTCCCCTCCGTCCACACGGACGCCTGGGACCCCTTTCTGCGGGCCTGCGACGAGACCGGCACGGTCGTCGCGATGCACATCGGGTCCTCATCGAGGATGCCGTCCACCTCGGCGGACGCCCCGCCCGCGGTCGGTTCCACGATCACCTTCGCCAACTGCTGCTTCTCGATGGTCGACTGGCTGATGAGCGGCAAGTTCGAACGCTTCCCCGGCCTGAAGATCATGTACGCGGAGGGTCAGATCGGCTGGATCCCGTACATCCTGGAACGCGCGGACGTGGTCTGGGAGGAGAACCGCGCCTGGGGCGGCGTCGCGGACAAGGTGACCCGCCCGCCGTCCGAACTGTTCGCGGAACACGTCTACGGCTGTTTCTTCGACGACGCCTTCGGCCTGAGGAACCTGGACGCGATCGGTACCGGGAACGTGCTGTACGAGACGGACTACCCGCACTCGGACTCGACCTGGCCCAAGTCCAAGGAGGTCGGCGAGACCCAGATGGGCCACCTGGACCCGGACGTGGTGGACCGCATCGTGCGCGGGAACGCGATCGAGCTGCTGGGCCTGACGCACGACGGCCTCTGGCCCGGCCCGGGGGCGTGACGTCCGCCGTCGTTGCGCATGGCCGGTGCCGGTGCCGGTGCCGGCGTGGTGAAGGGCTGGGTGTCCTGTTCGCACGTGGCGCCGACAGGGGGGAGGGCACCGCTGAGGAAGTAGCGGACCGCATGGCGGTCGACGCAGCTGCTCGGGTTGTCCAGTGCGGTGTGACCGTACCCGTCGAGGGTGAGCAGGCGGGCGTCGGCGAGCTCCTGGGCCATGGCCTTGCCTCCCTGGTAAGGGGTGGCAGGGTCGTAGGTCGGATTGACCACGAGAACGGGGTGCGCGGTGGGCCGGTCCCAGGGGCCGGCGTAGCGCGCCGCGGCTGTCGCCGGCCAGGCCGTACACGGCTCGGCGGCCCAGACCCACCAGTGCCCGAGGTCTCCCGCTCGCTCGGTGCTCAACCGGTCCAGTGCGACGTACCGTTCGGCGGAGCGCGGGTTGGGGCTCTCCGGGCACAGCACACCGAGGAGCTGTTCGAAGCCGGGATATGCCGGGGGGCCGGGAGGCGGCGAGGGTTCCTCGGGCGCGCGGCCCTGCCACAGCGTCTGCAGTGCCTCCGCTGTGCTGGTCCAGCCCGGGTGGACCGTGTAGAGCCCGCCCCGGACTTCGCTGACGGTTCTCGTGTAGGTCCACGCCCCCACAGGCCGTTCGGCGAGGCGCCGCAACAGCTCGGTGAACTTGGCCCGGGTCGCCGCCGGGTTTCCTGCGGAGAAGGCACAACGGCCGGCAGGGGCACGACCGCACAGTTCGAGGAACTGTCCAAGCGTGCCGGCCGAGCCCAGATCCGACTCCAGGCGCAGGAAGGTGCTCAGCTCCGGCTCGTTCCTCGAACCGCCGTTCACCCAGGCTTGCGGATCGACGTTCCCGTCCAACAGCAGGTGGCCGACGCGGGACGGGAACATGTTCGCGTAGGTCGCCCCGAGGAAGGTGCCGTACGAGATTCCCCAGTAGCTGAGCTGCTGTTCACCCACTGCCTGGCGCAACCGGTCGAGGTCACGGGCGGTGTCGGCGGTGGAGACATGGCGCAGCAAGTCCGGGTCGCGCTGCTCACAGCGTCGAGCGAGATCGGCATACGCCGTGATGTGGGATCTGCGCTCCGCCTCACCGACGGGAAACGGAGGAACGCGCGAAATCCAATTTCCGGCCTCCTCCGCGGTGGCGAAACACCGCACCGCGGTGCTCTGTCCGATGCCACGCGGGTCCCAGCTGACGATGTCGAACCGCTCGCGCAGCCGCTCGGGAAACTTCTCGTACAGCTGAGGCAGTCCTGCCGTCCCCGGGCCACCGGGCCCGCCGGGGTTGAAGAACAACGATCCGGCCCGCCGACCGGGAGCCGTCGCCCTGTGCCTGATCACCGCCAGTTCGATGGTGCGCCACCGGGGGCGGGCGTAATCCAGCGGCACATTCGCCACCGCGCACTCAAAGCCCTGCTGCGCCTCACCTTCACAGGGCTTCCATTGCAGCACCGTCTCCTCGCCGCCCACGGGCGCTCCTCCGCGGGACGGCTCAGCCGCGCCGGAACCGGTCACGACGGCGGAGGAGAGCAGCAGGGCCGCCGCGGCACACACGGCACCATGGCCTATCGCGCTCGCGGTGACTCCGGGCATCGGCAGACCTTTCCTGCGGAAGGTGACTCGGAACAGGCACCGACCGACGGCAGGCCCACCGCCATACCACCGGCCTCACCCGCGAGGGGCAACCGACACGCATCCGAACGGGTGGCACTGATGCTTCACGTGCGGGCAGGACAGTCCCGGGGTGGCCGGGGTGGGGCGCGTGGAGCGGGGGGCCGATGGGTCCGGGGTCCGGGTCCGGGGGGTGTGGTTGTGGGCCGGTCCGGGGCCGGTCTCGGGTTTGGCCGGGTCCGGGGGTGTGGTGTGGGCCGGTCTGGGGGTTGGCCGGGTCCGGGGGTGTGGTGTGGGGCCGGTCTCGGGTTTGGCCGGGTTGGTGGGTGTGGCGTGGGGCCGGTCTCGGGGTTGGCCGGGTTGGTGGGTGTGGTGTGGGGCCGCCCTCCTGGTCTTGATGGTGGCGGCTTCGGGTCGGGCGTCAAGGGCGCTCGGTCGTTCCTCCCTCGCGTCGCCGTTGGCGATTTCGCTTCGCTTCACCCTTGACCCCCGCCCCTCCACCGCCGGGAAATGCTCTTGGGAGGGCGGCCGGGGGAAAGGTGCGGCGCAGGGGGTCCGTCCGGTGCCGTTCGTTTCGGGCGGCTGCGGGCCGTGGGTGGGTGCGCGGCAGTTGAATGGGGCGGTGACGGGCGAGCTCAGCGACCGCAGGCATGTTCCGGGCTGGGTTCAGGACCGCTGATCACTGTGCGGGGTGAGGAGAGGGCTGGGGCCGCTCGCCGTGCGCGGTCCGCGGGCCGGTGGGTGGGTTGCGCGGCAGTTGAATGGGGCGGTGGCGCGTCAGCTCAGCGGCTGTCGGCCGTCGGGGAGCCGGGGTTCAGGCCCCGCTGGTCACCGTCCGGGGTGAGGAGAGGGCCAGCGCGGGCCGAGGCGGTGGGCGGCTGCGGATGGTAGGGGCGCGGGCACTCCCGGGAGCGCACCCAATGCCCGATATCTCCCTCAATGTCCCGTGTATGGATCAGGTCGTGTACGCGGATTCCGGTGAGACCGGAATCCGCGTACAAGAACTCAGGGGGGGGTCGCTATGCCCCTTTTGCCCCACGGGATTGCCGGGCGACGCTCCCACGCACCCACTTCCCCCACCACCGAACAGTGACCAGCGGGCCTGAACCCCAACTTACAGACCAGCGCCACCCACCGAGCCGGCCCGGGCCACCCCACTCAACCCCCGTGCACCACCCACCGCACAGTGACCAGCGGTCCTGAACCCCAGCCCGGAACATGCCTGCGGTCGCTGAGCTCGCCCGTCACCGCCCCATTCAACTGCCGCGCACCCACCCACCCACCGGCCCGCGGACCGCGCACGGCGAACGGCCCCAGCCCACCTCCAGCGGCCCCCTTCCCCCCGGCCGCCCTCCCAAGTGCATTTCTTGGCGGTGGAGGGGCGGGGGTCAAGGGTGAAGCGCAGCGAAATCGCCAACGGCGACGCGAGGGCGGAACGACCGAGCGCCCTTGACGCCCGACCCGAAGCCGCCACCATCAAGACCAGGAGGGCGGCCCCACATCACACCCACCAACCCGGCCAAACCCGAGACCGGCCCCACACCACACCCACCAACCCGGCCAAACCCGAGACCGGCCCCACACCACACCCACCAACCCGGCCAAACCCGAGACCGGCCCCACGCCACACCCTCGGGCCTGGCTGCCGCCGGGCGGCCCCGCGTCGCGCTTTCGGGTCTGGCTGCTGCCGGCTCACCCGCGTCGCGCCCTCCGGTCCCGGCTCATCCCCGGGGTGGCCCCGCGTCGCGCCCTTGGTCCCGGCTCAGGCCGAGACCAGCCCCCACCGCACCCCCCAACCGGCCACCCCTGGGGGAAACGCGCATCGAGGCGTGCCCGCTACCCGGGTGCGGGTCGGCGCGGGAGCATTGGGGCATGACGCTGACCACCGCTGAAGCGGACAAGATCCTTGCCGACAACTTCGCGCCCTGGGTGCTCGAACTCGGCCTCTCCGTCGAGGAGGCGGGCGACCTGCACGCCGTGCTGAGGCTGCCATGGACCGACCGGCTCGCCCGCGAGGGTGGCGCGCTCTCCGGGCAGGCGCTGATGGCCGCCGCCGACACCGCGACCGTGATCGCGGTCTCGTGCGCCCGCGGCGGCTTCGTGCCGATGACCACGGTCCAGATGTCGACAACCTTCCAGCGCGCGGTCGTCGGTGCGGACGTCCTGGTCGACGCCCGCATCACCAAGCTGGGCAAGCGCATGGCGTTCGCGGACATCACAATGACGGCCGAGGGCGCGCCCGAACCCGCCGCCCGCGCCTCCACGGTCTACGCGCTGCTCGGCTGACTGCCGCGAGAAGGCGTACGCCGCGACCGTGACGCCTTCTCCGGCCACGTGCTCTCGTCCTCGTCCGCGGCGGCGGGCGTCACTCCGGACAGGGCCGGCGAACCCTGGGTCGCACACCCCTTGTCTGGTGGACCGTCAGCCAAGACCATGGTGGTCCGTCGAATGTGACGGATCGTCAGATAGAGGGGATGGGTCATGGTGGCGTACGGGATGCAGCTCCCCGTCCAGTCGCAGAGCACCATCTACGCCGAATCCTGGGAGGCCGCCGCCGGGCCGGGTGATCTTCTCGAGGTCGCCCGGACCGCCGACCGGACCGGCTTCGCCTACATCGCGGTCTGCGACCATGTCGCGATCCCGCGCCGCCTCGCCGCCGCCATGTCCACCGTCTGGTACGACCCGGTGGCCACCCTCTCCTTCCTCGCCGCGGCGACCGAGCGCGTACGGCTCCTCAGTCATGTCGCCGTCATAGGGCTGCGCCACCCGCTTCTCACCGCCAAGCAGTACGCGACCCTCGACCACCTCTCCCGCGGCCGGCTGATCCTCGGGGTCGGCGCCGGGCATGTGCGCGAGGAGTTCGAGGTGCTCGGCGCGGACTTCGAGCGGCGCGGGCTTGTACTCGACGAGAGCATCGACGCGCTCAGGGCCGCCCTCGGTCCGGAGGAGTTTCCGTCCTTCGAAGGGGAACGGTTCGCCTTCGGCGACCTCGGCCAGCGGCCCCGCCCCGCCCAGCCCCGCGTACCCGTCTGGATCGGCGGATCGTCCCCCGCCGCCCTGCGGCGCGCCGCGCTCAAGGGCGACGGCTGGCTCCCGCAGGGCGACCCGCGCGACAAGCTGGCCGCGCAGATAGCCAAGGTGAGGCAGAAGAGGCAGGACGCGGGGATCTCCGCCCCCATCGGGATCGGCGCGATCACCGAACCGCTGTACGTCGGCGACGCCGCCTGGGACGTGGGCAGACGCACCCTGACCGGCAAGCCCGATGCCCTCGCCGATTCCCTGCGGGCCTACGGCGCGATGGGCGTGGACCAGATCCAGGTGCGGTTCCGCAGCCGGAGCCGCAGCGAACTCACCGACCAGATGGCGGCGTTCGCCGCCGATGTCGTACCTCACCTCGACGCTTAGGAGTACGGGCATGGGCAAGCTGGACGGGCGGGTCGTCCTCATCACGGGCGCGGCCCGAGGCCAGGGCGAGCAGGAGGCCCGGCTCTTCGCCGCACAGGGCGCGAACGTGGTCATCGCCGATGTCCTGGACGACGAGGGTGGGGCCCTGGCGAAGGAACTGGGGGAGGACGTGGCGCGCTACGTCCACCTCGATGTGAGCCAGGAGGCCGAGTGGGCCGCCGCCGTCGCCGCGGCCACGGACGCCTTCGGCCGCATCGACGGCCTGGTCAACAACGCGGGCATCCTGCGCTTCAACGAGCTGGTGAGCACCCCGCTCGAGGAGTTCCAGCAGATCGTCCAGGTCAACCAGGTCGGCGTGTTCCTGGGCATCAAGACCGTCGCCCCCGAGATCGAGGCGGCCGGCGGAGGCACGATAGTGAACACCGCCTCGTACGCCGGTCTCACCGGGATGACCTTCGTCGGCGCGTACGCGGCCACCAAGCACGCCATCGTCGGCCTCACCCGGGTCGCAGCCCTGGAGCTTGCCCCGAAGGGGATCCGGGTCAACGCCGTGTGCCCGGGCGCCGTGGACACCGCGATGAGCAATCCGGACGGCGCTGATCCGGGGGCGCTGGACGATCTCTACCGGACGCTGGTGCCGCTGGGCCGGGTCGGGCGGCCCGAGGAGGTGGCGAGGCTGGCGCTCTTCCTGACCGGCGAGGAGTCCTCGTACATCACGGGCCAGCCGTTCGTCATCGACGGCGGCTGGCTGGCCGGCGTCAGCATTCTCTGACGCACCGTCAGGTATTGACGATGCGGACATGCGGTGGAACAGTCGATCCCATCCAGATCTGACGTGTCGTCAGAAACAGTAGGACGGTGAACCCCCTTGGAATTCGGGCTCTTTGTACAGGGGTATGTCGGCAAGCGCGCCGAGACCGACCCCCTCGCCGAGCACAAGGCGCTGATGGAGGAGACCGAGTACGTCATCCAGGCGGACAAGTCCGGGTTCAAGTACGCCTGGGCCTCCGAGCACCATTTCCTGGAGGAGTACTCCCACCTGTCGGCCAGCGATGTCTACCTCGGCTACCTCGCGCATGCGACGGACCGTATCCATCTCGGCTCGGGCATCTTCAACCCGCTCGCCCCGGTCAACCACCCGGTGAAGGTCGCCGAGAAGGTCGCCATGCTCGACCATCTCTCCGAGGGCCGCTTCGAGTTCGGCTCGGGCCGCGGTGCCGGCTCCCACGAGATCCTCGGGTTCCTGCCGGGCATCACCGACATGAACCACACCAAGGAGATCTGGGAAGAGACCATCGCCGAGTTCCCCAGGATGTGGCTCCAGGAGGAGTACCCCGGCTTCCAGGGCAAGCACTGGTCCCTGCCGCCGCGCAAGATCCTGCCCAAGCCGTACGGCAAGGCCCACCCGGCCATGTGGTACGCCGCCGGCTCCCCCTCCTCGTACGCCATGGCGGGCAGGAAGGGCCTCGGCGTCCTCGGCTTCAGCGTGCAGAAGGTCTCCGACATGGAGTGGGTCGTCGAGTCGTACAAGACGGCCGTCAAGGAGGCCAGGGCGATCGGCGCGTACGTCAACGACAACGTGATGGTGACGTCCACGGCCATATGCGCCGAGACCCACGACAAGGCGGTCGAGATTGCGGTCGGCGGCGGCCTCAACTACCTGCAGTCGCTGCTCTTCCGCTACCACGACACCTTCCCGCGCCCCGACGGCATTCCCGAGTGGCCGGAACTGCTGCCCGAGTACACCGCCGAGATCATCGAACTGCTCATCGCCGAGGAACTGATGATCTGCGGCGACCCGGCCGAGGTGCTCCAGCAGTGCAAGCGCTGGGAACAGGCGGGCGCGGACCAGCTGTCGTTCGGGCTGCCGATCGGGATCTCGTACGAGGACACGATGACGACGATCAAGCTGATCGGCGAGCACGTGATCCCTCAGATCGACACGGACCCGGTGCACCGGACAACCCGCTTCCGCGAGGCCGCGGGCGCGTAACGGGGCGCGCGGCGCGCTTCCCGAGCTGGGCGCAAGCCCCAGACCCCGTACGGCCTGAGCTGGGGGTACCTCCCACGCCCGTAGGGCGTAGGGCGTAGGGGGGAGTGTCCCCCCGGACGAAGTCTGGGGATGAGGCACGGGGGCTGGGGCGGAGCCCCAGTTCGGGACGGGGGCACCTCCCACGGCCGCCCGGCCGTAGGGGAGGGCGGGCAGGGGAACAACCCCCGCCCCACAGAACGCGGGTGGCGCCTTCCCGGACCGCCACCCGCCCCGGCCCGGCCGGAGGGCTACGCGGCCGCGGCCGGCCGCGACGCCCCCGACCGGGCCACGCCCCACGGCTGAGTCACCCCCCCGACCGGGCCACGCCCCGCGCAGTCTCCGCAGAGAGAGGGACGTCCCATGCTCGACCACCTCATCCGAAACGCAACCGTCGTCGACGGCACCGGCGCCCTCGCGCGCGCCGCCGACATCGGCATACGCGAGGGTCGCATCGCCGTCGTCGCCGCGCCCGGCACCGTCACCGAAGCGGCCCGTACCAGCGAGGACGCGACCGGCCTCGTCCTCGCCCCCGGCTTCGTCGACCCGCACACCCACTACGACGCGCAGCTGTTCTGGGACCCGTACGCCACGCCCTCGATGAACCACGGCGTCACCACGGTCGCGGGCGGCAACTGCGGTTTCACCCTTGCCCCGTTGAACCCTGACCGCCCCGAGGACGCCGACTACACGCGCCGCATGATGTCCAAGGTCGAGGGCATGTCCCTGGTCGCCCTGGAGGAGGGCGCGCCCTGGAACTGGCACACCTTCGGCGAGTACCTGGACGCCCTCGAAGGCCGGATCGCTGTCAACGCGGGCTTCATGGTGGGCCATTGCGCCCTGCGCCGCCATGTCATGGGTCCGGACGCGGTCGGCGGCCGGCCCACCCCCGAGCAGCTCGACGAGATGCTCGGTCTCTTCCACGACGCCATGGACGCCGGCGCCTGGGGTCTGTCGACCACTCGGTCCTCCACACACTCCGACGGCGACGGCAAACCCGTCGCCTCCCGTCATGCCGACCCCGCCGAACTGCTCGCCCTCTCGCGTGCCGTCGCCGAGCACGAGGGCACTCAGCTCGAAGCGATCGTGGGGGGCTGCCTCGACCAGTTCTCGGACGACGAGATCGACCTCTTCGTCGAGATGAGCGCCGCCGCAGGCCGCCCGCTCAACTGGAACGTCCTCACCATCGACGCCGCCGTACCCGAACGCGTCCCGCGCCAGCTCGTCCCCTCCGAACGGGCCCGCAAGGCCGGCGGCCGGATCGTCGCCCTGACCATGCCGATCCTCACCCCCATGAACATGTCGCTCGGCACCTTCTGCGCGCTCAACCTGATCCCCGGCTGGGGCGAGATCCTCGCCCTGTCCGTCCCCGAGCGGATCGGGAAACTCCGGGACCCTGCCGTCCGCGCCGAAATGCTGCGCCGCGCCGCCTCCAAGGAGGCCGGCGTCTTCCGCCGCCTCGCGAACTTCGAGCGGTACGTCATCGGCGACACCTACTGCGACGCGAACCAGGGCCTCACCGGCCGGGTCGTCCGCGACATCGCCGCCGAACGCGGCCAGGACCCCTTCCACTGCCTCGTCGAGATCTGCGCCGATGACGACCTGCGTACGGTCCTGTGGCCCATGCCCGCCGACAACGATCCGGCGTCCTGGGCCCTGCGCGCCGAGACCTGGCAGCACGAGGACGTCATGCTCGGCGGCTCGGACGCGGGCGCGCATCTGGACCGGATGTGCGGAGCGCCGTACACCACCCGCTTCCTCGGTGACTGTCTGCGCGGACGCAGGCTGGCCTCGCTGGAGGAGGCGGTGAAGATGCTCACCGACGACCCTGCGCAGCTCTTCGGTCTGCGTGAACGCGGCCGGATCGTCGAGGGCCACCACGCGGACCTGGTCCTCTTCGACCCCGAGCGGATCGACGCCGGCCCGGCGACCCTCGTCCACGACCTGCCGGGGGAAAGCCCGCGTCTGGACTCGCGGGCGGTCGGCATCGTGTCCGTACGCGTCAACGGCGTCGAGACCATCCGCGACGACGAGGTCACGGGGGCGATCCCGGGCCGGGTGCTGCGCTCGGGCCGCGACACCAGGACGGTGAGCACGAGGTGAGCAAGGCGCAGCGGCTGTACATAGGAGGGGAGTGGACCGAGCCGGACCGCGGCCACTACGAGGTGATCGACCCGGCGACCGAGGAGCCCGTCGGCCTGGCCCCGGAGGCGAGCCGCGACCAGGTGTACGAGGCAGCGGCCGCTGCCCGCGACGCCTTCGAGCCCTGGTCCCGTACGGCCCCCGAGGAGCGCGCGGCGGTCCTGGACCGGGCCGCGGATGTGATCCGGCGCGAGTTCGAGGCGTACGCGGACCTCGCCCGCGCCGAGACAGGGGCGACGACCGGCACCGCCCGTGGAATGCAGGTCGCCGTGGGGGTCTCCCGCTTCCGGCGGTACGCGAAGGGCGCGCTGGAGCCCGTTGAACGGGGCCTGCCCCCGCAGATCAACGAGGCGGGCCCGATGGGCAGGGCCGGGATCTTCGGCGCGCTGGCCGCCCGCCGCCCGGTCGGCGTGGTCACCTGCATCACCTCGTACAACAACCCGTGGGCGAACCCGGCCGGCAAGGTCGCACCCGCGCTCGCCATGGGCAACACGGTCGTCGTGAAGCCCGCCCCGCAGGACCCGCTGTCGGTCTACCGGATGGCTCAGGCCCTGGAAGAGGCGGGAGCGCCGCCCGGTGTCGTGAACGTCGTCTCCGGATCCCGTACGGAGGTCGGCGAGGCGGCCGTCGACTCGCCCGACGTCGACATGGTCAGCTTCACCGGCTCGACGGCCGTGGGCCAGTGCATCGGCGAGGTGTGCGGGCGGGCGATGAAGCGGCAGCTGATGGAGCTGGGCGGCAAGGGTGCCGCGGTCGTCTTCGACGATGCCGACCTCGACTCCGCGGTCATGGGCATCGGCACGACCTTCGCCTTCTACAGCGGCCAGATCTGCACGGCGCCGACGCGCGTGCTGGCCCAGCGGGCGGTGTACGACAGCCTGATCGAGAAGCTCACGGGCTACCTGGCCTTCATGAAGGTCGGAGACCCGATGGCGCGGGGCACGGTGGTCGGGCCGGTGATCTCCGCGGTGCACCGCGACCGGATCGAGTCGTACGTCGAACTGGGCAAGAAGGAGGGCGCGCGGCTGGTCGTGGGTGGCGAGCGCCCCGATTTCGCGCGCGGCTTCTATGTCGCTCCGACGCTTTTCGCGGACTGCACCAACGAAATGCGTGTCGTACGGGAGGAGATCTTCGGCCCGGTCGTGGTCGTGGTCCCCTTCGACGACGAGGAGGAGGGCATCGCGCTCGCCAATGACAGCGACTACGGGCTGATCGACTACGTCTGGTCGGGGGACGCGGCGCGGGCCTTCCGGGTGGCGCGGCGGCTGCGGGCCGGCGGGGTCGGGGTGAACACGATCGGCCGGAACATGGAGGCGCCGTTCGGGGGGTTCAAGAAGAGCGGAGTGGGCCGCGATGTCGGCTCGTACGCCCTGCACGCGTACAGCGAACTGCAGGCGATCGTCTGGCCCGGTGGCTGAGACAGGAACGTCACCGGAAAATTTCGAAAGAGGGCAAAACGGACACTGCTGCGGTTTTCGCAATCCGGAACCCTTGGGGTGATGCCTTTTGATATCTTGGTCAATCGCTGGTTGATCTTTTGAATGACAGTACATTCCGGCGCTTTATGGCCAGTATCCAAGGTTCGATAGTCGGACTTCACTCGCTCGGATGCGGGAATCGCAGCACTTAACGTCCTCTTCATGACTCAGCTGGAGACGCGACCCCAGGTCGGAGACACGGTACGGGGACGCCCTGAAGGGGGCGTCCGCTCCAAGGGCCTCGAAAAGAATTCCGTCGGCCTCATGGGCAGTGCCGTCATCGGAATCTCGACGGTCGCCCCCGTGTACTGCCTGACCTCCACCCTCGGCTCCACGGCCGGCGAGGTCGGGCTGCAGATGCCCGCCGTCTTCCTGGCCGGCTTCCTGCCGATGCTCCTCGTCGCCTTCGCCTACCGAGAGCTCAACAAGGTGATGCCGGACTCCGGCACGTCCTTCACCTGGACGGTGAAGGCCTTCGGGCCGCGCGTGGGCTGGATGTGCGGCTGGGGCCTGGTGATCGCGACGATCATCGTGATCTCCAACCTCGCGGGCGTCGCGACCTCCTACTTCTGGCTGCTGGCGGGCGAGCTGACCGGCAGCGATTCGGTCGCCGCCCTGGACGGCAACAAGGCCGTCCACATCCTCACCTGCCTCGTACTGATCGCCGTCGCCACCGCCATCAGCTACCGCGGTATGACCGCCACGAAGCGTGTGCAGTACGCCCTCGTCGGCCTCCAGCTCGTCGTCCTGGCCGTGTTCGTCGTGATGGCCCTTCAGAAGGCGGGCAGCGGAGCCTTCGAGACCGGGATCGGCTTCTCCTGGTCCTGGATGAACCCCTTCGCGGTCCAGTCCTTCGCGGCCTTCACCGCCGGCCTCTCCCTGTCGATCTTCATGTACTGGGGCTGGGACGCCTGTCTGTCCACGAACGAGGAGACCACGGGCTCCGCCAGGACCCCCGGCCGCGCCGCGCTCGTCGCCATGGTCGTCCTGGTCGGCTCGTACCTCGCCACCGGCATCGCCGCGCAGATGGCCGTGGGCTCGGGCGACAAGGGCCTCGGCCTGGCCAACCCGGACACCTCCGACAACGTCTTCGCCGCCCTGGCGGGGCCGGTGATGGGTCCTGTCCTCGGCATCGCGCTCTTCGTCGCCGTTCTCGCATCGGCCGCGGCCAGCCTCCAGACGACGTTCATCCCGGTCGCCCGCACGGTGCTCGCGATGTCCACGTACGAGGCCCTGCCCGCGTCCTTCGCGAAGGTCAGCCCCCGCTTCAAGGTCCCCGGCCGCGCCACGGTCGTCGCCGGTATCGCCACCGGCGCGTTCTACACGGTCATGACCCTGGTCAGTGAGCACGTCCTGGTCGACACCATCTACGCGCTCGGCCTCATGATCTGCTTCTACTACGCGCTGACCGCGTTCGCCTGCGCCTGGTACTTCCGGGGCGAGCTCTTCCGCTCGGTCCGCGACTTCGCCTTCAAGGGCCTCCTCCCGGTCCTCGGCGGTCTCCTGCTGTCGGCGGTCTTCGGCAAGACGCTCTACGACATGTGGGACCCGGCCTACGGCTCCGGCTCCGCGGTCCTGGGGGTCGGCTCGGTCTTCGTGATCGGAGTCGGACTGCTGCTCCTCGGCGGCGTCATCATGCTGATCATGCAGCGCCGCAGCCCCGCGTTCTTCCGTGGCGAGGTGCTGACGAAGGGCACCCCGTCGCTGGTGATCGCGGACTGACCCGAACGCTCCCTGCCGCGTCCCGGCCCGGCGGTCGTCACCGACGGCCGCCGGGCCGGCGCCGGGAGGACCAACTGCCGACACGGGTATCGCCGCGCCGGGAGGGCCTGGAGTGTCGGCTCCCGGCGATGCTGCACCCGCCCTACCGTGCAGGGATGCGACGCTCGGGCAGCCGGATGGCCCTGGCCACGTTCACCGCGGCCTGTCTCCTCGGCAGCGGGAACGCGGTCGGCGTCCGGTTCAGCAACCGTGAGCTCGACCCGTTGTGGGGTGCGGCCTTGCGTTTCGGGGCCGCGGCCGTGGTCCTGCTCGTCGTCATGGCGGCGATGCGGCTGAAGTGGCCGCGCGGCCGGGCGCTCGCCGGTGCACTGCTCTTCGGCGTGCTCAACTTCGGCGTCACCTTCGCCCTCGCCTACTACGCACTGGTCCGTATCCACGCGGGACTGGGCCAGACGATCCTCTCCCTGGTGCCGCTCGTGGCGCTGCTGCTGTCGGTGGCCCAACGCCAGGAGAGATTCCGGCCGCTCGCGGCCGTCGGCACCGTACTCGCGGTGGCCGGCGTCGCGGTGGTGTCCCGGGCACCGTTGCAGGGTTCGGTCCCGGTGCTGTCGTTCCTCGCCATGCTCGGCGCCGTGTTCTCCTTCGCCGAGGCCGCGGTGCTGGTCCACCGGCTGCCCAAGGTCCATCCGGTGACCATGAACGCGGTGGGCATGACGGGCGCGGCGGTCCTGCTGTTCGCGGGATCGGCAGCCGCGGGCGACGACCGGGTCCTCCCGGAGGGCACCGCGACCTGGTGGGCACTGGCCTACCTCGTCCTGGCGGGTTCCGTGGCGACCTTCGTGCTCTATCTCCTCGTGATCAAGAACTGGGGCCCGTCACGGGCAGCGTACGTCTTCGTCGTCATCCCCGTGATCACGATCCTGCTCTCGGCCCGGCTCGACGACGAACCGCTGACGGGGGGCCTGTTGCTGGGGACTCCGCTGATTCTGCTCGGGGTCTACCTCGGCGCCCTGCGCAAGCCGTGACGCCCCACGCGTCTGCGCGCTCTTACCCGGTCGCGTACGGGTGGCGATCGGCGCGTTGCCCGATATCGCCGTAGACACGAGCGGCGGTCGCTCGATGCGGTTCAACCGGTGCGTAGTGGTGGACAATCGCTGCACCGGGCGTTGTCGCACCGGCCCCGTACAGTCGCCCTCATGACGAAGCCGGAGCCGAAGTCGGGGCAGAAGCCGAAGCCGTTGATCCGGGCGAGCGAGGCCGGCGGACGGTCGATCGACGATCCGTCCGACGAAGCCGTGCACGACCTGCTTGCCGACATGAACCTCAGTTGGCCCTTCGTGATCGTCGAACGGCTGGACCGGGAGCCCGTCGACGAGCACTACATGCAGGTCCATCTCAACGGCGACCTCAGCTACCAGGTGGAGTACCGCGAAGGCAGCGCGGATCGGCATTTCCAGGCGCATGTGCCCAGTCAGGGCGATGTGATCGGCCCCCAGCCCGTGGCCAGGGTGATCAGCGACTGGGCACACGACCGCGGGGGCTGGCGCGAGGCACTGCCGTGGACGCCGTGGTCCCCGCACGGGAAGCCGTACAAGGATGCGTGACCGGGTCCTGGGGGAAGGGCTCCGGCACCGGCACGGTCGTGAACAGCTACAACGAGAGGTCCAGTTCACCTGGCAGGCGTACCGGCAGAGCTTGCGCCCCGGTGACCGGCACCGTGCACCGGGTTGCCGAGTGGCCTACCGGTCGCCCGCCGGCTTCAGCTCGCCCATGGCGCTCCAGCCCTGGCCCGGAACCTCGACGTTGATGATCTCCGGCGTGGACGCGACGGCGACGGACATGGCCTCCATGCCCGCCTTGAAGTGGTCGGACGCCACATGCGCCGCGCCCGCCTCCGCGTCGGCGAAGGCCTCGAGCAGCACGAACCGGTGGGGGTCCTCGACGCTGCGTGACCAGTCGAAGAAGAGATTGCCCGGCTCGGCGCGGGTGGCCCGGGTGAAGTCGTCGACGAGGCCGAGCCAGCGATCGCTGTACTCGGGCCGGACGGGGAACCTGACGGCGATGAAGATCATGGTTCCAGCCTTACGCGGTCCGGGGCTCGGGGCCACCTGGGACACCCCGTTTTCCGACCCCGCCGGAAACCGGACCCTTCACAGCGGCAGCGCTGCCGCGACCCTCACGACCGCCGCGCGGACCTCGCCGTGCCGCCGCCGGAAGTCGGCGGTCGGCAACGACACCGACAGCGCATGCACGGCACCCTCAGGACCCTGGTGCGGCAGAGTCGTCGCAAGGCAGGTGTACGCCGGGTCGGCCTCGCCGACGGACACCGCGAAGCCCTGCCCCCGGACTTGGGCCAGTTCCGCCTCCAGGCGCTCGGCGCTGGTGATCGTACGGTCGGTCAGCCGGGCCATCCCGTACTCGGCGAGGTAGCGCCGCCGCACCGCCCTGGGCAGCGCGGCGAGCAGCGCCTTGCCGTGCGCGGTGGCGTGGGCCCGCGTCTCGGGCCCGGGTACGAAGGGGTGGGCGAGGTCGGTCGCCGGGGCGGTGCTGTCGATCACGGTGATCCGGCCGTCCCGGTAGGCCGTGAAGTACGCCTCCGCGCCGGTGGCCCGCCGCAGTCGGGGCAGCAGCTCGGCGATCTGCGGCCCCAGCCCGAGATGCCGCCGGAACGACTGGTGCAGCGCGGCCACCCGAGGACCCGGCGCGTACCCGTCGGCGGTCCTGATGAGGTGCCCACGGGCGGTGAGCGGAGCCAGGAGGTGGTACACGGTCGACAGCGAACACCCCAGCCGCCGCGCGAGCGCCTTCGCCCCGAGGGGCGCGGGCGCGTCGGCGACGGCGTCGAGGATCTCCAACGCGCGGTCGACGGACCGCGGCCCGTCGGCGGAGCTGCCCATGGTCACTTTCCTTCCGCGGATCTCCTTCGAGAGTACGCGGCCGAAGTCTTCACTTTCCCAGGAAGATCGGGTTGGTGAAGGCGGCCGGCGGGCCCGGCAGGACCGGCACCACGGGCGCGTGGCGCACCTCGGCGCGTACGTACGAGGCGTACTGCGCCGTCGTGCGCCACTCCACCGTGCCCGTTCCCGACGCCGGGATCGTGGCGGTGTGCAGCACGCCCTGGTCGGTGACGATCCGGGCCGTGCAGTCGGGGGTGCCCGCGACGTCCAGCCGTACCGTCACCAGGTCACCGGCGTCCACGCGCAGCCGTTCGCCGATGCCGGCGTGCTGCCCGCGCGCGCCCGTCGCCGACAGGGAGACGGACACCGCCCTGGACTCGGCGACGTAACTGCGACCGGCGCGGATGGCGTCGAGGATCGCCTCCCGGGACAGAGCGTCGGCGAGGACGACCGTCTGCGGTGTCCCGATCGGGTCGGGGTGGCGGTGCGCATCGCTGCTGCCCATGGCCGGGATCCAGCGCCGCCCGGAGCGGGCAGCGGCGACGAGGGTGCTGTCCCAGTGGGCGAGCGACACCTCGTCGTCGGGGGTGTACGCCCCGTTCCAGACCTCCACCGCGTCCGCCTCGCCGAAGCCGAACTTCCAGTTGCAGCCGATGCAGGTCGCGTGCGGATGCGCGGGCACGACGAGCCCGCCGGCCCGGCGGATCTCGCGGACGCAGTGCCCGAAGCGGTTGTCGCGGGCGCGGTATCGCCAGTCGACGAACGTCCCCGGGTCCGTGCCGAGCGCGACCACGTGCCCGTTGCGGGTGGTGACCTCCTCGCCGAGCAGGATCAGCAGGTCGTCACCCGCCTGGTCGGCCCAGTGGGCGTGCGCGGAGTGGGTGTTGTGCTCGGAGGAGTTGATGAAGTCGAGCCCGGCGGCGCGGGCGAGCGCGGCGATCTCGGCAGGGGTGCGTCTGCCGTCCGAGTGCCAGGAGTGGATATGGCAGTCCCCGCGGTACCAGGCACGTCCGCGCCCTTTGGCCCGCTCCGGCGGGTAGACCGCTCTGGGCGTCTTTTCCGCCGCGCCGTACCGCAGCGTGACGGTGATCTCGTACGCGAGTCCCTGGGGCGCGACCGTGTACGGCCCGAGGGCGATGTTCCAGGTGCCGGCGCGGACGGGCCCGGGGATGTACCCGGGGGTCGCGTCGTCCGCCCGGATGAAGAACTCGGTGCGTGCCCCGCCCGACCATCCGCGGAACCCGGCCCCGCCGAGCTCGGTGCCGCGCTCGTCGAAGATGCCGATGTCGAGGGCGTTGCCGACCGTGCCGGGTGGCATGACCGGCCGCTCGTACGTGTACGAGACGTGGATCTCGCGTACTCCGCGCGGTACTTCGACGGGCAGATAGACGAAGTCGGGGGCGCCGGGCGGCAGGGTGCCGCGTACGACCTCGGTCTGCTCGTCGCTGCTACGTGGGGCCGCACTCGCGAAGCTCACACTGCCCAACGTAAGCGCTGCGGCGGCTCCCGTCACGAAGAGTCCGCGTCGTCCGATCGAGCGTGCTGCGTGTTCGTCGTCGTTGCACATGCCGTCGGCTCTCCAGGGTGTCGAGAGACTGCAAGGACTTCAAGGAAGGACTTCAGTGACTTCAGTGATGCACTCGAACCCTGGTATTGAGCCGTGAACTCACGGGCAAGGGAAGGGGTTTGGTGGATGACGCGGTCATGACTGACGACGCCGGACGATATCCGGCATACCGTGATCCCGCCCCCATGTGACGCACGACGGAGGAGAGCCCCCATGCGGATCGCGACCACGATCTTCCTCACCGACGAGACGATCACCCCCGTACGGCTGGCCCGCGAGCTGGAACAACGAGGCTTCGCCGGGCTCTATCTGCCCGAACACACGCACATCCCCGTGGAACGGGCGACCGCCTACCCGGCGGGCGGCGAGCTGCCGCCCGAGTACGGCCGCACCCTGGACCCGTTCACCGCCCTCGCCCAGGCGGCCGCGGTGACCGACCACCTCCTGCTGGGGACGGGTATCGCCCTGGTCGCCCAGCACGACCCGATCGACCTGGCCAAGCGGATCGCGACCCTGGACCACGTGTCGGGCGGCCGCTTCACGCTGGGCGTCGGCTTCGGCTGGAACGTGGAGGAGGCGGTGGACCATGGGGTGGAGTGGCCGACGCGGCGGGATCTGGTGCTGGACCGGATGCGCCTGATGCGTGCGCTGTGGTCGCCCGAGCCGGTCGCGTACAAGGGCGAGTACGGCTCCGTCCGCGCCTCCTTCGCCTTCCCGAAGCCGGCCGGGGGCGCCCCCCGCACCCTGGTCGGCGGCGCGGCGGGCCCGAAGCTGTTCGCCCACATCGCGGAGTACGCGGACGGCTGGCTGCCGATCGGCGGCCGCGGTCTGATGGAGTCGGTCCCGGCCCTGAGGGAGGTCTGGGAGTCGGCGGGCCGCGACCCCAGGACACTTCAGGTGGTCCCGTACGCGGTCCTGCCCTCGCCGGGCAAGCTTGCCCGCTGCGCGGAACTGGGTGTGGAGGAGGTGGTGCTCCAACTCCCCCCGGGGGACGAGCTGGAGGTGCTGCGCGTCCTCGACGACTACGCCCAGTACCTGTGAACCCTCAGGCCGGCGGCGGCAACGCCTGAGGCGACGCCTCTCCCGCCGGAACCCTGGCGGGCAGGGGCGCGCCGGGGGCCTGCACGGGTGTCGCCCCGGAAGGCCCGACGGCATCGGCGACCAGGAGCGCGACACTTGGAACCCCGGCGACGGCGAGAGCGACTACAGCGACCAGGCGTGGCGTCTTCACGCCCCCGACCCTGCCGCCCCGGCCGGTGCGCCGCCACCAGGACACGCGGGCGAGGGAGGCCGTCTGGTCCGCAGGGATGACACCCGCGTACACGAAGCAGCTGGATGCCGGCCTTTGCAGCTCCAGCGCCCCGCCGCACACGACCCATTCCTCGCCGGGGCTGAAGCAGAAGGGGGAGTCGTGTACACGGATTCCGGTGAGACCGGAATCCGTGTACACGAACGTGAGGAGGCCGGGCCCTGGGAAGTACTCAGCCCATTTCAGGGCATGCGTCCTGGCCGGGGAACATGCCGCCATCGGGCGCTCGTATGCTCGCTGCATGACGGATCACCAGGCCGCAGACCAGGCCGGACGACCCACCGAAAACGCCATGCGCCGCGCCCTCAAGCGCGCCAGGGACGGTGTCGCCCTCGACGCCGCCGAGGCCGCCGTGCTGCTGCAGGCGCGCGGCAGCGACCTCGAGGACCTTGCCGCGTCCGCCGCGCGCGTGCGGGACGCCGGGCTCGAAGCGGCCGGGCGGCGGGGCGTGATCACGTACTCCAAGAGCGTCTTCATCCCGCTCACCCGGCTGTGCCGCGACAAGTGCCACTACTGCACGTTCGCCACCGTGCCCGGCAAGCTGCGCCGCGACGGACACGGGATGTACATGTCGCCGGACGAGGTACTCGACATCGCCCGGCGCGGCGCCGAAATGGGCTGCAAGGAAGCGCTCATCACTCTCGGCGACAAGCCCGAGGACCGCTGGCCCGAGGCCCGTGAGTGGCTCGACGCGCACGGCTACGACGACACCATCGCTTATGTACGGGCCATGGCGATCCGCATCCTGGAGGAGACCGGGCTGCTGCCCCACCTCAACCCCGGCGTCATGTCATGGACCGACTTCCAGCGGCTCAAGCCCGTCGCGCCGTCGATGGGGATGATGCTGGAGACCACGGCGACCCGGCTGTGGAGCGAGCCCGGCGGGCCGCACCACGGGTCGCCGGACAAGGAGCCGGCCGTACGGCTGCGCGTGCTGGAGGACGCGGGCCGCAGCTCGGTCCCGTTCACCAGCGGGCTGCTCATCGGGATCGGTGAGACGTACGAGGAGCGCGCCGAGTCGCTGTTCGCGCTGCGCCGCATCTCCCGCGCCTACCACGGTATCCAGGAACTGATCATGCAGAACTTCCGCGCCAAGCCGGACACGGCCATGCGCGGAATGCCGGACGCCGAGCTGGACGAGCTCGTCGCGACCGTCGCCGTCGCGCGGCACATCATGGGACCCTCGGCCTGCCTCCAGGCCCCGCCCAACCTCGTGGACGACGAGTACGCGCGCCTCATCGGCGCCGGGATCGACGACTGGGGCGGCGTCTCGCCGCTCACCCCCGACCACGTCAATCCGGAGCGGCCATGGCCGCAGATCGACGAGCTCTCGGCGCGGTCGGAAGCGGCAGGTTTCCGGCTGGAGGAGCGGCTCTGCGTGTACCCGGAGTTCGTGCGGCGCGGTGAGCCCTGGCTCGACCCCCGGCTGCTGCCGCACGTACGGGCCCTGGCCGACCCCGGGACCGGGCTCGCGCGCCCTGGCGCGTTGCCCGCCGGACTGCCCTGGCAGGAGCCCGACGAGGGCTTCACCGCCACCGGCCGTACCGATCTGCACCGCACCATCGACACCGAGGGCCGTACGCACGACCGGCGTGACGACTTCGACGAGGTGTACGGCAACTGGGAGGCGCTGCGCGAGGCCGCCGCGCCCGGCATGGTGCCGCAGCGCATCGACACGGACGTCAGGGCGGCCCTGCGCACGGCCGCGGACGATCCGACGAAGCTCACCGACGACGAGGCCCTCGCGCTGCTGCACGCCGACGGTCCGGCGCTCGATGCCCTCACCCGGATCGCCGACGACCTGAGGAAGTCGGTCGTCGGCGACGACGTCACCTACATCGTCACGCGCAACATCAACTTCACCAACGTCTGCTACACCGGCTGCCGCTTCTGCGCCTTCGCCCAGCGCCGTACCGACGCCGACGCGTACACCCTGTCCCTCGACCAGGTCGCCGACCGCGCCCAGCAGGCGTGGGAGGTCGGCGCGGTGGAGGTGTGCATGCAGGGCGGTATCCACCCCGACCTGCCGGGGACCGCGTACTTCGACATCGCGCGCGCCGTCAAGGAACGCGTCCCCGGCATGCATGTGCACGCCTTCTCGCCGATGGAGGTCGTCAACGGCGCGACCAGGACCGGGATGAGCATCCGGGAATGGCTGACAGCGGCCAAGGAGGCCGGGCTCGACTCGATCCCGGGAACGGCCGCGGAGATCCTGGACGACGAGGTCCGCTGGGTCCTCACCAAGGGCAAGCTCCCGGCCGCCACCTGGATCGAGGTCGTCACAGCCGCGCACCAGCTGGGTATCCGGTCCTCGTCGACCATGATGTACGGGCATGTGGACCAGCCGCGCCACTGGCTCGGCCACTTCCGTACGCTCGCCCGTATTCAGCAGGAGACCGGTGGCTTCACGGAGTTCGTGACGCTTCCCTTCATCCACACCAACGCGCCCGTGTACCTGGCGGGGATCGCCCGGCCGGGGCCGACGACCCGTGACAACCGGGCCGTCACCGCCATGGCCCGCCTCCTGCTGCACCCGTACATCACCAACATCCAGACCAGCTGGGTGAAGCTGGGCGCGGAGGGCGCGGCCGAGATGCTGCGCTCGGGGGCGAACGACCTGGGCGGCACGCTGATGGAGGAGACCATCTCCCGGATGGCCGGCTCCAGTTACGGGTCCTACCGCTCCATCCGTGATCTGACCGCCATCGCGGAGGCGGCCGGACGGCCGGCCAAGCCCCGTACCACCTTGTACGGGGAGGTTCCGGACGAGCGGCAGCAGGCCGCCATGGCGTCCGACGGACATCTGCCCGAGCTGTTGCCGCTGCTGCCAGACTGATCGCATGACTGGTGGTGTCACGGGGGATCGGGCGAGACCGTCGTTACAGCAGGTGATCCGGGGGCGCAGACGCGCCCGGTTCGTCGGCCGCAGGGCCGAACTGGCCCTGTTCGACAGCAACTTCGACTTCCCGCCGGAGGACGACCGTCACCGGTTCGTCTTCCATGTCCGCGGCACCGCCGGGGTGGGCAAGACCTCCCTCGTACGCGAACTGCAGGACACGGCCCGCGGGCGCGGCGCGCTGACCGCCCACGTCGACGACTCGGTGAACAGCGTGCCGGACGCGATGGCGGCGATCAGCGCCCAAGCCGGGCGCGACGGGCGTCCGTTGAAGGCCTTCGACCGGATGATGTCGACGTACCGTCAGCGCCGGCACGAGGCCGCGTCGGTGGTGGACGACCCGGAACAGGCGCTCACCGCGGGCGGCCCGTCGCTCTCCCATGCGATCGCCGCGCGAGCCGGGCTGGTCGGCCTGTCGCTGATTCCCGGGGTCGGGGCGCTCGCCGGCGCGGTCGACCCGGCCCGGCTCGCCGAGGGCACCGAACGGGTACGGGCCGCGCTCAGCGCACGCTTCCGCCAGGACGACGTCCAGCTGGTCATGGACCCGCTGCCGGTGCTGACCCCGCTTCTGTTCGCCGAACTGGAGCGGGCGGCAGCTGACGGAGCTCCCTGGATCACGCTGTTCTTCGACACGTACGAACGCACCGGCGCCTTTCTCGACCCGTGGCTGTGCGCCCTGTTCGGCACCGAGCGGTACGGCGAGCTGCCGGCGGGCCTGATCGTCACCACCGCGGGCCGGCGCCCCTTGGACCGGGTGCGCTGGGCGGACAGCCTCGACCTCGTCGCCGAAATGTCGCTGGAACCGTTCACCGAGGCGGAGGCACGCGAGCTGCTGTCGGCCAAGGGAGTGGTGGACGAGCCCGTCGTACGGGAGGTGCTGCGGCTGTCAGGGCGGCTGCCTGTCCTCGTCTCCACCCTCGCCGAGAACCCGGGCACCGCGGCGGGAGCCGTCGACGACCCGAGCGCCACCGCCGTCGAACGCTTCCTCCAGGGCGAGCAGGACCCGGTACGCCGGGCCGCCGCCCTCGACGGCGCCCTGCCGCGCCGCCTGAACGAGGACGTCTTCGCCGCGAGCGTTCCGGACGGTGTTCCGGACGGCGCCGCGGAGCTGTTCGCCTGGCTGCGGTCCATGCCGTTCGTGGACGAACGCGCGGGCCGGGTCGTCTACCACGACGTCGTACGCGCCCCCATGCTGCGGCTGCGGCGGGCCGGCTCCCCGCAGCGCTGGATCGCGGGCCACGAGCGGCTCGCCACGGCGTTCGCCCGGTGGTGTGCCACGGCAGCCGCGGGCGTCGACCCGCAGCGGCTGTGGGCGGCGGAGGCCTGGCGGGAGCTGCGTCTGGAGGAGACGTACCACCGGCTGTGCGCGCAGCCCCGCATCGCGCTGCCCGGGGCGCTGCGCGACGGCATCGGCGCCTGCCGCGAGGGCACCGCGGCCGCGCGCGCCTGGGCACGGGCGCTGGCCCAGGCCGGCGAGGACACCGACAGTGAACCGCTGCGCATGTGGGGCCGGGACGCTCTCGCCGCGCTCGCCGACGAACGCCGCCTGGGCGTGGACCTGCTGGGCCTGCTGCTCGCCCGGGCGGACCTGGACACGGCGGGCCGGGTCGAGGCGCTGGTGGTCCGGGCCCGGGATCTGCACAACGCCGGTGAGTACGAGGCGGCGCTCGCCGACTCGCTGCGGGCGCTGGAACTGGACCCGGCCAGCGCGGCCGCCCTGCACGGACGCGGACGCACCCACCGCAGGCTCGGCGATCTGGACGCGGCCCTGTGCGATCTGGACCGGGCGCTGGAGCTGGACCCGGGGTTCGCGTGGACACTCGCCGAACGGGGCGAGGTGCACCGGCTCGCGGGCCGGTACGAGGAGGCCGTCGCGGACCTGGACGGCGCGGTCGGCGGCGGCCTCGACCACCACTGGCCGCTGGCGAGCCGCGGGCACGCGCTGCTGCTGCTGGGGCGCACCGACGAGGCGCTGCGCGACCTGGACCGGGCGCTGGAGCTCAGGCCGGCCTATGTGTGGGCGCTGTTGCGCAGGGCCAGGGCCCGTACCAGGCGCGGCGACTTCGCCGGTGCCCTGGCCGACCTGAGCCGCGCCGGGGGCCTGGCCCCGGACAACCCGTGGATCGCCGGCGAGCGCGGCGATGCCTACCGTTTCGCCGGGCGCTTCGAGGAAGCCGTCGCCGAGTACACGAGGGCGCTGGAGCTGGACCCGGCGTACGCCTGGGCGCTGGGCAGCCGGGCCATGGCGCTGGAGGCGTCGGGCAGGCCCGCCGAGGCGCTCCGGGACCTGGACCGGGCGCTGGAACTGGAGCCGGACTACGTGTGGGCGCGGCTGCGGCGGGCCGAGGTCTGCGAGCGGCTCGGCGACCGGGCGGGCGCGCGTGCCGATCTGGACCGGGCGGCCGCGACCGCGAACGGCCGCGAGGCGTGGGAGCTCGCGGCGAGCGGCGCGGCGCACGCACTGGCGGGGCGGCACGAGGAGGCGCTCGCCGATCTGGACCGTGCGCTGCGGCTCGCGCCGGGCCACCGGCCTGCCCTGTGGGCACGGGCCGGTACGAACCTGGCGCTGGGGCGGACCGAGCAGGGGCTCGCGGACCTGGCGGAGCTGGCGCGGCTCTCGCGGTCGGGGTCGGGCGGCACCGGCGGGGCGTACCGGAGCGTGGATCTGTCGCGCTGGGGCGGGGGCATGAGGGGCGACTCGGCGGGTCCCTGAGGGCGGCTGTCCCCACGGCACCCCGGGGGCGCACCACCGGGCGTGTACCGGGCCGCCTCCCGGGACCGGCCGCCGGGAACCTCACCGGTCGGTCAAATCCGACCTCAGGGGCGTTGGTCCACATACCCGCGCGATCCCCCTGCGGCCACTGAACCGGTCGTTCCCGTTCGATTACAGTGCTGCGCCGGGCAGTGTTCGGTCGACGTCGGGGAAGGGGGCACGGTGAGCGCAGCGACCACAGCCGTGTGGGGCCGTGCCGAGCAGCAGGACTTCCGGGCCCGCGTGCGCGGGGCACTGCTCGGCGGCGCCATCGGCGATGCGCTCGGCGCCGGGGTCGGCGCGCTCACCATCGAGGAGATCCGGGCCGCCCACGGGCCGGACGGGATCGGCGACTTCGTGGCCGCCCACGGGCGCCGCGGTGCCGTCACCTCCGCCACCCAGCTGACTCTGTTCACGGTCGACGGGCTGATACGCGCCCAGGTGCGCCGTGACACCGGCGCCTGGCACCCGCCCACCGATCTGCACCGGGCGTATCTGAGATGGGCGGCCACCCAGAGCTACTGGGGACCCGACGAGCGCCGCAAGGACAACGGCTGGCTCGCCCGCGAGGAATGGCTCTACAGCCGACGTGACCCCGCCCCGGCCTGTCTCACCGGTCTTGCCGACGAAAACCTGGGCACCCTCGCGGTGCCCAAGAACCCCACCGCGCGCGACGCCGGTGCGGCGGTGCGCTCCGCGCCGTTCGGGCTGCTCGTCGGCTGGGAGCCGCAACTGGTGTGCCAGCTCGCCGTCGAGTGCGCCGCGCAGACGCACGGCCACCCCACGGCGTACTTGTCCGCCGGTGCGTTCGCCGTCATCGTCCACGGGCTCGCCCGGGGCGAGAGCGTCGACGGCTCGGTGCAGCGGGCGCTGGCGCTGCTCGCGGCCCGACCCGGGCACCAGCCCGTCACGGACGGCCTCAAGCACGCCCTCGGAGCCGTACGGCAGGGCATTCCGGGCCCGGCGAGGATCGCCACCCTCGGTGAGGGCCACCACGCCGAGGACGCGCTGGCGATCGCCGTCTACTGCACGCTCGTCGGCGAGGACATCCGCCACGGGCTCCGCCTCGCCGTCAACCACGACGGACCCTCGCAGACCACAGGGGCGCTGACCGGGGCGCTGCTGGGTGCACTGCACGGGGAGACCGCGCTGCCGCCCGCCTGGCTGTGCGAGGTGGAGGGGCGCTCCACGCTGCTGGAGATCGCCGACGACTTCGCCATGGAGATGACGCAGGGCCCGGCGCTGCACAGCCCGACGGCGACCGCCCCGGGCTGGCTGCAGCGCTATCCGCGGGGCGCGGTGGAACTGACCTGAGCGGTCCGCGCGGGCGTGTGGCCGGCAGGCGGAACCCGCTCGCACCCGGTCGCGCATCTATCGCATCACTTCCCCCGCGTTGACGAGCAGCGACTGGCCCGTGATCGCCCGCGCCCTCGCGGACGCGAGGAAGGCCACCGCCTGTGAGACGTCCGCGTCCGTGGCCAGTTCGGGAAGTGCCATCCGGTCGGTGAGCCGTCCGAGCACCTCACTCTCCGGCATCCCCTCGGTGTGCGCGGTGAACTGCACGTACGCCTGGACCGGCGGTCCCCACATCCAGCCCGGCAGTACCGTGTTCACCCGGATCCGGTGCGGGCCCAGCTCCCGCGCCAGCGAGTACATCGCCGAGGTCAGCGCGCCCTTGGACGCCGCGTACGCCGCCTGCCGCACCTGCGAGGGTGCGGCGACGGCCGACTGCGTACCGATGAACACCACCGAGCCACCCCGCTCCTTCAGCGCCGGCAGGCAGGCCCGGGTCATCCGCAGTGTGCCCAGCAGATTCACGTCCACGACCCCCTGCCAGGTCGCGAAGTCCGCGTCCTCGAGGCCACCGAAGCAGCTGTCCCATGCGGCGACATGGGCGACCGCGTCGATCCGCCCGAACCGCTCCAGTGCCAGCGCCGCGAGTGCGTCGCACTGCGCCTCGTCCGTGATGTCCGTGGCGCGGTACGCGGTGTGCCCGCCGTCCGGGTCGATCTCGCCGGCCGACTTCGCCAGATTCGCCTCCGTGCGCGCGCCGAGGACAGCGTTGCCCCCGTCGCGCACGACGGTCTCCGCGATCCGGTGTCCCAGCCCGGCGCCCACCCCGGACACGATGACGGTCATTCCCTGAAGCAGCATCCCGGCGTCTCCCGCCTCTGGTCATACATCTGACGGCGCGTCAGAGTAGGGGCGTCCGGCAGAGGAAGGAAGAGGGGCGGAAGGGGAGCGCTGTGAGCGAGCACGACGAGGACATGCGCAGCGAGGTGTACGCGGAGCTGGCGGGCGTCGGACCGTACGGTGTGCGCCCCGGCCACGCCCTGATCACCATGGTCGAGCCGCATCCGGGCCAGGAGTACGCGTACAACCGCTGGTACGAGGACGACCACTACTACGCGGGCGCGATGGCGATGCCCTGGATCTACGCCGGGCGGCGCTGGGTGGCCACCAGGGAACTCCAACTGCTGCGGTACCCGGAGAAGTCGGCGATCGCCCAGCCGGTCACCGCCGGCTGCTACATCTCGACGTACTGGATCACCGAGGGCCGATACGCCGACCACATGAAATGGACCGTGGGCATCAACAAGCGGCTCAACCGGGACGGTCGGGTCCATCAGCAGCGTACGCACGTCTTCACCGCCTTCCAGGACCACGAGGCGACCGTGTACCGGGACGGCGCCGCCGGCCCGCGCGACTACCATGCGCTGGACCATCCGTACGCCGGCCTGGTGGTCCAGGTCATCGACGCGGACGGGCCGGGGCAGCGGGCGGAACTGCTGGAGTGGCTGCGGGCGAAGCATCTGCCGCAGCGCCTCGCGGGTCCGGGCCGAGCGGCCGCGATGGTGACCGTGTTCCGGCCGACGCCGCTGCCCGGCGACCGGATGACCTATGTGAAGCAGGTGGAGGGCGTGGACACGCGCCTGACGCTGCTGTGGTTCCTCGAGGAGGATCCGAGGCGGTGCTGGGAGCCTGCGTTCGCCGGTCTCGACGCCGCGGTCGGCGCTTCGGGGCTCGGGCGGGTCGAGCTGGTCGCACCCTTCGTCCCGACGATCCCGGGTACCGACCGCTATGTCGACCAACTGCGCTGATCCGGAAGCGGGGTGGGGTCTTCGATGTCGGCAGCCCGGGCATGGCCGAGCCCCCTCGGCCAGGACGGCGGACCAGTCGAGAGGGCTCACGTCGATACTGCGCTGTGCTGCTTCTCCGGGTGCTTCCTGTCCGGATTCTTTCGGTCGGGTCGCTGTGACTCAGTGGAGGCCGGACGCGCTCTGCCCCATTTCGTTCACGAACGCGGTCCACGACGCGGGTACGAAGGTGATCGTCGGACCGGCGGGGACTTTGGAGTCCCGAACCGAAATCGCCTGCACAACAGGGGATTTGACCTCTACGCAAGCGCCGTTTCCCGTGGAGTACGAGGACTTCGTCCAGGTTTCCGTGGCGCCCTGAAGGATTGCCATGTTCGCTCCGCTTCGGCAAGTGGTGTGATGTGCGCCAACGTTCTTGCTGGCGTGATCGACGCTACTCGCCACGTCGGTTGCGTGAGGGAGGCGTTCACTCGACCGGATGGCATATTCCATACCGGTCTTCCGCCGCACGGTGGCCGTGGTGTACCGTGCGGCCCCCTCGCGGAAGCCGCCCTCCGAAGAGCCCTCGGGCGGCTGCTCCGGCAGCCTCCCCGGAGGCGTCCCGGGCCCGCTCGCCCAGAGACGGGCGGGAGCGGCCGGGCCGGTCAACGGGGGGCGTCGGCGTACTCCTTGGCGATCTTCGCGATGAACTGCCGGGTCTGGTCCACGTTCAGCGCCTGGGCGCGCAGATGCTCGTACATCACACTGTACTTCTGCACGTCGTTCGCCTTCTCCAGATACAGGTCGCTCGTCACGCCCTCGATATAGACGACGCTGGAGTCCGAGGCATCGGGGAACTCGAGGATCGCGTACTGGCCGTTGATGCCCGGATGCGCACCCATGTCGAAGGGCAGTACCTGCACGGTGACATGGGGCTGCTGCGACAGCTCCACCAGATGCTCCAGCTGCTCGCGCATCAGATGCCGGTCGCCGACCACGCGGCGCAGCGCGGACTCGTCGATCACCACCCACAGCCGCAGCGGATGCTCGTCGTCCCTGATCCGCTCCTGGCGGCGCAGCCGGACGCCGACCCGCTTCTCGATGTCGGGGATCGCGCTCTCCGGCAGGGCGCCGGCGATCAGTGCCTCGGCGTACTGCCGCGTCTGCAACAGGCCGGGCACGACCTGGGGCTCGTACACGCGCAGACTGGCCGCATCGGTCTCCAGCCCGATGTACACGCTGTACGGGATGTCGCCGAAGGCGTGCCACCAGCCCTGCTGGCGGGAGTCCTTGGCCATCTGCATCAGCGAGTCGACGATCCGGTGGTCCTCGACCTCGTAGACGCCGCACAGATCACGGACGTCGCGCTGGCTGATGGAGCGGCGGCCGTTCTCGAGGCGGCTGATCTTCGACTGGGAGACGAGCAGGCGCTCCGCCACCTCCTCGGCCGTCATGCCCTTGAGTTCCCGGAGCCGGCGCAGCTCCTGGCCCAATCGGCGTCTCCTGACGGTGGGGTTGACGTTGGACGCCACGGAAACTGCACCTCCTACTGCGTAGCTGTGCGTATCTACCGTTCAGCAGATTGCCACCAATGGTCGTTGCCGCGCTGCCAAATGGCTACACACGCGAACACGATGGCCACACATGCGAACGCGCGGGGCAGCGGTGAGGCTGCCCCGCGCGTCCAGTGCGGCTCCCGAACCGGGCCTTGGGGACGTCGGTGCGGCGGTACTGGCGTTCCTGCGGTTGGTGCTGGTGTTGTTCCTGCTGTTGCTCCTGTCGTGCGGTGCGGTGTTCGGTGCCTGCCCGGTGCCCTGCTCAGTGCGCGGCGACGCGGGCCATGCTCCCGCGACGCGGTTGCATCGGCACAGGCCCCGGCTGGCGTCCACCGCCGGGGGCCGGGCTACGGCGCGGCTGCGCGACCGCACCGTTCTGGACGTCCATCACGGCGTGCGCCACGAGGCCGCCCATCGGGTCGTGCCGGATGAGATCCCGCAGGCGGGACCTCGAGGAACGCCCTTCGTTCCCGGGGTACAGGTGCTTGCCGAGACCGACCGCGTGGGCCAGCGCAGCGAGCGCCGCGGTCCGCGGGTCCGGCGGTACGCCGGTGCGGATCGCACTGTCCAGCCGGGCCCTGATGTCCCTGCTGATTGCCGTGTCCGTCGCCTGGTAGCGAGTCGTCGGCAGCACCCCGCACATCTGGCCCGCCACGGCATGCACCATGCCGCACCGCTCCAGATGCGAAAGGTAGATCTGACGCAGCCCCAGCCGGGGCCCGCCGATCCAATGGACCGCCCGAACCGGACTGCCACGTCGGCGCAGCAGTTCCAGTGCGGAGTCCAGTGTCGGATCTCCTGTCGGCCGTGGCATCACCACGGCGATACGATCCCCGTCCGGGGCTATCCGTCCTGCCAGAGCCAGCTCCACTAGCTGTGCACCGGCCAGGCCGAGGTCGAGCGACTGCGGCTGCGCTGTGGTACCCGTGGCCGGGTCCAGAGCGAGCAGCAGAAGCTCTTCCGGAATTGTTCTGCGGCTCCTGCCCATCCATGCCTCCCCGCGTGGATGAATGACAGGGTGACCCCTCTCACATTGGCTTGTCGAGAGCACCAGGGTGCTTTGTTAGGGAACCGGTAGCTATGTCGTTCTCGTCTAGCACGGGAGCCATGCGCTCACACAGGACACTGGTAGATGGTTCGGACACCGCGGGTTGCCGGTTGACGGCGCTCGTGACGACACGGAGGAGGCACGGTGGCGGGCGAGTCCCCCGACAGGTCGGAGCAGGGGAAGTCGTCGGGGGAGACGACTCAGGGCGAACGCGACCCGCGACTCGCCGTGTTCCGCCAGGCGCCCCCGAAAGCTGAACCGGTGGACCAGCCGACGGCGGTCTTCACGACACGCCCGCGCGACGCGGAGCCGGATCCCTCACCCGAGGAACCGGCCCCGTCGGGGAATGACGCAAGACTGCGGGCGGCGGTTGCGGCGTGGGTGGCGACGGCCGATGAGCCGACTCCCGCGGAGGAGCCGTCCGACGCGCAGTCGTCCGCCGCGGACGCGGCGACCGTGGAGTCGCCGGCCACCGACGAGGATGACGAGGATGCCGTGAGCACCTCGGCCACGTCCGACGCGCAGGCCGATGAGGAGGCCGACACGGAGGCCGACGAGGCGTCCGCCGACAGGCCGGCTGCCGCCCGGTCCGCGCAAGAGACTCCGGACGCGCCGCAGGCGCCGGCGCCCGCCGGCAAGGCGGCTTCCGCGACGGAGCCGACCGCTGCGGAAGCGAAGGACCCGGCCGCGTCGGTGTCCGCCGGGGACGAGCTCGACACCGCCGCCGATGCCTCCGGTACGCAGCCCACTGAAGGCCCGGCTGCCGAGGAGACCTCGGCGACCACCACGCCCGACAGTGCGTCGCCCGCGTCCGGTTCCGCCGACGAGGCGGGGCCCGGCGCCTCGGACGCGCCCGAGGCGCCGGATCAGCGCCATGCGCAGGCGTCCGGCGACGCGAAGCCCGTGGCGGCGTCCGCGGACGACCCGGCCGCTCCGGGCGTGAAGGGCGCGGCAACGACCCTGCGCGAGGCCGAGTCCGGCGACGCCGACGAGGCCGGGTCCCAGGAGGCCTCACAGGCCCCTCGGGCGGCCTCGGACGACGACGCGGGCGCCGGGCGCGTCCCGGACGGCGAGGGGCCGTCGGCGACCACGTCCGACGATGCCGATGGTGTGGACGATGCCGACGGCGCCGCGGACGCGCGCCCCCGTCCCTCCTGGGCGCAGCAGAAGGCTTCTGCGGGCGAGGCCCACAGTGGCCAGAAATCTGCGGGTGCAAAGCCTGAAAGCCGCCCCGTCGATCAGCCGACCGCGATCTTCAAGACGCCGCGGAAGCCGGTCGTCGACCAGCCCACGACCGCGCTCAAGATGCCCGCGAAGCCCCCGGCGCCCCCGGAGTCCACGTCCGACGGGGCGCCCGACCCCGCCCCGGAGGCCCGCCGCAGCAGTACGTTCGTGCCGCTGCGGACCGACGATGCGCAGACGGCCGCCCCCGCGGCCCCCAAGCCGGCAGCCGAGCCCGCAGCCGCCGAGCCCGCCTCGCTCTCCGGGGCAGAGCGGACCAAGCAGCAGCCGCTGCCCCCGCTGCCTCCGCTCGATCTGCTCGCCGAGCTGACGAACACCCCGCCGCCGCCCGAGACTCCTGTCCGCACCGTTGTGCGGCGCGTCAAGATCTGGACGCCGCTGGTCGTACTGCTACTGATCGTCTTTGCGGTCGTACAGCTTGTGCGTCCGCTTCCCGACCCTCAGTTGGCACTCTCCGCCGAGAAGACGTTCACCTTCGAGGGCGGACAGCTCGGCCTCCCCTGGCCCGACGAGGGCCAGGGCGCTGCAGAGGTCGTGGGCGTCGGCAGCCTCGGGACGTACGGGGCGCAGAAGCCCGCCCCCATCGCCAGCGTCGCCAAGACGATGACGGCGTACGTGATCCTCCGCGACCACCCGATCAAGGGCAAGCAGGTCGGCCCGAAGATCACCGTCGACCAGCAGGCCGAGGACGAGTCGAAGATCGAGGACGAGTCCACGGCGGCCATTTCCAAGGGCCAGCAGTTCACCGAGAGGCAGATGCTCCAGCTGCTGATGATCCCGTCCGGGAACAACGCGGCCCGTCTGCTGGCCCGCTGGGACGCCAAGTCCGAGGCCGCGTTCGTCGAGAAGATGAACGACGCCGCCAAGGACCTCGGCATGACCGGCAGCACATACACCGACCCGAGCGGTCTGAAGTCCACCACGGTGTCCACCCCGCAGGACCAGCTCAAGCTGGCCAAGGCGGTCATGGAGTACGACGTGTTCCGGGAGATCGTCAACACGACCAAGACCAGGATCCCCGGTATCGCCAAGGACATCCGCAACAACAACGACCGCGCCCTGCTGCTGGACGGCGTGGGCGGCATCAAGACCGGTTCGTCCACCCCGGCCGGCGGCAATCTGCTCTGGACGGCCAACGCCCTCGTCGACGGCAAGCCCCGCCGCATCGTCGGTGTGGTGATGGGTGCGCAGAACGCCGACCTGCTCTGGCAGAAGCTGGAGTTGGCGATCGACTACAGCATCGAGGTCATCCAGGCCGCCCAGGAGGGCGTCACCTCCGCCACCGTCGTCAAGAAGGGCGACGTCGTCGGATATGTCGACGACCGTCTCGGCGGCCGCACCCCGGTCGTCGCCACCAAGGACCTCAAGGCCGTCGGCTGGGCCGGTCTGAAGGTGGAGATCGACATCGAGAGCGGCGACAGCCCGGTCCCGCACTCCGCGAAGGCGGGCACGGTCGTCGGCGACGTGTTCGTCGGCTCGGGCCCCGGCAGGGTCTCCGCGCCGGTCGAGCTGCAGCGGGACCTGGCGGAGCCCGGTGTCGGCAGCAAGCTGTCCCGACTCGGCTAGCAGCCACCGCGGGCGTCCCGGGAAGCCGGGACGCCGGCGTGCTAGCGTCCCCGGGCATCTCGAGGCAACTTCACAGCGATGAAACACGTCCTGAACACAGGGCAGGAGTTCGGGGGACGACGGCACAACGGGGAAGACGGGGAGAGCCGCAGGTGACCACCGCTGAGCCGACACGGACGGACGGCAGCAGGACCGGCACGGGGCCGCGAATACGGGTCCTCCCGTCGGCGCACCCCGGTGACCGCGCCGTCGCGGCCGACCTCCGTGACCGGCTCACCCGCCACCCTGTCGCCCTCACGACGGCCGTCGCCGCGTTCGCGCATCTGCTCTGGTTCTTCCTCTTCGCGAACAGCGGAGGCGACCTCGCGGCCCAGGACGCCTGGGCCGAGTTCGCCGGCCGCCATCCCGACTCGGCGTACAACCTCGCCTGGTACGGCGGGATGCACCCGGTCTCGTACAGCGTGGTCTCCCCGTATGTGATGTCGGTGCTCGGTGTGCGGACGACGATGATCGTCGCGGGTACCGTCTCCGCGGCCCTGACCGCGCTGGTCCTGGTGCGGGTGCGGGCCGTCCGCAATCCCGTGGCCTGCTCGCTCGCCGGTGTGTTCGCGTTCCTGTGCAATGCGCTGTCCGGCCGGGCAACGTTCGGTCTCGGCATGATGTTCGCGCTCGGCTCGGTCGCGGCCGTCTTCTGCTGGCCGCACCGTTGGCGCACCAGGCGCTGGGCAAAGGCCGCGGTCGCCGCCCCGCTCGCCGGCCTCGCCACCGCGGCGAGCCCCGTCGCGGGCCTGTTCCTCGGAGTCGTCGCCGCCGCGCTGTTCCTGAACGGCCGCCGCCCGGGAGCGTACGCCGTCGGTCTTGCCCCCGTCCTGGTGGTGGCGCTGTCGTCCTGGCTCTTTCCCTTCTCCGGTACGCAGCCGATGTCCATCGCGACGGCGTCGCTGCCCTTCCTCTACGCCGTCCTCGTCCTTGTCCTCGTACCGAAGCCATGGCGCACCGTGCGCACGGGGGCCGCCGTGTACGCCGTCGGCACCCTGCTCACCTGGGTGTTCGACTCCCAGGTCGGGTCGAACGTCTCGCGCCTTCCGATGCTCTTCGCGGGGGTGGTGCTGCTGGCCGCCCTGCCGTACACCGCGCCGCGCTCACGCAGGTGGTACGCGGTCGTCCTCGCCGTCCTGGGGCTGAACGCCTGGATCGGCTTCAAGGGCGTGGACGACATCGTGCGCACCGCCCCGGCGGCCTCCTGGAACCGTGAGCCCGCGTCGCTGGTCGACCGGCTCCAGCAGGTGCACGCCGAGCGCGGCCGGGTCGAGGTGGTCCCGGCCTCCAGCCACCGCGAGGCGTCCGCGCTCGCTCCGTACTTCAACCTGGCCCGCGGCTGGAACCGGCAGGCGGACCTCAAGCGCAACCCGCTCTTCTATGACGAGGAGAACGTCCTCACCGCCGACAGCTACCGCGCCTGGCTGGACCGGTGGGCCGTGCACTATGTGGTGCTGCCCGAGGGCGCGCCCGACTCGAGTGGAGCGGTGCGGGAGGCGGAGCTGATCAACGCGGGACAGCCGTATCTGAAGCGAATCTGGGGTGACGCCGACTGGCAGCTGTTCGCGGTCGAGGACCCGGTGCCGCTGGCCGACCCGCCGGCGACCGTGGACCGCGCGGACGCGGACGGGATGACGATCCGGGTGAAGTCCGCGGGCCGGGTGCTGATCCGCGTGCCGTACTCCCCGTGGCTGAGCCTCGTCGACGAGGACGGCAAGGGTGTGGCGGGCCCGCAGGAGACGATGGCGTCGCAGCAGCGCGAGGACGGGCCCAAGGACTTCGTCAATCTGCACGGCTGTCTGCTGAAGGCGGAGGAGGACGCGGAGGGTGACGAGTGGACCGAGCTGCTCGCGCCCCGGCCCGGTGTGTACCGTCTGGCGGCTCCGTACCAGTTTCCGCGCGGCACACCGTGTCCGGATGAACTCCGGTAGCGCCCTGCGCAGCAACCTCCCTGCTCATTACCCGCGTTAACACTTATTTTTACCCTTGGCCCTGGTGCATAGTGGACGCGCTTGGCATACCGGGCAGTTGGTCTACTGGTGCAGGTGCGACATGACGTGCGAACGATGCGGCGGTGGCGGTGCGGAGATGCTGCCGGGGATGACCTGCCGGTGCGCGGAGACGGCCGCTGCCACGGACCGTGCGCGTTCGGGGCAGGGCCCGGTCGCACGGCAGACCCTGCTGGGACGATTCTCGCTGCTGTCCAGAACGGGAAAGGTCCTGCTGGCCGCCGGAGTCGCGCTGACACTGCTGACGCTCGCGGCCACCGGCGTGGGTCTGTACGGGGGTGACGCGGAGGCCTCTGCCGACGCGTCCAACGGCCCCCGCGACGACGATCCGGGGGCAGTGGGTGGCGTGGGCGACCTCGGCGATCTGGGAGGAGCGCCGCAGCGTATCCAGCCCACAGGGCCTCCCGCGGCCGACCCTTCCGACTCCACTTCGCCGTCCGTGTCGCCGTCCTCGCCGAAGCGCCCCAAGAAGCCGCCGCAGCGCTCCGGAAAGGCTTCGTACTCGGCCTGGGCGGGGCCCGGCTGTACCGGCGGCGGCCGCTACACCGAGCGCGGCCGCTTCCGTGACGGCTTCGCCGGCTGGTACACCGTGAAGGTGGGAGGCCACCTCGGCGACGGCTGCGACGGAAGCTTCACGGCGGTCCCGATGTCGGGCAGCCGTACCAAGGACGACAACGGCAGCGCCGTCTGGTCCTGGTACGTGGGCAGCGGCTACGAGACGTGCTCGGTCTCCGTGGTGATCCCGAAGTCACCCCGCCCCGAGGACGCCGCGGGCGAACCCACGACGTACAACGTGCTGGCCGATCCGGATGACCTGGGAAGCGCCGTCAAGTCCTTCGAGATCGACCAGACGCAGCTGCGCGGCAGCGGTCTGATCGTGGAGAAGATTCCGGTACGGGACCAGCAGCTCGCCGTCCAGTTGGTCGACCGTGGCCAGGACGTGGGCAACGACCGCGAAGGAGCCCATCATGCGGCGGCCCAGATGCGTGCGGACTGCCGTATCTGACGGTTCAGTTCGGTACCTCAGGCGCCGAACCGTGGGTAACTTTTCATGGTTCCTGAATGGTTGTGCGTGATGTCTGCCAGTCGGTACGGCGTTCCTGCATAGTGTCCGCCCATGGGGCCAATGGCCCCGGAGGGACGCGGTCGCGTACATCAGGGTGCGCCCGCGGGGACGACTTCGAAGAGGTGTGCCGTGGATGCGGTGCGGGAGCAAGGCAGGCATCGCTCGAAAGACCGGGGCTGGACGGTCGCGGGGCGGATCGCCCTGCCGCAGGGGATGGGAAAGCCTGTATTGGGCACGGGAGTTGTTCTCGTTCTCAGCGCACTGGTGACCGGTGGGGTCATGCTGACGAGCGGCAGCGGCAGCGCCGCGGGCAAGCCCGCGGCGCCGACGGCCGACGCGGAACTCGGCGGCCGGCCCAACCTGATCGTCCCGACGGTGCCCCCGAGTGACGCCTCGTCCTCCGGCACCGCGTCGAGCACCCCCGAGCCGGAACGCACCCGGAAGCCCGCACCCCCCGCGCCGCGGGTGAAGCCGAGCCTGACGCCGACCGCCAGCCCGTCACCGACCGTCGGCAAGCTCCCGGCCCCGTCCCTCTCGCTCCCGCCGACCGGAACCCTCGTACCGGGCGGCCCGTTGCCGGGCGACGACTGCCATGACGGTGGCGGTGGTGGAGGCCGTGGTGGCGGCTGGGGCGGCGGCTACGGTGGCGGCTGGGGTGGAGCCGGCGACCACAACTGCTGATGAACGCGGCCCGTCCCGGTCTGCCGAGCACGTCCGCGGCCCCTCCATCCGGTCGGATGCGAGGCGGGTCAGGTGCCGCCAACGGCAGATCGGTCGACCTGCCGTCGCACCCGTCATCCAACGCTGTTCCCCGTCTCGTCCGGCACGGACACGTGCGGCCGGACTTCGTGGCCCCCGGCTGGAACCACCTGCTGCGCCACCTTCACAGGCGGCCGGGATGGCCGGCGGCCGGGGGAGTCCGGTCCGGGTACAGGTCATGGTGAATGGCCTTTGCCACGCCCTCCACCGTATCCATGCCGTAGTCCCACCCCACCCCCGGCGACTCGCCTTCGGGGACCCTGTTGTTCTCGGTGAGGACCACGAGGCCGTAGTCGTAGGCACGGCCGGTGAACGCGCCCATGCTGTTGACCTTCCAATCCCCTTGGTCCCAGGGGTCCTTGAGCCCGGTCCGGGAACGCTGAAGCCACCCGTTCTTGACCTGTACGGCTGAGTCCGGGGGAGCTCCGGCAGGCGTTCCCCACCGCTGGTCGTCCTGCACGTCACGCATGAGGCCCAGGATGTAGGCGCGCTCTTCGGCGTTCAGGACCGAGTCGTCCTCAGCGGTGAGCAGCTCGAGCAGTTTGGCCTGGTCCCCTGCGGTGACCTGAGTCAGGCCCATGAAGCCTGCTTCGTCGAGGATGGTGTTCTTCATCCCGGCCTTGTCCAGGAAACTCTGGATGTTCTTGAGGCCCAGGCTGTCCCACAGGGTGTACGTCGCGTCGTTGTCCGAGCTCACGATCATCTGCCTGGCCAGGTCCTGCTCATCCTCGGACAGGTGATGCACGCCTCTGTCCAGGAGCAGGGCCCCCAATATTATCGGCTTGACCGTGCTCGCCGAGTCGTAGTGCTTGTCCGCGCCGTATGTGCAGGACGTATGGGTGGTTCGGTCGTACAGCACCACCGAGGCGTGACTGGCGCGATTCTCCAGCGACCTTGCTATGTCTCGAGTGAGTGCATGTGCCAGTCCGCGGCTTTCGGACGTGCATTCAACCGGCTCGCCCTTGAGTCGTTGGGATGCGAATTTTATGTTCCATGTCTCATGCGAGACGGTTGCCGTGGAGGCAGGAGCGACGGCCGAAGTGACCGCAAGGACAGCTGCTCCTAAAGCCACCTTTGAAGCTATCTTGCTGAGCGCCAACTTCTTTCCCTTTCTGTGTTTTCGGCCCACCTGGGTGTACGCGCCAGTAGGCCCGGTCCGGTGTGATCCGCAGCAAGGTTTGGCAAGTAGCGGTTTGGCAATTCGGTGCAGCTCGGCACCCGTGGTGACATTACAAGCTGGGTATGGGCCTGGCCTGTCGGGTAAGCCGATAGATTTCGGCAGGTCTGTCTCCGGCAGCCGATGAGGTGAAATCAGGTCCGCCGAACGGGCCCTCTTCACTCGATTATGCGTGAAGGGGAGCGGCGCCTTCGCTCACCAGGGAACCCGTCCCCTCACCGCTTCCGGCGTGTGGTGCGGCCGCTGGACGTCGATGTGCCCCGGGCAGGTCACGCTGCCCGGGGCACACGGTTCATGGATGGTCGGGCCGTCTGGTGTCGACGGGCAGACGGCCCTCACCGGCTGGGTCAGTGGTGACCGTGCCGGCGTCCCCAGGACTCGGTGTCGATGGTGCGACCGTGGGCATTGCGCAGGGTCGCGGTGTCGGAACGGTTGTCCCACACGTAGGTGTGGCGGTCCTGGAAGAGGTCGGTCCGGGTGTCGCGGCCGTGGCCGGTGTGGATGCGGATGGTGGCGCGGCCGGGGAGGCGGACGTCGTCGAAGCGGTAACGATTGCCGTCCGAGTTGCGCAGGGTCCAGCCGTCGAGGTCCACGCTGCGGCGGCTGTTGTTGGTGATCTCGACCCACTCGGCGTTCAGGGACCGGTTGGTGCCGTTGTCGTGTCCGGGGCTGTTGGCCTGCACGTCGCTGATCTCGACCCGGGAGTGCTCGCGGGGCCGGTCGCGGTTGCGGTCGTTGTCGTGGGCCGAGGCCGGCAGGGCGACGGCGGAGAGGACGGCGCCGGCCGCGAGGGCGGTCGCGGCGATCCGGCGGGCGGTGCGAGAAGCAGACATGGGTGACATCTCCTCAAGAACGGTGCTCCACATGCCGATGAGGGCTGGTGGAGCGGTGCGGGATCCCGGCCCGTGCTGGGCCGAGGACCCAAACTCTGGGGCGTCGCCGAGGCCGGCGGCAGGACAATCGGTGGGGGTTACCGTTTGCTGACATTTCCGTAACAGGCGCCTGTATCGGACACGCATATGCGGCGAGCGTGGCCCTGACATTCACTGACCGCTACATCGATCCGTTCAACGATCAACAGCAAGCCCTTGCGGGGACCGGCGCACCACCCGGGTGCACCACCCGCCACATCATCCGGACGGCGGACAGGATCTTGTAACGACCCTTCTGCACGTTTCTTCGCACACGCGACGCAGCGTCGGACAGGCGGATGGAAAGTGGAGCGGTCCTGCCGTGACGGGGATGCGAGACGGGGCCCCTCCTCTTCCCGTCCGCCCCCGCCGCGGCGGTCAATGCCCATCCGCGGTCAGGGGACGCGGTGGTCACCCGTCCAGGTGGTATGCCTCTGTTCCCCGTGCCAGGGGATGTCGCCGGTGTGTGCTGCTGTTGGTGTCGGCGCCGATGCCGGGAAGAGCGCGGGGTACGACACGCAGCCGTAGAAACGGCCCGGGAGTCCGTCGCTCGTTACGCCGGCGCCCACACTTCAACAGGGCCTGCAAGGCCACGGGCGACTTCGTCGACGTTCTGTAGTCGTAGCTCACGACGCCCCAGCTCGGCCCGATCTCCAGGAACTACCGTAACGGTGCGAGGGCGAGAGGCCGTTGGCTGTATCCCCGACAACCGCACGGCGTGCAGATGCCCTCGATCGGCCGCGTTTCAGTCCTCTTCAGTCTTCCCGCCGCGCCGCCGACTCCTGCAGATACGCGGAGATCACGGCGAGGTCGTTGGCAATGCCCAGTACGCCGTTGACGTCGGTCGTCGGGGTGGAGGCGCCGTTGACGCCGGCGTAGAAGACGTCGAAGCGGCCGTTGCCCTTGTCCAGGTAGCCGGCGAGGGTGATGGCGCCGACGCCCAGGCGGTTGTTGAGCGCGTCCAGCCCGACGGCGGCGCCGGTCTTGGCGAACACCTTTCCTCGCGCGGGGCAGTCGCGGCAGTTGTTGGCCAGCAGGCCGTCGACGCCGAGTATGGGAAGCGAATTCCGGAAACGCTCCGCCTCGGGGGTGCGCAGCCAGTACGTCAGCATCTGCACCAGGGCTTTCGGCGTGGCCCGGTCGACGGGATTGCCGCCCCGGCCGTCCGCGAGCTGCACCTGCTTGCGGTCGACGCCCGCGCGGTCCAGGAAGTCGGCCAGGACCGGGAAGCCGTTCATGCAGTCCTTGCTGCCTGTCGTGACGGCCATCAGGCACATGCCGAGGTTGGCGCCGAGGTTGTGGCTGACCTTGAAGATGAGCTTGGCGTACTGGGCGTAGGGCGGGGATGTGTACGTGGCCACGCGCGGCCGGCCCTCGTATGAGCTGGGGAGCCGGTCGGCCGGGTTGGGTCCCGTCGGGTTGGCGGTGACCTCCACCCCGGCTCGTTCGAGCGCCTCGATCAGCGCGGTGCGTCCGAAGGCCGCCGGGTCGGCGATGTCGGACACCTTCAGCGCCGGGTCGGCGTCGGCTGCGATGGTGCCGGACAGTTGGATCCGGGTGCCGTTGTCGGAGGTTGTCACCCCGATGTCGGTCGGCTCCCCCGCTGCGACGGTCTTAACTGTCGACGTGACGCGGTACGGGGCGACTTTCGGCCGCCAGTCCAGCTGCGCGGGCGCGCCGGGGCGGTCGCCGGGTGTGGTGAGCAGGTCGATGAGATTGTCGTTGATGATCAGCGGGGTCGGGGTGGGGTCGAAGACGGGCTCGGGCAGGAAGAGCCGGTCGTCGACGATCACATTCCCGTCGACCTGGGTGATGCCGGAGCGCCGTACCTGTTGCGCGATCAGGTCGATCCCGGCGAGTGGGTTCTCCGGGGTGAGCGTGGCGCCGGGGAAGCTGTTGGCGTACGTGTGGTCGAGGTCGGTGTAGGCGACCGTGCCGTCGGGGCGGGTTCTGCCGCCCATGGTGAGGTCGCCCTGGGCGACCAGGTCGAGATTGCCCTCCAGGGTGCTCCCGCGCCGCTCGCCGACCGCGTAGACCGGCGTCCTGAAGCGGTGGTCTCCGCCGAGGGCCTTCCACGTCCCGGACACGCTGAACAGCTTGGCCGTCGACCCGGGTATGAAGAACTGCTCGGCGAACCGGCTGTGGACCACGCGCCCGCTGTCCGGGTCGCGCTGGAGCAGGCCCCACTGGGCGTTGGAGTAGTCCGGCTTCCGCATGATCTCCGTAATCCGCGGGTCCAGCCGGTCGGAACCGCCGTCGTCGGGCGGCGACGTCGCCCGGGCTGCCGTGCTCGAAGCCAGGGCTCCGAGCAGCAGGACGCAGCATCCGGCGACAATGCGACGCCGAAAGGACCCTGGATTCTCTCCTCGCACCACAGCACGCCCCGTTCGTCTCGGCGGCCTCCACCCCATGGGGTCAGGTATGCACCCATGGGGCGCCGGATGCACGCGGCGCGGACGGGCGCCGCCCGATGGGCGCGCCACATTCGTCCGAGAGCCCTGTGCCGCCCAGTCGTGACAGCCGTCCCGGACTGTGGGCCAGTCCGTCGTACAGAGCTGCAGCCCCGGCGATGTCGTTGCAACAGCCCCGGAGTCCACATTCTCCCCCGAAGGCCCACGCGGTGCCATATGACAGGTTGACGCCGTAGGAGAGCCGGTTCTCGCGTCGGGATGCTCAAAGGACGTGAACCGAGCCCGGAGGATCAGTTCGCCGATCGTCCGAGCCACTGCCGCTCACGACCGTGTGGCGGTCCCGCACCCTGCATCGCCGGCCTCCCTCATGCGCGCGTCCATCGACGTGCTCCGGTCGTACGGGTCGACCTCGGGGCCGTCTCCCGGGCCCCTGGCAGCGCGCTCCGAGCCGAACTCGGGGGTGAGGTAGCCGGTGAAGGTGTCGCAGCCGCCGTTGGTGGTGTCCACCTTGTAGGAGACGAGGGAGAACATCCCCGGCCTGACGACCACCTTCGCCGGGTTGTCCCAGCTCATCACGACCTCACGGCGCACGATGGTGCGCGCGACTTCGTCGCCTCCCGCTGCAGCGCGTACGACCGGATAGACGTACGTGACGTCGGTGGTCACCTCGACCGCACCGCGCTCACCTTCCCGGTACGTGATCCGTCCTCGTGTCTTGACCACGTTCCCGAGAGGTCGCACCTTCGTTTTCGCGAACCGGCTGAACAGCAGCAGAGGATCGTTCTCCCGACTGGGAGCGCGGAACGCGGTCGCCAGGTAGTCCTGGACATCCTGCTGATGCGGATTGATCAACGCGATCGCCTTTCTCGGCCGCTCCCCGCGCAGCACACCAGGATCCAGACTGGACGCGGCAAGGAAGTCCCGGGTCCGATCGAGTGCCTGCCCGACCTGCTCCTTGCTCATCCAGCCGGTCGCCCGTGCCGCAGGCATACCGATCCCTGCCGTCCCGTCGCCCCACCGCGCCGCGGGCGACCCCTTGAACGGCTGCTTCACTGTGGGCAGTTGGTCTGCCGACTCGGTCGCCGGCGGCTGATCCGGACGTTCCGACTCCGAGGCGAGCGGTGCACTCTCACCGCCTCCGCCTCCGAACCATCCAGCCACCCGCCCCGGATCCAGTGCCACGACCAGCAAGCCGACCGCAACAAGCAGACCGACCGCGTACCAGCCCTTACCCCGCCGTCGCCGGGCCGGCTGGTGCGCCCGCCACCCCTCTGGCCGGCCGGTCTCCTCCCGCAGCCTCCGCGCCACCATCCGGGCCCGCGCCGACGGCTCCTCGGGCGCACCCTGTGTCCCGGCCTCGGCCTCCCGCAGGAAGCGCTCCCACTCCTCGTCCGGTATGGACACCCCGCCCTTGCCCACGATGGGCTCCCGTCCCTTCTCACGCACCCGGTCCCTCCCCAGGGCCGGTCATGATCCGTGCATCATCACACACCGCAGCTCGGCGCCGTGATCCGCATCCAGGGCGCGAAGTTCATCAGCATGAGCTGGGGTGACAGCGAGAACCCCGTTCAGCCGATCCTCGACCAGACCTTCTTCAACTTCCCTGGCATCGCGTTCGTCGCAGGTTCCGGCGACATTGGTTGCAAACCCTTTGGCCCGCCGCCTCCCAGTACGTCACCGCCGCCGGGGGCACTCGACTCGACCGGGTGCACAGACCAATCCCGGGCCCCAGAGGAAGCGTTATCGCTGGTACGAGACCGCGTGGGCCCAGGGCGGATCCGGCTGCGCCCCATTCCAGCCCAAACCGCCGTTCCAAACCGACCCCCTCTGGCCCAGGCGCACCCTCGCCGACGTCTCCACGCTCTAGCGACCCGGCAACCGGCCTGGCCATCTACACCACGCCCCCACTTCAAGCGGCCAGACCGGATGGCTGGTGGTCGGCGGCACCAGCGTGTCCTCGCCGCTGATCGCGGGCATCTACGCCCTCGCAGGTGACCCGGGCCCGAACGACCGCCCCAACTCCTACCCCTACGCGAACCCACGGAAGTTCTGGGACATCACCGAAGGCTCCAACGGCTCCTGCGGCGGCACCTACCTCTGCACCGCCGTCCCCGGCTACGACGGCCCACCGGCATTGGCACCCTCCGCGGTGCCCGCGGCCTGCGGCCCTGACCTCAGGCTGACCGGGCTCAAGCCCGACGTCTGAGCCGCAGTGCGTCAACACCCCTAAATGACCGGGCATCCACACACCCGAGACCGGTCCCCAACCACGTCGGCGGTGGCACACTGAACAGACAACGGGCCCTCGAACCGTGGCCTCGACACTCACGGTTCGCGCCGGGCTCCGGTCCCACGTCAAGCCAACGAACCAACCCCGAACAGCCCTCACTTCCCGGTCTTGGCGGTATCCGCTGGTGGTGGGTAGTGCTCGCATCCGCGGCTGTACTGGCCGCGGTGTGGGCGACCGCTGCCCTGTTGCTGCGCCAAACCGCCGGTACACAACCAGGCAGCGAACGCTCGCAGCAGCGGATCGAGGTGGTGCGCACCGCTCTGGCCGCAGGTGCGGGCGTGGGCGCGGCCAGCACCACGAGGAGGCCACCGAGAGAACGTCGCCGGACGGGAACATGCGCACCCTGCTGCTGATCGGCTCCTCGCAGACGCGGGCCGTCGAGCGGGGCGGCGGCCGGACTATCACCTGGACGCCGCGCCGCTACGGCTGACGTCCACCGGTACGGCCGACGCGTGGCGAACGTCCGTGAAAAAGGTGAGAGGGCGGGGCAACCCTGCCATCGCCTCATGGGTCACACAGGCGTCACCTGTTTCACCTGTTTCCCATTGGTCCGGAAGGGGCCCCACTCTCTGTGATGACTCGTACCCGGCTGACCGCGCTGGCCGTGACGGCCGCCCTCGCCGCCACCGGCGGCCTGATCACCGCCGCCCCGGCCTCCGCGGCCGTCACCTGCACCTCTCCCGTCTGGAAGGCGCAGTACTTCGGCAACTCCACCTTCAGCGGCACGCCGAAGCTGACCGCCTGCGACTCCGCCATCGGCGAGAACTACGGGTACGGCGACCCGGCCGGCGTCACGCTGCCCAAGGACAACTTCTCCGTCCGCTGGTCCCTCACCCGGGACTTCGGCTCCGGCGGCCCGTTCCGGCTCTCCGCGGCCACGCAGGACGGCATGCGCGTCTACGTCGACGGCGTGCGGAAGATCGACCTGTGGAAGAACGTCTCCACCACCGCTCGCAAGACCGTCGACCTGACCATCCCGGCCGGCAAGCACACGATCCGCGTGGACCACGTTGCCTGGACCGGCTTCGCCCACGCCGGGTTCACGTACGCCCCGCGCACCGAGGCCGCCGTCGACACGGTCAAGCCGCTCGCCCCGACCGGCCTCACTGCCGCGTACAACCGGGACACCACGAAGACCACCCTGCGCTGGGCCGCGAACAAGGAGATGGACCTGGCCGGTTACCGCGTGTACCGCCGGCTGAGCACCACCCAGTGGGCGAAGGTCGGCGGCTCGTCGCTGCTCACCTCCCCGTCCTTCGTGGACGCGACGCCCGCCACGGGCCAGACCTTCCTGTACGAGGTCCGCGCCGTCGACAAGGCGGGCCGTGAGTCCGCCGGCAGCCTCGACGCCACCGCTGCGACCGTGGACCGCACGGGCCCGGCGGCGCCGACTGGTCTCACGGTCGCCGGCGACGCGTGGTGGGCCACCCTGGCCTGGCAGGGGGTTGCCGACGCCGCGAAGTACGAGGTGTACGCCGCCTCCGCGGCCACCGGCCCGTTCGAGCTGCTGGGCACGACGACCGCCACGTCGTACCGCACCGACGCACCCGTGAACACCGCCCGGTACTACCGGGTCCGCGCCCTCGACGCGCTCGGCAACCCGTCCGCGTACGCCGCAGTCACCGGCGACGGCGTCGACCGGACGCCGCCGAAGTCCCCGACCTCCCTCGGCTCCGTCGTCCGCGTCGGCTACACCGACGTGTACTGGAAGCAGCCCGACGGCTTCTACGAGGACTTCGACAACGGCGGGACCTACCGCGTCTACCGCTCGCCCGGCAAGGCCCTCGACCCGGCCGCGATCACCCGCGTGACCTGCGCCGAGGAGAGCGACGAGACCAGCACCGGCGGCATCTGCCACGACCTGGACATGCCCGCGGGCACGTACGTGACGTACGCGGTCGCGGCGGTGGACCCGGCCGGCAACGAGTCGGCGCTGTCCGCCCCGCTCGTCGTCCGCACCGGCGACCGCGTCGCGCCCGGCCCGGTCACCGGAGTGAAGGCCACACCGCGCGCCGACGGCGTGCTGGTGAGCTGGGCGGCCTCGACCGAGGACGACGTCGAGCGCTACGCGGCCTGGACCGGCGTCCGGCAGGCCGACGGCACGGTCAAGTGGCTCAGCTCCACCTCCTGCCGGGAGGGCACGAGCGACCCGCTCGCGGCCCTCTGCGGCGACCTGCCGGACGGCGAGACGTACGTGTACGCGGTCGTCGCCAAGGACCGCTGGGGCAACGCGCTGCCCCCGAGCGACCCGAAGGTCACGGTCGTCGAGGCCACCGAGCTGGACGTCCGGCCGTCCGTGACGGTCACCCGGGACTGGGACCTCGGCAGCATGGGCTACGGCACCGTGATCGGCGGACCCGACGAGGACGGGCCGTCCATCAACTGGCGTTGCGACAAGGCGGCTGAGTGCGACACCGTCGCGGGCTACCGGGTCAGCCGGTGGAACGCGGCCACGAAGGCGTACGAGCCGCTGCACGCCGGACTGCTGCCGGCGGACACCCGTGCCTACACGGACACCACGGCCACGCGGGGGACCACGCACTTCTACACGCTGGAGGCGGTGCGCGTCGACGGCAGCGTCGCGGGCACGCACGTGTGGAGCTGCGTCTTCCAGGACCGCGTCTAGTAGTGCTTCGTGAGGTCTGCCGATCTTGGCTGGTCGGGGGCATGGTGGAGGAGTGAGGCTTGGGGAGGTGGACGGCTCCGGGGTGAGTTGTCGGAGTTCGTTGCTGATGTGTTCGCCTCGCTTCCGCGGGATCAGCGCCGGTGGGGCGGGTGTTTTCTGCGGGGCCTGATGCTCGATGGCCGGCGCAAGTCGATCCAGCCGATGGCCGAGCGGCTCCCGGACGGGAACATGCAGGCCCTGCAGCGGTTCGTGAGCCAGTCGCCGTGGGATCCGCTGCCGGTGCGGCGGCGGATCGCCGAACGCGTGACCGCGGCGATCAACCCGCACGTGTGGGTGATCGACGACGTGTCGTTCCCCAAGTGCGGCACCCGGCCCGGGGGCGGCCCGTCAGTACTGCGGGGCGGTGGGCAAACGGGCGAACTGCCAGGTCGCGGTCAACGTCCACGCCGCCACGGACACCGCCTGCTGCCCGCTGAACCGGCAGGCTTGTCCTGCGCGGGAGGGGATGTAGGACCCGGTTCCCCATGGTTCCCCTCTCGCCCCCGACTGATCGGGCACGCAGCAGAGGTGAGGGACACGCAGCGCGAGGCTGTCCGCCGTCCCGGTTGGTGCCGGGGCCCTCGCCTCAGCCGTCCACGTCCGCGCAGATCGCCCGGACGAAATGGTCGGACGCGAACGACTCCGGCGGAGATTGGTTTTGGACCTGCGCGAACCATTGGGTGCTTGTCACCGGCCCGTTTGACACGACGTAGGGGGCAGCGCCGCTCCACTGCTCAGTGAAGAGACCGCCGCCGGTGAGAATCTTCCCTGGGGGACAGACTGCCTGCGCCCCACAGAGCTGCTGCGGTTCGCACGAGAAGGGCACAGAAACAATCTCAAGCCCTGTGAGACCAGGAGCACCGGTGGCGCCCGCGGGCCCTGTCGGACCCGTTGCGCCCGTCGGCCCTGCGGGACCGGTCGAGCCCGTTGCGCCCGTTGCGCCCGTCGGCCCGGCGGGACCGGTGGGACCCGTGGCTCCCTTGCGGCACTTGTCGCCGCGGGTGATGTTCTCCAGCCACTCGTGCGGCTTGTCGGGCCTGGCCGCGCATTCTTCTCCAGCCGGCAGGGCTGCCGCGCCGTGACGAGGCGACGGTTCGAAGCCCTGGGCCGCTGCCCCTACGGGACCTGCCATCCCCACCAGCACGAGAGTCAGCAATGCCGTGGTGCCGCCGACGCACCAAGCTCTCTTTCGCGGGAGAGGGCCGAGAGCCGACTTCGTTCTGTGCTCAGGACTCATGGGTGCTCCTTGCAAACCGATTCGAGTGAGGCACCGTAAATCAGTGCGGTCCTTCCGGCATTCTCGGTTTGCGGTGGCAACGGCTTGAGGACATGCCCGAGAGCGTCAACCCATCGGCGCAACGGCGGCGTGCACGCAGCGGCAATGTGGCCACCCGTGGGCCCGGATGCCCCGGTGCCGCGTGAGTGCGACCACTCCGGCCGCGGAGCTCGTGCTGCTGTCGCGGTGGCGACTCCAATGGAGTACCTGCCGGCGGGTCCGACACCCTTCACAACGGCTGTTATTGACCGGTAAGACAGTAAAGGCCCTTTCTACTCCCTGGCATGTGCTCGCGCGGTCGGCGGAGTCTGATTCGAAAATCCCCCGACACCGCAGTTCAGGCCGGTTCCGCTGATTGGAGGGACACTTGATAGCCGAGCATGTTGAGTTGGCTGACCAGGCGCCGTGTCTGTCGCGTCCGGCCGGTTCGCTGGAGGAAGTAGTCCGCTCCGAGGTCGGTGTACTCGGCGTCGTTGGTGAGCATGTGCCAGATCGAGGTCAGGATCGTGTGGCCGACAGCGACCAGGGCGCGCTTCTTACCGCGGCGGATCGCGATGCGTTTGTAGCGGGACGCGAGGTAGGTGTTCTTGCTGCGGGCGGCCGCGGTGGCGGCGAGTCCGAGCGCGTTCTTCAGCCACGGATCGCCGGGCCGGGACTTGCCGGAGGTGTGCTTGCCGGCGGACTCGTAGTTTCCCGGACACATCCCGGCCCACGAGGCCAGGTGCGCGGCCGAGGGGAAGCGGGCCATGTCCGCGCCGATCTCGGCCAGGATCATCTCCGCCGAGCGGGTGCTGACGCCGGGAATGGTGGTCAGCAGCTCGATCTGGCGCCGAAACGGCGCGAGTTGGCGGACAATCTCCTCGCTCAGCCGGGCTTCGGTCGCCCTGATCGCATCGATCCGGGCGAGCATGGTGCGTGCGAGGAAGGCGTGGTGGTCGGTGAACTGGCCGGTCAGCGCCTGGGTGAGAATCTGGCGTTTGGCGCGCATGCTGGCGAGGGCCATCTCTGCGAGGACCTGCGGGTCGCGCTCTCCTGCGATCAGGGCCTCCAGCATCGCGCGGGCGGACTTGCCCAGCAGGTCCGAGACGACCGCGGACAGCTTGATCCCCGAGTCCTCCAGGAGCTTCTCCAGCCTCTGGGCCTCACGGGTGCGTTCACGGATGACCTCGGTGCGGTAGCGGGTCAGGTCCCGCAGCTGCCGGATAGCCGGCGGCGGCACGAACGAGGGCCGCACCAGGCCGTGTTCAACCATCCTGCAGATCCACTCGGAGTCCGCGACATCGGTCTTGCGGCCAGGCACGTTCTTCATGTGCCGGGCGTTCAGAAGCCAGCACTCGATGTCGTTCTCCAGCAGATAGAACACCGGCTTCCAGTACGAGCCGGTCGCTTCCATGCCGACCACGGTGACCTGTTCAGCGAGCAGCCAGTCCCGCATCCCCAGCAGGTCCCGGGTCATGGTGGAGAACGTACGGATCTCCTTGCGGCGGCGTTTGCCCGGTCCCGGGACGCGGACGCAGACCTTCACGTCCGCCTTGCCGATGTCGATTCCGGCGCATCGTTCGTGGACCACGTCCATGCCCCGGTCCTCCCCTCGCGCTCATGCGGTGTGCTGTTGTGCAGCAGCCGTCCGGCGGGGACCGAGCAGGCAAAAGAATCTGATTCACATGCTCGAAGCAACACTTCCGGGTGCCTGACGAGGGGTCCTCAGCGTCCTACTCAATGTCGGGCTCCGGTGGCGCCAAGACTCCGCGACGTCAGCCGGACGACCACCGCCAATTTTCTCCCCTTTGGGGGGTCGCCGTCAGGAGATCGGATTACTCAATGACCCGGTCAAGCTGCCGCGGGAGCCGTCGGTGGGGCTGTGGTGAAGCGGCGACTGTCTCGGAGTAGGGCCCAGAGGACGTTGATGCGTCGGCGGGCGAGGGCGATGACGGCTTGGACGTGTTTGCAGCCCTCGGCTCGCTTCTTCAAGTAGTAGTCACGGTTGGGGCCTTCGCGGATGATGCTGGTCTGGGCGGACAGGTAGAAGACCCGGCGCAGGCGTCGGCTGTAGCGCTTGGGGCGGTGGAGGTTGCCAGTGCGTCGTCCGGAGTCCCTGGGGACGGGCACGAGGCCGGCGGCGGAGGCGAGGTGGCCTGGGTCGGGGTAGGCGGCTGCTCATCGGCTGCGGAGCGTCGGCAGCACACGCGCCCTGTGCGGCCCTGGCCGAGATCTTCGTCGCCGGGCGGATCGATGCGCTGTCCTTTGAGTCGAGGCTCAGTGAGAAGTTCCCCGGCCTGCGGGACATCTCCGATGCAGACTTCGCCGTCGTGAACGAACTCTTCTACGTCGTAGAGGATTTCGTTGCGGATGAGCTCGCACGGGTTCCCGGCGATGCAGCGGAGGCCGAACTGCTGGCAGTCGCAAGGACCTTCCTTACAGCCTGTTGCAACCCGAGGAAAACGATCAGGGTCGAGACTAGGGGCGCCTCGTCTCCGGCGACGAGCAGGGCCGGTACGCTCGCCGGAGAAGACGAAGGCGTCACGTGCGAGTTCGCCGCCGAGTGACTTGCAGCGTTCCTCGGCGCGGGTCCGGTGGGCGACCAGGACGGCGCGTGTGATTACGTCGATGGCCTGCTTTCGGCGCTGGTGCGTCTTGGTGTCCTTGATACGACGGCCGTTGTGGGAGTGCTTCACGAGAGTTCGAGGCGGTCGAGGTTGATGTCCGACCTGCGAAGTGCGCACATTTCCCCGCGGCGTGAGCCGGTCACCATCGTCATGAACAGGAACGTCCCCCAGTCCAGGTCCCGTTGCCAGGACGTGTTGAGGACAAGGGCTGCTTCCTCCGGAGTGGTCGGGTCCGGGTTCGGCCTCGGCTGAGACGGGGGTTCGGCGAGGGCGGCGACGTTCGTCGTCACGTAGCCCCATCGCAGGCCGCGGTCGAGTGCGGGCCGCAGGATGAAGTGAATCTTGCGGATGGAGTTCGGCTTGAGGTCCCTGCAGACGTGTTTCTTCTTCGTCGTGGGGTCGGTCTTCCCGTTGCGCCTGCCGTCGCACTGCTCGCGGCACTGTCGAAGGCTGGCATAGAAGAGCTCCAGCATCTCCGCGGTCAGCTTGCCGGCCTTCAGGTCGCCGAAGGTCGGCCTGAGGTAGTTAGTGACGATGCCCTCGGCCCGCTCCCGCGAGGTCTCCTCCAGCTCGGCCACCCCGAGCCAGCGGTCGAACAGGAACGACATCGTCACCTGCGTCTTGGGGTGCCGCTTCTCGTCGACCTGGTGGAGAAGCCTGGTGCGGATCTTCTCGGCTTCGGCCATCGTCTCGGCCTGGTCGTGGAGGTAGATGTCCTTCTTCGTGAGCGGGTCACGTCCCGCGTAGACGCGGACCTGGAAGCCGGCCCCATTGGGGCGGATACTGCCGCGCTGACGTCGTCTGGATGTCGTGTTCGCCATGACTCTATTCATGGTTAATGCCATGGCTACGACGAACAGCGCGCCCGTCCCGGAAGGACGAACGCGCTGGTCAGACAGTGTGCCCCCGGCAGGATTCGAACCTGCGACACCCGCTTTAGGAGTTCGAGCGCGGGTCGCCTGGAGGCACTTCACGCCAGAAGAGCATGGTCCTGTCTGACCGCCCTGGACCGCTGGTGTTCCCCTACGTTGATGTCAGCCATGGATGTCACCACGTGCAGGTCACCGGGTGCATGGAGGGCGGGTTGGCCGATGGAGAATCGCCCCGCCCGAACTGCGGTTGACCGTGACTGACCGTCCGATGTGGCACGACTGTGCACGCCCAGAGTCTTCGGCAGCTCACCGTCCGAGCAGGCCATACATCCACGGATGGCGCTCAGGGGGCGACTGAAACTCGGCTTCCCGGGTAACAATCGAGCGCCGGTCGCTCCAGAAGAGGGGAAGCAAACATGGAAGTTGTGAGCTTGGGAGTCTCTTTTGCGAGTACCGTAGTGGCCATCATTGGAGCCGTTTATAGTGCTAAAGCCATTCGAATCAGCAGCAAGCTATCTCAGGAATCGAATCGCCTAGCCGGTGAACAAGAGCAAATCAAGCGCACGATAAAGTCCAACGTGGTGGGGCGGCTGCTCGCCATATATCAGACAATCCTGGACTTCGATGACTATATATGGCTGGCCTATAGGGACGAGTACCCCTTTGATGCCGACGTTGTGGCAGAGTTTTATCTAGATCGCTTCACAGAACTCACGGGTGTCCGTACCAGCGGGGCATATACAGAATACTTGAGGGTGCTTGAAGATTTTCCTGGTGATGTAGTCGTCGATAGAGATGACATCTTGGTCAGTGTGAGGGAAATAGGCGAATCTGACGAGTCCCGCATTCGCCAATTCGAGGGCGAGCAAGTGCGTACAATTTTTTTGGAATTTGAGAAATCTTTCTGGCGCAACCTTTTCCATGTGAGTCAGAAGATACGTAATCGCCCCACATTGCGCGAACCTGGAGAGCGCCCGGGATGGCTTGATCGGCTTGACGGTGAAGTGGCTTCCGGCGTGGAAGCAGTGATGCTGTATTCTTTTCACAACATGAGAGACTTGGAGATTTTTGTACCGTTGCTGCGCAGGTATGGGGATCATGTGACCGACGTAATCGAGCAACGGTTGGGAACGTCTGTTGCGGAGACCCGCTAAATTGCAAGGCGAGCAGCGGGCCACTCAAGGAAGCTCGGCTAAACAAAGCTGCGTAGGACGAGACGCCAGTGGAATCTCATTTGACGATCTTGAAAACCGTCGTGGCAGCAATGTCACCGTGGGTTCAAATCCCACACCCACCGCAGATGAACGGCCCCTGACCAGGTAACTCGGTCAGGGGCCGTTGTGCTGCGCGGTGTCCGCTCGTCGCCGAGGTTCGCCGTGGTTCCCCACTCGATCGGGCACGGATGGGGCACGGACCCCTTCGTCCCGAAGCAACTCGGGCAGCAGACTGGATAGTGGCTAGTGCGTCGTTGACCTGGGTGGACAGGACGCAGATGTCCGCCGTTGTTCGGGAACGTACGCCGCGGTTGTCACGCAGTTAGACACTCGGCGGTAGTTGTCACTCGGAAGCGGTGTTGCCAGTCGTTGAGTCTGTCCGACGTTGGATGTGTCGTCGGTGAAGGCGCCGTACCGATAGGCCGGCCAGGCTGATGAGTACACCACTGAGTAGGTTGATGGACAGATCGCGGATCAACGGCCACATGAAGGCGTGGATGCGCTAAAGGGCCGGACCGCGCATCGCGCTCCTTGTTTCGTAGACGTCAGCAGAGTTGGATCACAGCACTAGATCAGCCCCGGCCCGAAGCAGATACCAGCGGAAACGGCGCATGGCCATTCACGTCAGGTTCTGCGCTTCGGCGCGCGGGAAGACGGCGTGGGGGCACCGCGCCCAGGGAGAGCTTCCTCGACCTGGACCGGCGGGCGGAGGCATCTTCCACCCTGAACTGCCCCTTTGCCGCGGTGCGGACCTTGCTGATCACGGAACGGCGCGAGAAGGGGGTGAGGACGCCCTTCGGGCGGCAGATCTGGAGTGTGGCTGTTTCCAGGGTCGTGAACACCCGCTCGCAGCCCGAGCACAGACGGCGCCGCCTGATTGCGCAGCCGTCAGCACTTTCTCTGATCGCGAGCACGCTGGTGGGAGCCGCGCAGAAGGGACACTGCATGGTCAACTCCTCTCCCAACTATGCATGCACCACGACCCCAGTTCGAGCAAGTACCGACCCTGTGTCAGTACTTCTGAGCTGGGGTCGTTTCGCGCTGTCGAGAAGCGTAGCGCTTTGGAGGGCTAAGTGGGGGATAGGTACCACAAGTTGTGGGCGTGCCCTCGAAGTTGACCACTAGATCTAGGGGTTGGGTCGAACCCTCCAGAATACCGGCACTCACTGACAGCGGTCGGTGTAGCGGCTTTGGGCGGGAGCTGGCATGGGGCGAGAGATCGGGGCCCGTAAGCTTTCCGCGACTCGGGCAGTCTCTGGACCTGCCCGCAATAGCCCGATGTGGGCCCCGATCTTGGAGGCTCGCCCCATGGTGGCTGCCTAAAGCCGTGGAGCCGACCGGCCCCAGCCACAGCGGGCTACCGTCCACTGCATCAGGTGTGCTCGCTCTAGCTGCGCGGCCGGCGGAGCCGGGGCCCGGAGCGGGGCGGAGACAGGAGCGTCGGGGCCCGGCGCTGGAGCCGGGGGCCGCGCGCGGCGAGCGGAGCGAGCCGCCTTGAACCCGTACTGAAGATTTCTACTCACCCGACCAACAGGCTCACGACCAACAGGCTCACTGTGCAGCGGCGTCAGGGCATCAACAGGACTGCTGTCGCGTCGTCATGGCGCTTGCCGCGTGGCCACCGCTTCCCTTCAGGGTCAGCGTTCTCCATCGCTCGGGCGCGGTTGATCAGACTCTGTGGACCCTCAGATTCGAGCTGGTGCATGGCTTCGCCCCAGGTCATTGCGTGGAAGTCGTCCACTGGCCTCGCCGCCCCGTCGGTGAGCAGTGCGGCGGTGTGGATCTCCGCGAGTGGCGTCGAGCCCACTAGGGCTTCCTCGGCAGCCTTCGGGTCATGAGCTGCCACCCAGTAGCCGTCTGTCGTGTTCATGGCGGCGCGCTGGGCGTACGCCAGCCGGCGGCGCCTCTCCTCGGACTCCATTCCGCGCAAGGACTCTGCCATTTCATCGAGTTGGCTCGTCGTCACGTCGGAGAGACGGTGGTCCGAGATGGTCTGGAGCCCGTGAAGCCTCTTGATTGCTACGGTCGAGTCGCTGAGCGCTAGCCACTCCATCCGCTGCCCACGGAGTCGCACCATGGCCACAGTGGCCGTTGGCGTCATCGGGTTGCCGAGGTCGCAAGTCGAGCCGTGGAGCTGGCTGACGTGACGGATCGCGTCAGCCAAGCACTCTGTCAGGCTGGTCCGTTGCCCGATCGCCCGGCGGTGCAGGTCGGTACCGAGCTGTTGGACGAACCATGGCACCCCGTGGACACATCCGATGCTCAAGCCATCCGGGATGCCCGCGCCGTCGAGCACGACTGCGACGTCCGGGCTGGCGATGACGAAGTCTTCGTTCTCACGGCCCGGCCTGGGGGAGCTGGCGAACGAGACACGCATGTCAGGCAGCCTCGTGCCGGAGGATGTCGGTCACGGCTCGGGCACCCGTGATCCGCTTGCTCCCGGCTTCGTAGTCACAGCCGATAACCATGGAGAACGGGTCGCTACCGGCCTGCTCGTAGAGCTCTGCAAGGTGGCCGGAGAGGTAGTGGGCAACGCCCAGAGAGCCGACAGCGTGCACACCTGCAATCAGCAGGAAAGTGCCCTCACCGTCCGGCCGCGGCAGTCGACCGAGATAGGCAACGTCCCCGCACTCCGGATCGCTCGGCTCGTCGTTCGGGGACGTGTAGACCTGCTGACTCTCGCGGTCGATCAGCGCCCACCTGCCGTCATCCAGCGTCTCGAACGACAGCCGGGGGTCGGCCTCCAAGGCTGCGGCGGTGATCGGCGACGTCTTCGGTCCGCAGACGACGACGAGCCCCTCGCGGTTAAGGTCAATGTCCCCGGACGTGGGGATGTATTCAAGCTCGCCCTCAAGCTGCAACCGGTGCGCCAAATTGATCAGCTGCTGTCCCGTGGCGCTGTCCTCCAGGGCGACATACTCGCGTTCACCGGGTCGCTGCGGGACAGCAACCTGCACGCGGTCGAGGCCCAGAAACGCACGCTCGGTCGGCGGGCCGGCGTCCTTGAGTTGGGCAACGCGGGCGCGGCTGACTCCCATGAGCTTGGCTACGTCAGCCATCGACAGGCCGTTCTGACGCAGCCACGCGATGCTTTCCTTGCGCATCCGGGACGTCTCCACGACGGCGGCTTGCAGCTCCTCCATCAGCTCAACCGCGGCTTTGACTCGCAAGCCGTGGTCCTTGATGGCTGCTACGCGTCGGACTTCATTGATCATTGCCCGACGCCTCCGATCTGTCGCAGGGCGGATGGCTTCACATCCCGATGATAAGGGGGGCTTGACACTGGCGCCAGGCAGGTGCACCTTTGTGTTAACCCCCCCTTAGCAGTCGCCGAGGGGCGCCTCGAATGGTAACCCCCCCTTACCGGTAGGAGATCGCTTCATGTCCAGCTTCAAGATCGACACTTCGACCGCCATCGTGTTCGTCGCGGTCGAGCCCAAGCTGAAGGTCATCAACAAGCAGACGGAAGAGGTCGCCGTCGACCGCGAGACCGGCGCGAAGATGATGACGGTCGGCCTGACCATCGCGGATGAGGGCGAGGCGAACCTCTACACCGTCTCGGTCCCGGAAACCGGCGTTCCGGCGGGGCTCACGCTCGGCATGCCGGTCAAGGTCGTCGGCCTCAAGGCGCGCGACTGGGAGAACACGTTCAACGGTGAGAAGCGCTTCGGCATCGCCTTCCGGGCGGTCGCGCTGGTCGCCCCGTCCGGCAAGGGCTGAGCGGCATGTCGACGAACTCGTTTCTCGTCTTAGCCCTGGTCGTCGTCGCCGCAGCTCTGGTGCTGCGGCGGCTGCGCCCGGCGTGGTACTGGCTGACCTTCGGTGTTGTCCTCGCGATGGGCCGGGTGGTCGTCCGGTACGCGTCGGTCATGGACGCGTGCGGGCTGACTGTTCCGCCGTCCCGGCTGCGCCTCGCCCTGGCCCGCATGGCCAACCGCCCGGCGCCCGACTCTCGGTGTCCGCGGATTGTGCGGATGCGGCCGACGCGTACCGGGCTGGTGCTGCGGCTGAAGCTGCGGCCCGGTCAGGACGCCTTCGACTTCGCGGCCTCCACCGACCGGCTGCGGCACTCGTTCTCCATGCACGGCATCGCCTCCCGTGAGATCAAGTCCGGTGTCATCGAGCTGCGGATGACCGGCTACGACGTGCTCAAGCGCGTGCAGATGCCCGCAAAGGCCGAGCGGGAGGGCCTGCGGATACCGGTCGCCCTGCGGGAGGACGGAGAGGTCCACTACCGCGACTACCAGGAGGTGCCGCACTCGCTGAACCTCGGGGCGACCAAGTCCGGGAAGTCGGTCTTCCAACGCCACCTGGTCAAAGAGCTCGCACCCCTGCATGTCGCCCTGGTCGGCATCGACTGCAAGGAAGGAGTGGAGCTGTTCCCGCTGGCCCGCCGCTTCTCCGCGTTGGCCGACAACCCGGACGATGCCGCCGGCCTGCTGGAAGCACTCGTTAAGCGCATGGCCGACACCTACCAGGTCATCCGGCGCGAGCAGCGCATCAGCGCCGATACGCCGGATGCGGAGATCACCGCCGACATCTGGGGCCTGCCCGAGCACCTGCGCCCGGTCCCGGTCGTGCTCCTGGTCGACGAGGTCGCCGAACTCGCCCTGTTATCCAACGCGGCGGAGAAGAAGCGCCGGGAGCGGATCATCACCGCCCTGGTCCGCCTGGTCCAGCTCGGCCGCGCCGCCGGGATCTACGTGGAGATCTGCGGGCAGCGCTTCGGCGCCGAACTCGGGGACGGGATCACCATGCTCCGTGCCCAGCTGACCGGCCGCGTCTCGCACCGGGTCAACGATGAAGCCTCCGCCAAGATGGCGTTCGCCGACATCTCCCCCGACGCGGTGCTGGCCACCACACAGATCCCCGTCGAACGCCCCGGCATGGCCGTGGCCGGTGATTCCACGGGCGGCTGGGTCCGCATCCGCACCCCGCACACCTCGATGCGCCAGGCCGTGACCGCCTGCAACACGCACGCGCACCGCACCCCGGTACTGGAGGGCCTGGAGCCCTTCCGCCCGGTCCTGCCCGGCCTGGACGCCTTCGACGTCCCGGCCCCGGTCACCGAGCCCGCTCCCGCGTAACCCACCCCTGCACCCCGGTCGGCACGACCGCATTCGTGCCAGGTCCCTACCCGTCCCATGCCGGAAACAGGAGTAATCCCATGGCCGATCGCGAGGACTTCGACCTCACTGTGTCCCTGCTCTGCGGACTGGCCCTGTACGCCCACACCCCCGGCGCCGACACCGAGTTCGTCACCGCTATCGGCCCCGCCCTGGCCGCCTCGCTGCCGCCCGGAATCCTGCCGCCGGGTTACGACCCTACCGACGGCCCGGACTACCCCGGCCAGGAGCGGTGACCATGGCCACCCCCAAGCTCGCGGTCCGCTTGGACGCCGTGCTCGTCCAGGCGGTCATCGCGGGAGCCCTGTCCTTCGCCCACCTCCATGACCTCGCTGCCGCTGCCGGACAGGACGGCTGGAAAGCCTGGGCCTACCCCGTCAGCGTCGACCTGCTCATGGTCGCCGCCTGGCGACGGCTGAGGACCCTGCGCCCGACCGGCGAACCTGTCCGCGCCGCCTGGTTCTGGTTCACCGTCGCCCTGACCGCCTCCCTCGGCGCGAACATCGCCACCGCCGGACTCCTCGACCTGACCCACGTGCCCGCCTGGCTGCGCATCCTCGTCGCCGGATGGCCTGCCCTCGCCTTCCTCGGCGGCACCCTCCTCGTCCACACCCCCACCACCGAACCGGTGCCCCTGGCCGAGCCGGTCACAGTGCCGGCCGCATCGGCGCCCGAACCCGAGCCCGAGCCCGAGCCCGCTGCGGTCGAGGCTGCGGAACCTGCCCCCACCCTGCCCCCACCGCCGCCCGCGGATGTGCCGCCCGCGCTGGTGGACCACGCCCGCAAGGTCGCCGACGCCCACCGCTCGGCAACCGGCTCCCCGATCGATGCCGACACCCTGCGCGACCGCCTCGGCCTGCCCGGCCCGATGGCCGAGCAAATCGCCGCCCAACTCGTCTAACGGAGGTTCCTCATGGCTCACACCATCGCCGCTTCGGTCAGCTTCCACCTGACCGAGAAGCCGTTCGTCCTGTGCCACGACTACGGCACGGAGCGCACCCCGATCCTCGCCATACAGGACCAGCACGCCTCGCTGACGCTCTACGCCCGTGACTGCCTCGCCCCGGCCGAACAGCTCACGTTCGCGCGGGAGCTCCTGGCCGCCGCCACCGCCTATGCCGCCGCCGTCGAAAAGTACGCCGCCTCGCTCACCTGACTCGAAGGGACAACATGTCATGCCCGCCCGCGACTTCTTCCACTCCGTGATGCGGATCGGCCCGGTGCAGATCGGCGCCCACCGCGACCGGCACGGCCGTACCAAGCACGCCGCCGTGTGCTCCAACGACGGCTGCGGCTGGTCCGCCGACTACTCCAGCCAGTCCGCCGCCCAGCTCGCCGCCCGCACCCACCGCTGCCGCCCCGCCGACTGAACGGAGACCCGTCATGGACGTCCCGCTCTGGCTCGCCCTGATCGTCGTCGGCTGGCTCGGCATCAAGCTCATCCGCCCGCCCTGGTGGCTCGTCGCCGTGCTCCTGATCGGCGGCTACCTCATCGCCGACAGCCTGCTCGCCCCCGTCATCGACACCGCCGTCAAGTAGCACGCCACAGAAAGGAGATCACCCGATGTTCCGTCCCAAGGTCCCCACCATGCCCACGCCGACCGGCATCGGCACCCCGCCCGCCGTCGAGCCAACTGCTGTCGTCCAGCACACCCCGGCTCCGGCCCCCGTCGCCCCAACGGCGACGCCGCGGCCCGCGGTCCAGCTCACCCCCGGCGCCCTTCTCGCCTTGATCGGTGGCGGCACCGCCGTGGTCCTGGTCGTCGGCGCCGTCCTGGTCTCGATGCTCCTCGCGGTCGCCGTCACCGCCACCTCGACAGCGGTCTGCGCCGTCGTCCTCCGCTCCCTGCTCAACCACCACACCAAGCGCTGAAAGGAACCCCGTCATGGGCCTGTTCAACCGCAAGAGCAACAACAGCCAGCCCGCCAACCCCGCGATGGCCGAACTCGGCCGCGAGTACGCGATCGCCCAGCGCCACCGCGATCGCAAGGCCCTGAACCGCATCACCCGAGAGCTCGGCAAGAACCCGCCGACCGACGCCGACCGCGCCTCCTTCGAGCAGGGCCGCAAGAACTACACCGACATCCCGCCGGCCTACTCCACCCGCCGCAACCGCCGCCGCTGACCGGCCCCCGGGCGGCCTCCACTGCCAGGTTTCCGCCGCCCGGACGCCGCGCCCCACCCGATCTCACAACCGGAAGGAACAGCCATCATGCCCCAGCACAGCCATGCCCCGGCCCGCGTGTGCCCCAGCTGCGACGGCTTCGCATCCGCCGCCGTCACCCTCGGCGGCCGTGACCGCAACGGCCACCGCCGCACTGTCACCGCCCACTGCCGCACCTGCCACGGCACCGGCACCGTCCCGCCCCTGCGCCAGCTGCTCACCGCCGCGGGTTCGGAGGTGACGGCGTGAGGATCCGGATCCCCTTCGACCGCATCCTGTCCGATCCGTTGGACTCCGCGTACGACGAGGCAAAGAAGATCGCAGTCGCCCACCAGCGTCACGACGCCTCCCGCAAGGAGCAGCCGCCCCGGATGGGACGCAAGGGCTCGCCTGGGCGCCCCTCGGGCGATCTGTCCGGCCCGTCCAGCAATTCGGCCAGCACCCCGAAGAAGCGGCGCTGGCTGTGACCCACCCTCCCGTGTCCCCGGCCGCCGGGACCGACCTTGCGCCCACTCCCGGCTGGCCCGGCGTGCACATCGCCAAACCGGCCCGTGACTTCCGCGCCTCCGGCTCCTACGCCTGCTGCTGCGGTGCCACGGGCCGTGCACACGGCGACGACAACGTCCGAGACCTCGTCGCCGTGTGGATCGACCACCGCAACACCTGCCCCCACCGCTGAACCCCCGCCGGGGCACCCCGCCACCCGTGGCCGGTGCCCCGGCATTCCCAACGCCCTCTGAGAGGAGGACTCTGCCTTGACCACAAGCGCGATCGTGCCGCCCCCCGTACGAGATCTGGCCTTCCTCGCCTCGCTTGGCACCATGCCCGCCCTCATGCGACAGCTGCGGGGCCTGGGCGGCTGCACGACTCCGATCCGCCTCGACGGCTATCGCACCGAGCACACCCTGAACACCACCACCGGAGAGATCGGCCCGGTCGTGCACCACCTGGACTCCGCCGACCTGCCCGCCGGAAACCTCCTGGTCCGATGCAACAACCGCCGCACCACCCGCTGCCCGGCCTGCGCGGAGACCTACCGCCGCGACACCTACCAACTCATCACCGCCGGGCTCCGCGGCGGCAAAGGCACCCCCGAAGCAGTGGCCGCCCACCCGCGGGTGTTCGCCACCTTCACCGCCCCCAGCTTCGGCCCCGTCCACAACCGCCCCACCACCCAGAAGGGAACCGTCCTGCGCTGCCGCTGCGGCACCAAACATCCCAAGGACGCAGCTGAGTTGGGCAGCCCCCTCAACCCCGACACCTACGACTACGAAGCGGCCGTGCTGTGGAACGCACACGCCTCCAAGATCTGGGCCCGCTTCTCCATCTACCTGCGCCGTGAAGTCGCCAAGCGCGCAGGCCTCACCCAACGGGCCTTCTCCCAGTACGCCCGCGTCTCCTTCGCCAAGGTCGCCGAATACCAGGCCCGCGGCGCGATCCACTTCCATGCCGTGATCCGCCTCGACGGCCCCACCGGTGGCGAAATGCCGCCCCCCGACTGGGCCACCGCCGAACTCCTTGCCGACGCCATCCGCGAAGCGGTCAAGGCCACCGAGGTGCCCGGCCCGGTCCTCGACCGGCGCGTGCACACGTTCGCCTTCGGCACCCAGCTCGACATCCGCCCCATCCGCTCGGCCGACTTCGACGGCGGCGCCGAACTCACCGAACGCGCAGTCGCCGCCTACATCGCCAAGTACGCCACCAAAGGAGCAGAGACAGCGACCGGCACCCTCGATCGCCCCATCAAGTTCCTCGCCGAACTCGGCCGCAAGTCCATCCCCGAACACGCCCGCCGCCTCATCCGCACCGCCTGGACCCTCGGCGCCCGCAAAGACCTCAAAGACCTCCGCCTGCGGGCGTGGGCCCACATGCTTGGCTTCCGCGGCCACTTCTCCACCAAAACCCGCCGCTACTCCACCACCCTCGGCGCACTCCGCGCCGCCCGCGCCGAATGGCGCCGCCTCCAAGCCGCCATCGCAGCCGGGGACCAACACCCCGGGCCGGCCGAACCGGACAGCGACGACACCACCCTCGTCCTCGCGCACTGGGCCTTCGCCGGAACCGGACTCACCCGCGGCGAGGAATGGCTCGCCGCCTCCCTCACACCCGACACCACCGAACGGGAAGGAGCCGCAGCATGACCACCGTCACCGACCAACTGCTGACCGTGCCCGAGGTCATGGCACGGCTCAAGTTCGGACGCTCGAAGGTCTATGACCTCATCCGCTCGAAGCGCCTCGTTTCCATCACCGAAGGTCGCACCCGCCGGATCCCCGAACACGCGCTGCAGGACTACATCCGCGATCGGATCGAGGAGGCTGCCTGATGGCCTCCCAGCGCAAACGCAACCCCAATGGCGCGGGCACGATCACCAAGCGCAAGGACGGGCGCTATCAAGCTGCGGTCTACGTCCTGCAGCCCGACGGCACCCGCGCCCGCAAGTTCGCCTACGGCAAGACCTGGGCCGAGTGCGACGCCAAGCGCCGCGAGCTGCTCGACAAAGTGGACCAGGGCGTGCCCGTGCCCACCCGCTCGGCCAGGCTCTCCGAGTGGCTGCCCTACTGGCTGGACAACGTGATCAAGCCTCGTCGCAAGCTCAGCACGTACGACAAGTACGAAGCTCACGCCCGGTTGTACCTCGTGCCCATGATCGGCTCCAAGCGGCTCGAATCTCTGGGCACTGCCGACGTCCGCCGCTTCCTCGTCCAGCTGGAGAGCAGGACGACCGCGGCCACCGCCAAGGAATCGCATCGGGTCCTGCGCACGGCCCTGACCGCTGCCTGCCGCGAGGAACTCGTGGCTCGGAACGTCGCAAGCCTCGTCGAGCCGCCTCGGGCAAAGTCCCGGGAGCTGAGCCCGTGGTCGCTCGACGAGACGTTGGACTTCCTCACCGCTGCTCGGAAGGACCCGCTGTACGCGGCCTTCGTCCTCGCGATCGCCATGGGCCTGCGCCGGGGCGAGATCGTCGGTCTTCGCTGGGTCGACGTCGACCTGGACAAGCGCGTGCTCTACGTCCGCCAGCAGACGCAGCGACGACGCGGTGTCCTCTACAACGACGACCCCAAAGGCCGCCGTCGCCGGGCCGTGCCTCTCCCGGCGATGTGCATCGCCCCGCTTCGCTGGCATCGAATGCGGCAGGCCGCCGCCAAGCAACGTGCGGGGGAGTCGTGGGACGAGGGCGGGTACGTCTTCGCCACTCGCACCGGGCGCCCGGTCGAGCCGCGCAACGTGTACCGCTCCTTCACCCGCGTCGCCGAGTCCGCCGGCCTTCGCGTGATCCGGCTGCACGATGCCCGCCACGGCTGCGCGACCCTGCTCACCGCGGCGGGGGTCGCTCCCCGCGTCGTGATGGAGATCCTCGGGCACAGCCAGATCAGCATCACGATGGACGTCTACACGCACGTCGTCCAGGACACGCAGCGCGAGGCGATCAGCCATATGGACCGGCTGCTCAAGAGGCGGCCCGGCCGGAGTGACTGCCCCCGTTGATGTCAAAAGCTGATGTCAAAGGCCCCGGACCTTGATCGGTCCGGGGCCTTTTGCCTGGTGCCCCCGGCAGGATTCGAACCTGCGACACCCGCTTTAGGAGAGCGGTGCTCTATCCCCTGAGCTACGAAGGCAGGGGCTTGACGGAAACCGTGCCGGAAACCCTCAGTAGGGATCCCTGTCACGGTGAGCCAAACGCCCTGGTCAGCTGACACACGCGTGATTGGGTGGGATGTCCTGGTGGACACCTTCCCCGGCACACACCTAGTAGCCGACTGACCGCTGACAGCCTAGCGGATCGTGTTGCGCGGGTGCGCCCCCATAAGGCACTACGACTGCTCGGGAGTGGGGTCGAGCCGCTGACCTGCGACGAGGCGGGCCGCCTCGGCGCGGTGGGCAGACGAAGGCAACGAAAGCGCTCGCACCCGCGTGAGGCAGCCGGCACGGATGCGGCGGCCCGCTCCGGCTGCGCGTTGATGACGCCCGCGCTCGCCTCCACCTCCCGGCCCTCGAGCTCCCGGAGCCTGTTGCGCAGCCGGTCGTGGAACTCCGCGATCACTCCGTGCGCACGCCAGCGGCTCATCGAGGCGTCCGTGATCGTCACGATGGCCGACGGCACGGTCCGCACCAAGCAGCGGCGCCTGCTCACCAGCCTTCTCGATCAGGCCGCCCACCCGGCCCCCGTACTTGTTGATCTTCACCGTGAGCGGTGGCACTCGGGGAAGACGTATTTTTCGATCAAGGCGACGATGCTGGATGGCCGTGTCCTGCGCTCCCGCAGCGTCCAGGGCCTCGACCAGGAGGTTTGGCCCTTGTTACCACCTACCAGGCCCTGATCCGCGCCGCCGCCCACACCGCCTGCACCCGGCCCGGGCTGGATGGACCGCATCGGCTTGACCGTCCTGCAGAGCACCGCCGCCGGCACCGTCACTACCCCGACCGGAATCCTGCCCCCGGTGGGCCCCGTCGAGCTCGTCGGAATCATCGGCCGGGCCATCCTCGACGTCCTTCACCCCGCACGCCACCGAAACCGCGCCAAGGCCCACACCCGCAGGAACCCCACCTGCAAGTACGGACCGAACGCCGGACAGCACCCCACGACCAGCCAGAACTGCACCGTCCGCACCAGCGTCACGTTCTTCGGACACGGACTTGCCAACCGCTCACGGACGTAAACGCAACGGTGTGCAGCTCCAACGGCTCGGGCGCCCTGTGCCGTGCGCACACCGACGCCGTCACCTGATCGGTGGCCATGCGGACCATGCCCTCTCCGTGGTCTCCGCCTGGCGGTCGACCGACCGGTTCGTCCTCGCCGCCGCCTGACGACACGGCACACACCGACCAATCCCCGCGACTGGTCCTCCGACCGGTCCAACCGGGTGCGAGAGGTGGCGGTGCACTGCAACCACTCTCCGTACGCGGGGAGTTCGCAGCCGGGTCGGCAGACGGGGGAATGGACGCCGACCCAGCCACGCATGATCATGAGCCGTGGCCGACGACGCCCTCAATTGGCCGGTGCGGAGTGTGTCATGTCCCGCGGACCGCTTTGACCAGGGTTTGAGCGGCGGGCGGCGGCGTTCCCGACCGTCCGGGCCGGGGCCGGGACGGGCTCACGGACGCAGCACCACCTTGCCGACCGTGCGCCGCGCCCACAGGTCCTCGTGCGCGCGCCGGGCCTCAGCCAGCGGGTAGGGGTCGTTGACGAACGGCCGGAGTCTGCCCCGCAGCGTCAGGTCGAACAGCTCCTTGAGCGGCTGCTCGAACGCGCCGGGCGAGGCCAGCGTGGGACGCAGCCAGAATCCGACGACGGAGGCGTTGAGCCTGCCGAGCCGCGCCGGGTCGACGGGGGTGAACCCGGTGCGGGCGGCATTGCCGTAGCTCACGAGGCGGCCGAACGACGCCAGGGACTCCAGCGCCTGGTCGAAGAGCGCGCCGCCCACCGCGTCGAGCACCACGTCGGCCTTGCCGTCCAGGGGGTACGCGGCGATGTCGTCCGCCCCCAGGTCCAGGGCCAGTTGCTCCTTCGCCGGGGACGAGGCCTGGGCGAGCACGCGCCCCGCGCCGAACTCCTTGGCCAGCTGCACCGCGAGGCTGCCCACCCCGCCCGCCGCCGAGTGCACCACCACGGTCTCGCCGGGGTTCAGGCGGGCCGCCGAACGCAGCAGGTGCCAGGCCGTCAGGCCCTGCATCAACAGGGCCAGCGCCTGGCCCGCCCCGAGCTCGTCCGGGATCTCCACCACACCGGACGCGTCGGCCACGACCTGCTCCGCGTACCCGCCGGAGACCCTGGCGAGCACCCGTCGGCCATCGGCGGTGCGGCCCACGACCTCACTGCCCGGCACGTACGGCAGCCGGTCCGCACTCAGATAGGAACCGTCGGTCTGGTGGGTGTCCGCGAAGTTGACCCCGGCTGCCTCGACGGTGATCAGCACCTGGTCCGGGCCCGGCTCGGGCGCCGGAATCTCCACGGGAGCGAGGACCTCTGGACCGCCGAAGCGGTCGAATCGTATGGCGAGCATGGGGCACGATAACGCGCCAACGTCCGTGCACGGCGGGCAGTTCACGCCGCCGGGGTGCGTACAGTGCCCGGCATACGAAACCGCTCGGTAGCCGCAGTCCGGCACAGCCCTGACGGTCGGTGACCCCGTACCGCGACCGGCCCGTGACCGGCAGATATGGCGCCGTACCGGCCAGGTCTGACGTGACCGAACGGCCATCCTTCCCCTCCGTCCGCGCTGTGGCGGGTTCTCGTGCGCCCGTCTCGTCGCTCGCCGTCCCCTATCGGAGCGCCACATGGCCAAGCAGCACCGTGCCCTTCGCACCCGCCAGGAGCTGATCCGCTCAGCCGCCGAGGTCTTCGACCACGTCGGCTTCGCCGATTCCTCGATCAACGCGATCAGTTCCAGGGCCGGTATGAGCACCGGTGCCGTGCACTTCCACTTCGGCAACAAACGGGCGCTGGGCAACGCTGTCGAACTGGCCGCCGCACAGAGCCTGTTGCACATCACGGGGCGCATCCCGCTGCGCCACCCCGCGCCGCTGCAGCACCTGGTCGACACCTCCCACTCGCTCGCCCGGTGCCTCCTGGACGACCCGGTGCTGCGCGCCGGGTTCCGCCTCGGCACCGACGCGACCTGGCAGAGCGACGGAGACCTGTGGGAGCAGTGGCAGGACTGGGTGCACATGATGCTCACCGTGGCCAGGGACCAGGGCAGCCTGGCACCGGAAGTGGGCGTCGAGGACGCCGTGTACGCCATCACCGCGGTCGTGGCCGGCTTCGAGGTGCGGGCCCGGCGGGACGCCGAGTGGTGCTCACGGCAGGGCGTCAACCGTTTCTGGCGGCTGCTGCTGCCCCGGCTCGCCAGCGAGCGGGTGGCGCGGTCCCTCGTACCGGAAGGCACCGTGACACCGGTGTGGCGCCTTGCGGGCCACACACCCGCCTTGGGCCGGTGAGTGTGACGGGCAGGCGGTGCGGAGCGGACGCACGGCGTTCCCGTCGGTCCACTCCTCCGTGTCGGTCGCCTCGACGCCGACCTGCGGGCTCGTCGCTCGCGGACCGGGTGCCTCAACCTCGCGGTACGAGATCGGGAAGCGAGAGCGCACCCGGACTGCGTGCACGCCATGACCTCTCCAGGGTGGCGAACCCCGGTATGACGCCTCGGCCACACCAGCAGTGCCTCTCACGACAATCAACCCCGAAATCAGCTCACCGTGGCGCCTCGGCCAAACTGACGCCGACTTCACGGTGGTTGCTACGACGGGAAATAGGGCCTCGGAGCGCCGAAACAGTCGAACCTGTTGGTGCTGGAGGGCGCGATTACGCGCCAGGTTGTCGGGTCAGGAACCGTGCCCTCCCGGTCCACGAGACGAGCACAGTTGTATGGTGCACGTAGCTGCTCAAGAGCGCGTTCCGGACCCGGCCGGGAAACGAACCACCCCACGGGGCACGGGTTGCCGGGACGCAGACGGTCATGATCCGGTCAGGTCTTTCGTCGACAAAACTTACCCGCTGGTTACCCGCGATTGCTTTGTGGCATGTTCTCGTGCCCAGAAACTGATCACGACCCCCATCGGAGCGCCACATGGCCAGGCAGCACCGTGCCCTTCGCACTCGCCAGGAACTGATCCGCTCAGCCGCCGAGGCATTCGACCGCGTCGGATACGGGGAAGCATCCATCGCCACGATCAGTTCACGGGCCGGGGTGAGCAACGGAGCGCTGCACTTCCACTTCAAGAACAAGAAGGCGCTCGGGGAAGCGGTCGAACTGGTCGCGGCACAGGTCCTGTTGCACGTCACCGGACAGGTGCCGCTGCGCCACCCCGCCCCACTGCAACTCCTCATCGACACCTCGCACACGCTCGCCCGCACCCTTCGCGACGACCCGGTGCTGCGCGCGGGATTCGGCCTCGGCGGCGACAGGACCTGGCACAGCGATGTCAACCTGTGGGAGCACTGGCAGGACTGGGTCCAGCTGATGCTCACCGTGGCCAGGGACCAGGGCAGTCTCGAACCCAGTGTGGCGATCGAGGACGCCGTGTTCACCATCGCGGCTGTATGTGCCGGCTTCGACGCCCTGAACCGTACAGGTGTCGAGTGGGAGGCACGGCGCGCCGTCACGCGCTTCTGGCGACTGATGCTGCCCCAGTTGTCGACCAAGGCGGCACGGGAGCGCTTGAGCCCCGAGGGGAGCGCGGCGGAGATATGGGCCACGGGTGAAGTGTGGTCCGAGTGCTGGGACATTGCGAAGACCTGCGGGGACGCTGCCTACTGCTGAAGTCGGGCAAGCCGCAGTTCGACGGCCGTTTCCCCGGGGAGCTCGACGGTGCGCAGATCGTCGCGGAGCATGACCTGCGCAGCGATGACCTCGGCATCGCGCGGGTCGGACTGTTCTCTCCGCCACGGGTTGCCCGGCGAGCGCGGTTGACCGCCAGACCGGGCACGTGCGGGCAGTGCACGCCCTCGGTCAGCATGGCACTGAGCAAGTCGGCGATGCCTCCGAGGAGGTCCACTCCGACGGTGACCGGGCCGTGTTCGGCCTTGACGGCGCGCAGCTCGCCGATGGCTTCGGTGATGGCCTCGGGGTGGTTGTCGACGCGGTGGCTGATCAGAGGACGGCCGCGGTCGTCGGTGACCGCTAGCCGGTGGAAGTCCTTGGCGATGTCGAATCCGGCGCGGCCGGCCACGATGGCGTTCCCCTCACTGTGCGGTGTGCGGCGCGACTCCTTCCGCCTGTCCTCGCCCTGCCAAGCGATCGTTCGCAGTGCCTGACCAACAATCCGCAAGAAGTGGCGGGGCAGGGGGATCAACGTCCTGACCCATCGAGGGCAGTCGGCATGAAAGCCATCCCTGCCCACCCGCGCAGTCCCGGCGTCGCGAACTCACAGGACGCACTCAAGAAGGTAGGGCGGCATGGCCGTCGCGACGGGCTCGGCATGACCCTCGTCCCCCGTCGGAGCAGCGGCTTTGTGCGGCGTTTGCACACGCGTTGAGCATCGAACCGGATCATGGGTGCGGTTCAGCCCCGACGGAGGGCGACAGTGAGCGACGGAAACGGGGACTTGGCATGGGCAGCGAGTGGCTTCGCAGATTCGCTTCTCCCGACGGGAGCTCCGCGTCCGCGAGCCGGGCCACGCTGGTGTGCTTTCCCCACGCGGGCGGCGCGGCCAGCACCTATGTGCCGCTGTCCCGCGCGCTCGCGCCCGACGTCGACGTCCTTGCCGTGCAGTATCCCGGCCGCCAGGACCGCAGGCGGGAGCAGCCGATCGCCGACATCGGGGAGCTCGCCGATGCCCTCGCCGCGGAGGTGCACGGCGAACTGCAGGGCACGTACGCCTTCTTCGGGCACAGCATGGGCGCCCTCCTCGCCTATGAGACCACACGTCGACTGAGGGACCGTCACGCCGCTGGACCCACAGGACTGTTCCTGTCCGGCAGGGGAGCCCCGACCCTCGAACCCGGTCGGCACGACCGGATGTCCACGGACGCCGACGTGCTGGCGGCGGTGCGCCGGCTCGGCGGGACCACGCCGGCCGTTTTGGACGACCCGGAGCTGCGGGACATGGTCATGCCCGCACTGCGTGCCGACTACCGGGCGATCGGGACGTACGCGTGGCGGTATGGGGAGCCGCTGGACATTCCGTTCAGCGTGTACGTCGGTGACAGCGACCCGGTGGTGACCGTGGCCCAGGCGTCCGCCTGGCGGGACTTCACCACCGCGACCACCACCGTCGATGTCTTCCCCGGCGGCCACTTCTACCTCGACGGGCAGCTGCCCGCGATCGCCAAGGCAGTGGCCGACGACCTGGCGGGCACCGACCCGTCGTCCGCGTCCGCCCTCCTTGCCCCGTAACCGGGGTGGGCACCGCCACGCGCCACGGCAGTCTCCTCGCCGTCAGTGATCTGCATGTGCGCTACGAGGAGAACCGGAAGATTGTCGAAGGGCTGCGGCCCCGCCACGACGACGACTGGCTGATCGTCGCCGGCGACGTCGGGGAGTTCGTCGCGGACGTGGAATGGGCTCTCGGCCTGCTGAGCGACCGCTTCGCGCGCGTGGTGTGGGCACCGGGCAACCACGAACTGTGGACCCCGCCGGAGGATCCGGTGCGGCTGCGCGGCGCGTACCGTTACGGCCATCTGGTGGGCGTGTGCCGCGAGTTGGGCGTGCTCACCCCCGAGGACCCCTATGCCGTGTGGGAAGGCGAGGGCGGCCCGGTCGCCGTCGCCCCGCTGTTCGTCCTGTACGACTACTCCTTCCACGCCCCCGGTGCCCGCACCACGCGCGAGAGCATGGAGTTCGCCGAGCGGGCGGGCGTGGTGTGCACGGACGAGTTCATGTTGCACCCCGACCCCTATCCGAGCCGCGCAGCCTGGTGTGCCGCCCGGGTCGCCCACACCGAGGCTCGCCTCGCCGAGATCCCGGAAGGCCTGCGGACGGTCCTGGTCAACCACTTTCCGCTGATCCGCGAACCCACTCGCATCCTGCGTTATCCGGAGTTCGCGCAGTGGTGCGGCACGACCGCCACCGCCGACTGGCCCCGGCGCTTTCGCGCCGCCGAGGTGGTCTACGGCCACCTCCACATCCCGCGACTCATCCATCACGACGGAGTGCCGCACCGGGAGGTGTCCCTGGGCTACCCGCGCGAATGGCGACTGCGCCCCCGCATCCCCGGCTGGCCCGTGCCGATCCTCGCCGGGCCGGCAGGCACCACGCACTGACGAACCCTCATATCGCGACGACGCGGAGGACACTCATGATCGAGCAGCTGCTCGCCCCGCCCATGGCGGTCGCCGAGGCCTTTCACGACGACGCCGAGGGGCCCGGTCTGTATGCGGCCGAGGAGCGGCTGGTGTCGCGCGCTGTTCCCCAACGCCGCCGGGAGTTCACCACCGTACGGGCGTGTGCCCGCAGGGCCCTCGCGGAGCTGAGGATCCCGCCCGCGCCGATCCTGCCCGGGGAGCGCGGCGCACCCGTGTGGCCCGCCGGGGTCGTCGGCAGCATGACGCACTGCGAGGGATACCGGGCGGCCGCGGTGGCGTACGCCGGTGATCTCGCGACGATCGGGATCGACGCGGAGCCCGATCTGCCGATCAAGAGCAGCGGCACACGCGACCTGGTGACCGTCCCCGAGGAGCGGGCCTGGCTGTCCGCGCTGCGGGTGCGCCGGCCCGAGGTGTCCTGGGACCGCCTGGTGTTCAGCGCAAAGGAGAGCGTCTACAAGGCGTGGTTCCCGCTGACCGGCCGCTGGCTCGACTTCGACCAGGCCGTCGTCACCGTCGACCCGGACCGGGGCACCTTCTACGCGCGGCTGCTCGTGCCGGGACCCGAGATCGGCGGCAGCAGAATCCCCGGGTTCGAGGGCAGTTGGATACAGCGACACGGAATCCTGCTGACAGCCATCGCTCTGACTCACAGTGCCGTCAACGTCGCCCGTCGTATCCCCGTCGCCCACAGGCCCGCGACCGCATCGACGGCCGCTCCCTGAACCGCCTTGTCCGAGATTTGTGTGCGCTTGGACCGCCGTCCTGCACCCTGGTGGCGTGATCTTGGCGGATTACCGGCGCAGCGGAATTGCCGGATAGGTCGCCTTGGGGGCGGGACACGGACGGGTTGCGAGGCGGGGGATTCGATGCAGTTCCGATTGCTGGGTCCGATGGAAGTGGTCGACAACGACAGGACGGTGGGACTCGGCGGCACCAAGCAGCGTGCCACGCTCGGCTTTCTGCTCCTCCAGCCGAACAAGGTGGTGGCCACCAGCCGGCTTCTGAACGCCCTGTGGGGGGTGGACGACGCCCCGGTGACGGCACGCAAGATCCTGCAGAACGCGGTCTACGGGCTGCGTGGCGTGCTGTCGTCCGCACACGGCGCGGGCAACCCGACGGGCGCGGCGCTGCTGACCCAACCGCCCGGCTACATGATGCGGGTCGATCCCGAGCGAGTGGATCTGCACCTCTTCCACACCTGGGTCGGCCAGGGCCGGGACAAGCTGGCCAAGGGCTCCCCGGAGGCGGCGGCGTCGCTGCTGAGCGACGCGCTGGCGCTGTGGCGCGGGCCGGCCCTCGCCGATCTGGTGGAGAGGGGGGTCGAGTGGCACGAACTGGCCGCCGTCCAAAACACCCGCCTGGATGTGATGGAGGACTACTTCGAGGCGCAGTTGGCCTGCGGCCGGCACCACGAGGTCCTCGCGGAACTGGAGACCACGGTGCGGGCCGAGCCGCTCAGGGAGCGCTCGTGCGGTCAGCTGATGCTCGCCCTGTACCGGTGCGGCCGGCAGGCGGACGCGCTCACCGTCTACAGCCGCGTACGGGCCGTTCTCGTCGAGGACCTGGGCCTTGAGCCGGGCCGTGGTCTGCAGCGGCTGCAGCAGCGGATTCTCACCCAGGACCCCGCGCTCGCCCTCGACCGCGCGCAGGCCCGGTACACCCCGTACGCGGCGAACGGTGACGACGTCAGGGAACACATCACGCTCATCGCGCCAGCCGACAACACCCCTGCGCACACGACGCGTTCAGCCACGGCACAGGCGAGGCGGCCGAGGAGCGAAGAGTCGGGTGCCGACGTGGCGGAGCGACGCGTGAGCACCGATCGCCGCCAGGTCAGCGTCGTCTCCGTACGCACCCGTATCGCGCCCTCGCTCGGCAGCGGCGTCGACCGGGAACTCGACGACCTCCTCGACGGGGCCGCGCTGCTCGTCAGGGAGCAGATCGAGCGCTTCGGCGGCACCGTGACCGCCTCCATCGGCTCCGTGTCCCTGGCCCTGTTCGGGCTCGACGACCCGCACGAGGACGACGTCCCTCAGGCCGTTCTCGCGGCCCTTGCGATCCGCGATGTCCTCGACGTCCCGGCCGGATCGGGGTCCGAGACCGCCCGGTCGACGGTGCACGCCGCGGTGACCACGGGCGAGGTGCTGCTGCGCAGGCGCGGTCGGGACCTTGCACCGACCGCCGTGGGCGCGGTCCTCGACGAGTCCCAGGCACTGCTGTGCGACGTGCCCGCAGGCGAGGTGCGGGTCAGCGACGCCGTCCGCCGCGCGAGCGAACACGCCGTCCGCTACCGCCGCTGTGACACGCCGACCGCGAGCTGGCATGCCCTGGGCGTGAGCGCCACCGGCACCGAAGGCGCCGAGTCCGCCGAGCAGGCCGTCGAACTCGACGTCCTGCGCGGCCTGGTGAAGCGCACCCAGCATCGCGCCGTGCCCCATCTGGTCACGGTCCTCGGCGAGACCGGCACCGGAAAGAGCCGACTGCTCGGCGAGTTCGGGCGCTGGGTCGCCGAACAGCCGAACGCGCCCCTCCTCCTGACGGCACGCGCCCCAAAAGGCTCCGACGACATCCCGCTGACGGTGCCGGGCCGGCTCCTCGCGTCCTACTGCGGTATCAGGCCCGAGGACGACCAGGCCACCGCGCTGGCCGCCCTGGAGCGCGAAGTACGCGCCCTGTACCTCTCCGGCCGGACGGTGGAGCAGCGGCTGCCCCGCCTGCGGGCCCTCATCGCCCGCGACGGCGATGTGCACTCCGGAGAGCTGCGCCCAAACGAAGTCCTTGATGTCTGGAGGGAGTTCCTTCTGGAGGCCGCGCAGCGCCGCCCCCTCGTGCTGTGCGTCGACGATCTGCACCACGTCCCCGACATAGCCCTGGACGCGGTCGAGGAACTGGCCGAGTCCGCCGGTGCGGGGCCGCTGTTCGTGGTCGCCTGCGCCGGGCCTGAGCTGCTGGCCCGCAGACCGTCCTGGGCCGGCGGCAAGAGCCACACCACGACGGTCACCCTGGATCGGCCCGAGCGGATCACCAATGAGCAACTGGTCGAGTTCCTGCTCTCGGCGGCGCGCAGCGAAGGATCGCGGAGCTTCAGCGGCAGTGACGCGAAGGCGCCCGCCACCATGTGGGAAAGAGAGTCGGTCAGCAAGCTGGCGGACCCTCATGAAAGGCCGAGGGCAAGTGGTCATTCCTCGGTAATTAAATCGGTGTCCTGCACGTCTGTGCGCGATTACCGGAAGGAGACCGGAGCGGGGAACCCGCGCTGGTAACGTGCGAGCAAATCTATGCAGGTGCTGCAGACTTGAAATGGAGCGAATGCGCCGTGGCTGAAGATAGTTACTGGCTGGTGACGGACATTGAAGACCACCAGGAGGCGTTCGGAAGGGCGTTCAACTCCGGCGACGCGGACGCGGTAAACGCGATGTACGTCGACGATGCGGTCGGAATGTGGGAGCCGGGATTTCCGCTTTCCGGCCAGGTCCGCCGTGATTATGTGGTCGAGTTCATGAAGACCCGCAAGCCCTCCGTGGAAGCGACTGTGCGCCAGCAGCTGGTGGTCGGCGACACCGCGATGCTCGTGGTCGAGTGGCAGATGGACACGCTCGGTGTGAACGGCCAGCCGGAGCAGCTGGAGGGCGTGGCCATCGACGTGCTGCACAAGGGCGAAGACGGCTACTGGCGCTATGTCGTGGACAACCCCTTCGGTGTCAGCGGCCCGTGGACCGCCGAGGACGACAACCAGGGCTGACCGATGGCCCGGGCGCGGGGGCCGAACACAGTCTCCGTGCCACCGCCCGAGACCGGCGAACGATCGATCACACCCATCGCGGCGAAGGCCGCACGAAGTACGGAGAAGTACCTGTGTCCACTGTTTCTGCCTCCGAGTCACCGGTCACCGTTGTCGGCCTGGGCCTGATGGGCCAGGCGCTCGCCGCGGCCTTCCTGGCGAAGGGCCACCCGACCACCGTCTGGAACCGCTCGGCCGGCAAAGCCGACGAGCTCGTCGCCAAGGGCGCCACCCTCGCCGACTCGGTCAAGAGCGCGGTGGAGGCGAGCCCGCTCGTCGTCGTCTGCGTCTCGGACTACGACGCCGTGCACGGGTTGCTGGACCCGGTCGGCTCCTCGCTGGCGGGCCGCACCCTGGTCAACCTCACCACGGCCAGCTCCACCCAGGCACGCGAAACCGCCGAGTGGGCGGGCAAGCTCGGCACCGCCTACCTCGACGGTGCGATCCTTGCCCTTCCCCAGGCCATCGGCACCGAAGAAGCCACGTTGCTGTACTCCGGGCCGAAGGCCGCCTTCGAACAGCACCAGGCCACCCTGCAGGTGCTCGGCGAGACCGGAACGGTCTACCTCGACGAGGACCACGGCCTGTCCGCCCTGTACGACATGTCCGTGCTGAGCATCATGTGGGGTGTCCTGAACAGCTTCCTGCACGGTGCCGCACTGCTGGGTACCGCGAACGTCAAGGCGACGACGTTCGCGGAGCTGGCCACCATCGCGATCAACGTCACATCCGGCTACGCCTCCGCCTACGCCCAGCAGCTCGACGACGACGAGTACCCGGCCACCGACGCCACCATCAACGTCCACGTGGGCGGGATGCAGCACCTCCTCGAGGAGAGCCAGGCGCTCGGCGTCAACACCGAGCTGCCGAGTTTCTTCCTGGAGCTGGCGAAGCGCGCGGTGGCCGACGGTAATGCCGAGGACAGCTACGCAGCGATGATCAAGCAGTTCCGCAAGCCCTCCGCCTGATTTCTTCCCTGCACCGTAACGGGCAAAGCCGGGAACCGGATCGCGAAATTCCTGACCCGGGTGTCCCGGCTTTGCTCGAAATTCTGTTAAAACCACTCCAACGCTTCCATGATCAAACGGGGGAAATCCGTGTTCAACGGAAACGGAAAAACAAACAGAGCCGCGCCTCGTCATGCGGTCTCCAGGAGGACCGCGCTCAAGGTGGGTGGCCTGGCCATCGCCGGAACAGCGCTCGGCGCGGGCCTTCCCGTGCTCGCCGATGCCAGCGAAGATGCGGACTTCACCGGCCGGCAAAGTTACGACACCATCGTCGTCGGGGCCGGGCTGGCCGGTCTCATCGCGGCCCGCGAACTGCGGGCAAAGGGTCGCCGGGTACTCGTGCTCGAGGCGCGCGACCGCATCGGCGGGCGAACGTGGACCGATACGTTCAATGATTACCAGATCGAGCGCGGTGGCGCCTGGGTTGATCCGAAGCAGCCGCACATCTGGCGCGAAATATCGCGCTACAACCTGAAGATCGTGGCCGACGCGGGGCCCGAACGCGTACTCATGCCGACCACGAGTGGGTTCGCCGAATACGACCCGGTCACGGCGTACACCCGGCAGGGCGAACTGTTCACGCCCTTCTTCGACGGCTCACGGGACTACTTCCCCAAGCCCTACCAGCCTTTCACCCGCGAGGACCTGATCAAGCCGCTGGACCGGCTGTCTCTGCGCGACCGGCTCGACCAGCTGGCCTACTCGCCCGAAGACGAAATCCGGATGACCAGCACCACGGGGCTGTACGGTGCGCCGACCTCGCGTGGCTCGTTGCTCGAACTGGCGCAGTGGTGGGCGCTGGCGGGCTGGAACTACGAGGGCTTCTCCGGAATCAACACCTACCGCATGGAACAAGGAACCATCGCGCTGGCCAACGCGATTCTGGCGGACGGCAAGCCGGACCTCAAGCTCAAGTCCCCGGTCGCCTCGGTCACCCAGCAGAACGGGCAGGTGAAGGTGGTCACCCGAGCGGGTGTCACCTACTCCGCGGCCGAGGTCGTCATGGCGGTGCCGGTCAACGTCTGGAAGAAGATCACCTTCAATCCGGTACTGCCGCAGGCGTATCGGGATGCCACCACTCAGGGCTACGGCGTGCCACGCCAGAAGAAGCTGTGGCTGGACCTGGCCACCCCCAGTGACCGGTTCATCGCCGAGGCGCCCGAGGACCACCCCTTCGTCATCCTGGGCCGGCTGAACGAGAACGCTCCCGTCGTGGCCTTCACCATCGACAACACATTGGACCTCGGCAACCACGCGCAGGTCGAATCCGCGGTGCAGAGGATCCTGCCGTCGGCAAAACTGCGCAGTTACACCGTGTGCGACTGGCAAGCGGACCAATTCTCCCTCGGCGGGCCCGCGTTCCGGCAGCCCTCCCAGTTGACGAAACTGCACCGTGCGATCAGCCAACCCTTCGGAAAGGTCAAATTCTGCGGCGACGACGTCGCCCTCGGCTGGAGCGGGTACATGGACGGCGCCATTGAATCGGGGCTCCGGGTCGCCGGTTCGCCCACGCTGTCACCGTCACCGTCGACCGCGCCGAACACCCGAGGCCTCGCGGTGCCGAACGTCGATCGCAGGATCTACCGTTCCATGGTCGGCCTGTGAACAACAACTCAGTGGCAGTCGGATCAGGGGTAGCCATGCCGTCGACAGAGAAATCCGTAACCGAACCCGTGGACTCGCTTTTCTCCTGGTTCCGCGAGATGCACGAAAAGCATCCGGTACATCACGACGACGAATACGGGTGGCAGTTGTTCCGCCACGCCGACATCACCCGTGTCCTCACCGACCCGAAGACGTTCTCCTCGGACACGGTGCGGCTGTACAACGAACCACAGCCCGATTTCGACCTGTTCCTCACCGGCAATCTGGTCACCAACGACGCGCCTCATCACCGGAAGCTGCGTCGGGCGATCAGCCACGCCTTCACCCCGCGCGCGGTGTCGGGCCTGTCCGAGCGGATCGCCCGGACCGTCGACTCCTTGCTCGACGGTGTGTCCGGATCGGACACCTTCGACCTGATCGCCGAGGTGGCCTACCCTCTGCCGATCATCGTGGTCGCCGAGATGCTCGGCCTGCCGGCCGAGGACGTGCCGATGTACCGGGCGTGGGGCGACGCACTGGGCGCGCTCGACGCGGCGACCGTGCCGCCGGAGGTGATGGAATCCGAAGTCGTCCCCGCCATCAGGGAGATGAACGCGTACATCCTTGAGCATGTGCGCAGGTGCCGGGAGAACCCGGCCGACAACGTGATCAGCGGGCTGGCCCAGGCCACCATCGACGACAGGCCGCTGCGTGACGGCGATCTGATCGGCCTGATCGGCCTCACCCTGTTCGCCGGCCACGCTGCCTCCATGGCACTGCTCGGCAACGCGATCATCACCTTCGACCGCCACCCCGAGGCGTACGCCGCCCTGCGCGCCGACCGCGACCTGCTGCCCAACGCCATCGAGGAGTTGATGCGCCTGTACCCACCGTTCTCCAGGATGGCGCGCGTGACCACCACCGAGACCGAGCTCGGTGGGCACTCGATCGGCAAGGGCGAGCTGGTGACCCTGTGGAGCGGCGCGGCCAATCGGGACCCGCTGCGTTTTCCGGACCCCGACCGCTTCGACATCCACCGCGATACCAGCGGACACATCGCCTTTGGGCAGGGCATCCATTTCTGCCTCGGCGCTCCGCTGGCCCGGCTGGAGGCGAGAATCGCGCTCAATGCGCTGTTCGACCGTTTCGACGACATTGCCGTGGACCACTCGGGCGGTGTGGAGTTCGAAGACCCGATGCAGATCATCTGCCCGAGGCGGCTGCCGGTACGGGTATCCGGTTGATCCCGGAACCGCACGCCGTGTGGGACCGACGCCGACGCCGAGCAGGCCGGCGAGCTATCGGATAGCGGATGGTTCCGCTGTCCGAATGTTAGGGGAGGCATGTCTTCTTCATCGATTCCGTCTTCGTCGCCTGCGCCGGCGTTGTGGCCGTCGGCCTCATGGCGGTCATGGCATCGACCGCTGGTGCTGAGCTCTGCGGCGATGGTGCCGATGGCGATCCTGTCCGCGGTGGGACTCATCGTCGACGACCGCGTCCTGGTGGACGCGCCGATCTGGTTCAAGCCGTTGAAGTTCTCGGTCTCCTTCGCGGCGTACTGCCTCGCCCTGTCCTGGATGCTGTCGCTTCTCCCCCGCGGCCGACGCGTGGGCTGGTGGGCGGGGACGGTCGTCGCAGTGGCGTGCGTCGTCGAGATAGTGATCATCACCGGGCAGGCGGCACGCGGGAAGCGCAGCCACTTCAACTACGAAACACCCTTCGACGAGGCGTTGTACAACGTGATGGGCGGCGCGGTCATCTTCCTGTGGCTCGCCACGTTCGCCCTCGCCGTGCTGCTGCTCCGCGCCCGAATAGCCGACCGCGCGTCCGCCTGGGCTATGCGCTCCGGCATCGTCCTGGCGCTGGCCGGGACCGCCGTCGGATTCCTGATGGACCGGCCCGCGCCGGGGCAGCAGAGCGGCGTCTCCAAGGTGGTCGGCGCGCACAGCGTGGGCGTGCCGGACGGCGGTCCCTCAATGCCGCTGACCGGCTGGTCGACCACCGGCGGCGATCTGCGGATCCCGCACTTCGTTGGCATGCACGCGCTGCAACTCCTCCCGCTGCTGGTCATGGTGCTGATCGCCCTCGCACCGCGCTACACCCGCCTCACCGACGAACGGGTACGGCTGCGCCTGGTACTGCTCGCCTCGGGGGTGCATGCCTCCGTCTTCATTCTGCTGCTCTGGCAGGCACTGCGGGGCCAGCCGCTGAACCACCCGGATGGTGTGACGCTGGGGGTGGCCGGCCTGATCCTGGTGGCCGCCGTGCTCGGGACCTACGGGTCCCTGCGGCCTCCGGTTCCCCCTCCGGGCAGGAACGCACCTGACGCTGAAGACGCCGGCGCCTTGAAGGAGCTCATGTAGTGACCTCATGACCGCGTTCCTCTTCGCGCTCTCCTTCTGACCACCGGCCGCTCCCGTCCGGTTGCTCTTGATCTCCGCTCCTGGGTGGGGTCCGACCGCCCGCATCGGGGTCACCGGTGCGGGCGGTGCCGGTAGTGCTCGTCTGTCTCGCGCTCGCGGTCCCGGTGTTCCCCGAACTCTGGGCCGCGGTCGGCGAGGTACGGTGTGCGACCCGCGACGACCTCACGGCTGCCGAGCCCGGGGAGCCACGTAAGCCGTTCTCCTGCTCGTCGACTTCGCAGATCAGCTCGGCGGCAGTACGGCGCAGCCGCAGCTCGTACGGGCCCGGCGCGTGCTGCGCACCACAGCACCGCGCGCGCCCGAGCGACCGCGCCGGGAGTGCAACTGGTCCAACGCCGCGGAATCTGGCCGGGGTTGGAGGGCATGCCGGTCGGTGTAGTGGTCACCGTCGGCCTCCACGGTGGTCGCGGGCCAGGACACGACCACCGAACCGCGACGCCCACGAAGAGCGGAAGCCGCCGGTCAGAAGGTCTGTGACCGCTTCGCCGACGACGTTCGACCCGGTCCACGCATGCTGACAACGGAAGCGAACCGGCGCGAAGGCGTGCTGGTGGCCTCGCTGGCGTCTACCCGTGTCAGGCCGGATCAGTAGCAGGCGCCGGCCCTTCACGACGGCCATGGCCTGCTCGCCGAGGCTGCGGATCCCGGCGTGCGTGGGTTGTGCCGCCGCACCCAACGCTTCGGCCGACAAACCCTGAACGGCATGCGGACAGCGCGGCCGGCGCCCTGATACGCCTTGTCCGCCCAACGCTTCAGCCCGGCCTCGGCCAGCGTGTCGATGATCCCGCGGATCCGCGCGGCGGTCAGATCACGGGCCGAGCCCGGCAGTGCCGGGGACACCCACAGGAGCCGTCCGAACGGATCGATGAGGACCTGGACGTTCATGCCGTGGCGCGCTTGTGTTTCCCGGAGCAGTACGGGGTGCCGGCGGCGATCCGGTCGACCGGCAGCAGGGCGCCGTCCAGGATCACGAACGCCTTCACCGGCGAAGCGCCGCACCCCCGCCCGGTTGGCCTGCCCCGTCCTCGCTCTGGTAGTGGGCGGGGGAGGACAGCGACCCCGGGGCGACCCCGACGAGGTGCGCATTCGGGCCGACACCGTCGTAGTGGAGCGGGACCCCGTGGTCCCGCTCCACGAAGGAGTCAGAAGCCGTTGAAGAAGCCGTGCAGTCGGCCGATCCGGCCGCCCTCGAACCACGCGACGTCAAACCCGCTCACTACCGGTGCGCCACCTGTGGGGCCGACCTGCCACGAAAAGTGGACGGCGCCGTGGTGGGTCAGCACCGTGCCATAGGTGAAGAGCATCCCGGTGAAGTTCTTCTGCGCAGTGGCAATGTACTTGCCGATAGCCGCGGCGCCGTTGGCGGCGATACTCGGGTCGGTATACGTGGCGTTCGGAGTGAAAACGTCGTCAAGCAAAGCCTGTCGAGCCCGGTCATCCGATTCGTTCCACATCGCGATGTACTTTTCGACCAGCTTGGTAACGGCATCCTTATCCATGGCAAAGGACTATATCACCGACCGTGCTCAGATCTTTCCAACTTGCAGCGGCAGTACAGTAGTTGGCCTTGCAGACGGGCTCAGGTATATGGGCTTTCGGCCAAAGAGAACCGTCTCCACCGGAGGCCTCGCGTGCTTGTAAACCTGCCGGGCCCGGACATGTCGAGTTCTGCCTGCGTTTCCTCGCCCTGCGCCTGCGCGAACACCGTCGTGCTCCTCGGTAAACGGTGGCGGCGCCTGAGCGCGGGCCGGCAGGCCCGGCTCGGCCCTGAACTCACCCTCACCGCATGGCAACGAGAGTGAGCTCAGGACGCAGCCGGAACATGACCGGTCGGCGGTCAGGTCGCGTTGGGTGTCTCCCTGCACGACTCGGGCACCGACGACGGTGGACCGGTCCGGGGTGGTCAGCAGCCTCGCGACATCGGTGCGCTCCGGACAGCACCGAGCACGATCACGCGCTCACGATCAGTCCTCTCCACGCGTGTGGTCACTCCGTTGCTCATCCTGAACGGGCGCGCGGGTCGGGAAATAGCCCGCACGGACGAAGAAACTCACGTATTTGTCGAACAGTTCCCGGTCGATCGGCGGGCATTCGATGCCGGTGCCGCGCAGTGCGTCTTCGGTGTCCGACACGTCGATCGGCGGGTAGGTGGTCGTGCCGCTGCCCGCGTTCATCCCCTCGAACGAATCCAGCAGCGGGACGACGGCGTTCTTCCTGTCCGAGCGCACCTGGGCCGACCACGAGTTCCAGTCCAGTTCCGGCAGGTTGTACCCGAAGGACCTGAGGTGCTCGACGAACTCCGTGAACGTCTGGTTCTGCCGGTTGTAGAGGTGGAAGGTCCGGCTCGCGGTCTCCTGCCGGGTCGCGAGTGCCGTGATCGCCGCGCTGACGTAGTCCACCGGGACCATGTGGAGGACGCCGGCAAGGCTCTCGGGTACCGCTCCGGCCTCCAGCAGGCCCTTGAGGCTCAGCCAGACGAAGTCCTTGGTCTGGCAGGCGCCGGTCACCCGGTCGCCGCACACGACGTCCACCCGGTAGACCGAGACGGGCAGTCCTCGGCTCCTGGCGAGCTCGATGACCTGCTCGGCCACCCACTTGCTCTGCAGGTACCCGTTGTGCAGCAGGTGTCCGGGGCCGGTCGGGTCGGTCACGGTGGCCGGAGCGGCATCGGGGCCAGGTGCGGGGAACACCCCGGTCGTCGACACGTAGTGCACCGGAACCGTCCGGTGCGCCGCGGCCAGTCGCAGTACCTCCCGGGTGCCGCCCACGTTGCCCGGTGCGAGTGCGGTGTAGGGCCGCACCCAGCTGACCGTCGCGCCGGCGTGGTAGACGACGTCGACCCGGCGGGAGAGCTCATCGAACTCGCCTTCGGTCAGGCCCAGTCGGGTGGCGGTCAGGTCGCCGACGACGACGGAGAGCCGGGACGGGTCGATGTCGTCCCAGACCTGGTACCACGCCAGGTTCTCGTGCAGCCGGCGGGTCGCCTCGGCCTGGTCACCACCCCGCACCAGGCAGTGCACCGTGGCCGTGGTCGACCGCATCAGGTCGCGGAGCAGGAACGCCCCGAGGAATCCGGTGGCGCCGGTGAGCAGGATCTCGGCGGGGTCCGTGGCCACCCGGATGATCTCGTCGGCCGGCTGGATGTCCTCGTCGAGGTGGACCTCGGCCGTGAAGTCGACGTCGGCGGCTCCAGCGGCCTCCCCGGTCGCGGCTGCCAGGAGGGTGCACAGGTGCTCCACCAGCTCCTTCGGCGTGGGGTGCTCGAAGACCAGCGAGGGCGGCAGCTTCAGACCGGTGGCCTCCGCGAGCCGGTTGCGCAGCTCCACCGAGGTGAGTGAATCGAACCCGGAGTCGGAGAAGCGCTGGTGCTCTTCGATCGCGCCCGGCGCCGAGTGCCCGAGCACCAGCGCCACTTCGCGGTGGAGGAAGTCTGCCACGACGTCACGCCGACGCGACGGGGACAGGCCCGCCAGCCGCTCGGGCAGGAGCTCGTTTTCGGCCGGGGACTCGCCGTAGCCTCCGTCGGTGTTCTGGACCAGCCGGCGCAGCAGGAGCGGCGCCCGCCGGGCGTTGGACCGCAGGGCGGTCAGGTCGACGGGGGTCACCACCAGCGCGGGCCGGTCGGCCCGGAGCGCGAGGTCGAGCAGCTCCGGCCCGGTGTCCTCGGTGATGGTGAGCAGGCCGGAGCGGGCGATCCGGTCGAGTTCGGTACGGGTCAGGTGCCCGCTCATCCCGCGTTCGTGGGCCCACAGTCCCCAGGCCAGGGAGGTCGCCGGCAGTCCGAGTCCGGAGCGGTGACCGGCCAGCGCGTCGAGGAATGTGTTGGCCGCGGCGTAGTTGGCCTGGCCGGTGCCGCCGATGATTCCCGCGACGGACGAGAACAGGACGAAGGCGTCCAGGTCCCGGTCGAGGGTGAGTTCGTGCAGGTTCCACGCGGCATGCACCTTGGGCCGCAGGACGGTGGCCATCCGCTCCGGTGTCAGGTCCGGGATCATGCCGTCGTCGAGCACGCCGGCGGCGTGCACGATGCCGGTGAGCGGGTGCTCGTCCGGGATGCCGTCCAGCAGTGCGGTGAGTGCCTTCCGGTCGGCGAGGTCACAGGCGACGACGCGCACCTCGGCGCCGAGTGCGGTGAGTTCGGCGGCCAGTTCGGTGGCGCCGTCCGCCTCGGGTCCCCGGCGGCTGACCAGCAGCAGCTGGGACACGCCGTGCGCGCGGACCAGGTGACGGGCGAACAGCCCGCCGAGCGCCCCGGTCCCTCCGGTGATCAGCACGGTGCCGCCGGAGCGCCACTGGGCACCGGTCCGCGGTTCACCGCCCGGCGGGACCTTGGCCAGGCCGGGTACGAGCGACTGGCCGGAACGGACGGCGACCTGCGGCCGGCCGGACTCCAGGACCGACGGCACGGCCGCCGGAGATTCCGGGTCCTCGTCCACGTCGACGAGCACGACGCGGTCGGGCGCCTCCGACTGCGCCGATCGCAGCAGTCCCCAGAGCGGTGCCGCGACGAGGTCCGAGACGTCCGTGCCGTCGTGGTCGGTGGACACGGCCCCACGGGTCAGGACGACCAGCGGGACATCGGTGGTCCGATCGTCCGCCAGCCACGCCTGGAGCAGAGCCAGCGCCTGATGCGCGGTCTCCTCGGCACGCCGGGGCACATCGCCGCCCGAGGAGAAGATCATCGGGACGAGCAGGGCGTCGAACGGAGTGTCCGAATCGAGCGCGGCCAGCGCGTCCGCCACCTCGTCGAAGACTTCGCCGGGGGCGAATTCCGGCCGATCGGGGAGATCGACACCGCCGACGCGCAGCGTCGCCAGTGCCGGCGGCGTGGCCGGTACGGTCGGGGTTACCGGGGTCCAGTCGACGCGGAGCAGCGAGTCCCGCGGACCCGGCACGGTCGTCGCCGGACCGGAGACCGCGTCGGGCTTCAGCCAGTACCGCTCCCGCTGGAACGGGTAGGTCGGCAGGTCCACCCGCCGCGCCCCGCTCCCGGCGAAGAAAGCGGTCCAGTCGACAGGTATCCCGCCGGACCAGAGCCCGCCCAGCGCCGCGACCGCGTCGTGTGCCTCGTCCTGTCCGTTGCGCACCGCGGCCACGGGGGTGATCGGCGCGCTCTCGGCGACCATGGCCGAGAGCACTCCGGCCGGGCCCAGTTCCAGGGTGACGGTCACGTTCTGGTCGGTCAGGGTGCGGGTCGCGTCGAGGAAGCGGACCGGCTGCCGGACCTGGTCCACCCAGTACTGCGGGGAACGGAGCTGTTCCTCCGTGGCGACCCGGCCGGTGAGCGTCGACACGATGGGGATGCTCGGCGCGTTCAGGGTGACCTTGCGCAGCACCTGGCCGAACTCTTCGAGCATCGGCTCCATGAGCGGCGAGTGGAACGCGTGGCTGACCGTCAGCTGCTTGGTGCGGCGTCCCCAGGACCGTATGGTCTCGCTGATCTCCTCGACCGCGTCCCGGTCGCCGGAGACCACGGTCGACACCGGACCGTTGACCGCGGCGATCGCCGCGGCGCCGTCGGACCGCAGCAGTGGTGCGACCTCGTCCTCGGTGGCCTGCAGCGCGACCATCGCGCCGCCCTCCGGCAGTGCCTGCATGAGCCTGCCGCGCGCGGTGACCACGGCCGCCGCGTCCGGCAGCGACAGCACTCCGGCCACGTGTGCGGCGGACAGCTCGCCGATGGAGTGGCCGGCGAGGAAGTCCGGGCTGATCCCCCACGTCTCGAAGAGACGGAACAGGGCGACCTCCAGCGCGAACAGCGCCGGCTGGGCGTACCGCGTCTCGGTCAGACGGCTCTCGTCCTCGAGCACCTCGCGCAGCGAGTGCTCCAGGTGCGGGTCGAGGTGGGCGCAGACCGCGTCGAAGGCCTCGGCGAACGCCGGGAACTCCTCGTACAGCCGCTTGCCCATGGCGACGCGCTGTGCGCCCTGGCCGGTGAAGAGGAAGCCCAGTTTGGCGCCCTTGCCCGGCGTCACGGCGGCCGCGGTCCGAGCCCCTTCCTCGGCCAGCGGACGGAGGGCCGCGAGCAGCGACTCGGCGTCCGGACCGACCACCACGGCTCGGTGCGGCAGGGCCGCACGGGTGGTGGCCGTCGAGTAGGCCAGGTCGGCCGTGGACAGACCGGGGTTGTCCTCGATGTACGAGATCAGGTTGCGCGCCTGGGCGGACAGGGCCGGCCGGCTCTTGGCGGAGAGCGGCAGCGGGAGGAGCCCGGGTGCCCGCGCCGGGCTCTCGTCCTTCTCCTCCTCGGGCGCCTGCTCCAGGATCACGTGCGCGTTCGTGCCGCTGACCCCGAACGAGGAGACCGCCGCTCGGCGCGGCCTGCCCGTCTCCGGCCACGGACGCTGCTCGGTGAGCAGCTCGACCGCGCCCGCGGACCAGTCGACCAGCGGTGTCGGCTCGTCGACGTGCAGCGTCCGCGGCAGCGCCCTGTGCCTCATCGCCTGGACCATCTTGATCACGCCGCCCACGCCGGCCGCCGCCACCGAGTGCCCGATGTTGGACTTCAACGATCCCAGGTAGAGCGGGCGTTCCGGGGCGTGCGCGGCGCCGTAGGTGGCCAGCAGTGCCTGTGCCTCGATGGGATCGCCGAGCCGGGTGCCGGTGCCGTGCGCCTCGACGACGTCCACATCGGCGGCGTCCAGCCGCGCGCCGGTGAGCGCGGTCCGGATCACCCGTTCCTGCGACGGGCCGCTGGGAGCGGTGAGGCCGTTGGAGGCGCCGTCGGAGTTGACCGCCGACGAGCGCAGGACGGCCAGCACCCGGTGCCCGTTGCTCACGGCGTCGCTGAGCCGTTCGAGCAGGATCAGCCCGACGCCTTCCGCCCAGCTGGTGCCGTCGGCGGCGGCGGCGAACGACTTGCACCGGCCGTCGGGGGCCAGGCCGCGCTGCCGGGAGAAGTCGACGAACCCGCCGGGGCTTCCGGCGATCGTCACGCCGCCGACGAGGGCGAGGCTCGATTCGGCGGTGCGCAGCGACTGCGCCGCGAGGTGCATGGCGACCAGGGACGACGAGCACGCCGTGTCCACGGTCATGGAGGGGCCCTCGAAGCCGAAGGCGTAGGAGATACGGCCGGAGACGACGCTGCCGAGTTTGCTCGTCAGCAGGTACCCCTCGAACTCCTCCGGGCCGGCCAGCCCCAGGTAGGACTGCTCCACGGCGCCGACGAAGACACCGACGTCGGCGCCGTTCAGGGCGGTCGGGTCGATCCTCGCGTGTTCGAAGGTCTCCCAGGCGGTCTCCAGCAGCACCCGCTGCTGGGGGTCCATCGAGAGCGCCTCACGCGGCGAGATGCCGAAGAACGCGGCATCGAATTCGGTCGCTCCGTGGAGGAAGCCGCCTTCCCGTGTGTACGTGGTGCCCGGGACGTCCGGGTCGGGGTCGTAGAGCGCGTCGACATCCCATCCGCGGTCGGCGGGGAACTCGGTGACGCCGTCCCGTCCGTCCACGACGAGCTGCCACAGGTCGTCTGCCGAGCGCACGCCTCCCGGGTAGCGGCAGGCCATGCCGACGATCGCGATCGGTTCGGCCCGGCCGGACTCCAGTTCCGCGATGCGCTGTCGGGCCTTCCGCAGGTCGGCGGTGACCCATTTCAGATAGTCCGCGAGCTTCTTCTCTTCCACCATGAGGGGTTTACCTGTTCCAGAAGTCGGGCGGGAGTCAGTACTTGGCGCGGCCGAGCTCGTTGTCGATGAAGTCGAGCAGTTCGGCGGTCGATGCCGATTCGAGCGGGTCGGCCGGGTTCGCGTCGGATCCGTCCCCCGGTGTCGCGCCGGTCTCCAGCCACCGCGACAGGAGCGTCTGCAGCCGGACGGTGATCTCGTCGCGGTCACCGTCGATGTCGGTGCCGTCGCCGGCCGTGAGCACGTCCTCCAGCTCGTCCAGCGCGGCGAGCACGGTCGAGCGCGGCTGCACCGCGGCGTCCGTCGCGAGGCGAGTGAGCAGGAACGCGGCCAGCTTCGACGGAGTGGGGTGGTCGAACACCGCGGTGGCCGGCAGCTGGGAGCCGGTGACCGTGTTCAGCCTGTTGCGCATCTCCACCGCGGTGAGCGAGTCGAAGCCCAGCTCCCGGAACGGCTGTTCGGGGTCGACCACTGTCGGGTCGCTCAAGCCCAGTACCGCGGCCACGCCGCCGCGGACGAGCTCGAGGACGAACTCCTCGCGCTCGGCACCGGTCATCTCGGAGAGCCGCTCCACCACCGGCACCTCTGCGCCGGCCGTCGAGGGGCGGCTCTGCGGGGGCACCAGCGCCCGCAGCAGCGGAGGAACCCGGTCGAGCGCCCGCAGTACGTCCAGGTCGAGCGGCGTCGTGGCCACCGCGGGCCGAGCCGTCAGCAGCGCGGCGTCGAACAGCGCCATCCCTTCCTCCGCGCCGATCGGGGTGAAGCCGTCCCTGGCCAGCCGGGCGCGGTCGATGTCGCCCAGTCCTGCGTTGATGCCACCGTCGACGTCCCACATCCCCCAGGCCAGCGAGGTCGCGGGCAGTCCCTGAGCCCGACGGTGCTCGGCGAGCCCGTCGAGGTAGGCGCTGGCGGCGGCGTAGTTCGCCTGCCCGGGCCCGCCGAACAGCCCGACGGTCGAGGAGAACAGGACGAAGGCCGACACGTTCGCCTCGCGCGTCAGGTCGTGCAGGTGCCACGCGGCGTCGGCCTTGGGGCGCAGGACGGAGTCCAGCTGCTGCGGTGTCATGGCCGAGAGCAGACTGTTGTCCAGGATCCCCGCCGCATGAACGATTCCGCTCAGCGGCCGGTCGGCGGGGATCTCGGCGAGCAGCGCGGCGAGGGCTTCCCGGTCCGAGACGTCGCAGGCGGCTATGTGGACCGTCGCGCCGAGCTCGGTCAGTTCGGTCCGCAGACTGGCGGCTCCCGCTGCCTGTGCACCCGCGCGGCTCGCCAGCAGAAGATGCGTGACGCCGTGCTCGGTGACGAGATGGCGGGCGACGGTGGCGCCGAGCACGCCGGTGCCGCCGGTGATCAAAACCGTGCCTTCCGGATCCCACACCGGGCTGTCCGGCCCGGTGCGCACGGCGGAGGAGCGGATCCGGCTCAGCCGCGGGACCCGGACCTGGCCGGCCCGGACGGCGGCCTGGGGCTCGTCGGCGGAGAGCAGTGAGGAGAGCACGGCCGGGGGAATCGGCTCGGTGTCCGTGTCGGCGTCGGTGTCCACGAGCAGGATCCGGTCGGGTGCCTCCGACTGCGCGGACCGGACCAGACCCCAGACCGCCGCGGCGGCCGGGTCGGGTGCCTCGGTGTCCGTCGTGGCGACGGCGCCCCTGGTGACGACGACCAGGCGGGTGTCGGCGAAACGGTCGTCGGTCAGCCATTGCCGGATGAGGGTCATCGCCCGCTGGGTGAGCAGGTGTGCGGCGTCGGCGGGCCGCGGGGTCGCGCCCGTCGCCGCGTCGTCGTCCCGGCCGGTCTCCAGCGGAACGAGGAGGGCCTGGACCTGGATACCGGAGTCGAGCGCTGCTCCGAAGGCCGTCAGGTCGTCGTACGACGGGACTTCGGTCTCCTCGTCGGTGAACCGCCCGAGCCTCGCCCGGGTCGTGGCCCGGGCGGACGGCCGGACGACGTCCGGGATCCAGCCGACGTGGTGGAGCGCGCCGAGCGGACCCGGCTCGCCGGGCTCCGCGCCCGACGCCGCCGCGAGCTCCGCCGACGGCTCCAGCCAGTACCGCTCGCGCTGGAAGGGGTAGGTCGGCAGGTCGATCCTGCCCGCGCCGGTCCCGGAGAAGAACGCCGGCCAGTCGACCGGCACGCCCCGGGCGTACAGCACGCCGAGCGCGTTGATCAGCGTCTGCGGTTCCGGCTGCTTCTTGCGCATGGCGGGGACCGCGACCGCGTGGTCGACACTGGCGGCGGCCATCGCCGAGAGGACCCCGTCGGGGCCCAGCTCCAGCAGCGTGGTCACCCCTTCCCCCTCCAGGGTCCGCACGGCGTCGACGAAGCGCACCGGGTTGCGGATCTGGTCCACCCAGTAGTCGGCCGTGGTCCACGCGTCCCCGTTCTCCACCTGGCCGGTGACCGTGGAGACGATCCCGAACTTCGGCCGGTGGAAGGTGAGTTCCTTGGCGATCTCGCGGAACTCGTCGAGGATCGGGTCCATCCGGTGCGAGTGCGAGGCGCGGAGGATCGGCAGGACCTTGGTGTTCCGGCCGCGTTCCTTCCAGATCGCCGCGACGGCGTGGACGGCGTCCTCGTCGCCCGAAAGGACCACTGCGCGCGGGCCGTTGATCGTGCCGATCACCGCCCGCCCCTCCGGGTCGAGGGTCTCGCGGATCTCTTCCTCGGTCGCCTCGACGGCGATCATCGCGCCGCCCTCCGGCAGGGACCGCATCAGGCGTCCGCGGGCGGTCACCAGGACCGCGGCGTCGGACAGCGACAGCACGCCCGCGAGGTGGGCGGCTATCAGCTCGCCCGTCGAGTGGCCCACCAGGTAGTCGGGGTGCACCCCCCACGTCTCGAGGAGGCGGAACAGCGCCACGCCGACCGCGAAGAGGGCGGCGAGGGTGTAGTCGATCTGGTCCAGCTCGTCGCCGGACTCGATCACCGAGCGCAGTGGACGGGGCAGGTGCTCGTCGAGGGCCGCGCAGACCTCGTCGAAGGCCGCGGCGAACACCGGGAAGGTCTCGGTCAGTTCGCGCGCCATGCCGATGCGCTGAGCGCCTCCACCGGTGAACATGAACGCGACCTTGCCCTCCTCCTTGGTGCCGAGGATCGTGCCGGGGCTCTCGTCCGCCAGTGCGGCGAGGCCCTCCAGCAACTCGTCCCGGCCGGACGCGAGCGCCACGGCGCGGTGCCGCAGCGCCGAACGGGTGGTGGCCAGCGAGTGGGACAGGTCGAGCAGGCCGAAGTCGGGGCGTTCGGCGAGGAGCCCGCCGATGCGCTCGGCCTGAGCGCGCAGCGCCTGGGGGGACCTGGCCGACAGGACGTACGGCAGGACCGGCGGCGGCGTCACGGCGGCGGGCGCCGCGGTCGCGGAAGCCTCCTGTTCCTCCTCCGGGGCCGGCTGCGGGGCCTGTTCGACGATGACGTGCGCGTTGGTGCCGCTGAACCCGAACGCGGAGACGGCGGCGCGGCGCGGCCTGTCCAACACCGGCCAGTCCTGCGCCTCGGTGAGCAGGGTCAGCGCACCGGTGCTCCAGTCGACGTGCGGTGTCGAGTCGTCGGCGTGCAGGGTCTTCGGCATGACACCGTGGTGGATGGCCTGGACCATCTTGATCACGCCACCGACCCCGGCAGCGGCCTGCGTGTGCCCGATGTTGGACTTGAGCGACCCCAGCCGAAGCGGCTGGTCCGCCGGCCGGCCTCGGCCGTAGGTGGCGAGCAGGGCGTTGGCTTCGATCGGGTCGCCGAGAGGCGTTCCGGTGCCGTGCGCCTCGACGACGTCGACGTCTGCGGCGGAGAGTCCCGCGCTGGCGAGCGCCTGGCGGATCACCCGCTCCTGGGCGGGACCGTTGGGCGCGCTCAGCCCGTTGCTGGCACCGTCCTGGTTCATCGCCGACCCGCTGATCACGGCGAGCACCCGGTGGCCGTTGCGCCGGGCGTCGGAGAGCCGTTCCACCAGCAGGAGCCCAGCGCCTTCGGCCCAGCCCGTGCCGTCGGCGGAGGCCGCGAAGGACTTGCACCTCCCGTCGGCCGACAGACCGCGCAGCCGGGAGAACTCGACGAACGCCTGTGGCGTGGACATCACCGTCACGCCACCGGCCAGGGCCAGGTCGCACTCCCCTCGACGCAGCGCGGCCGCCGCGAGGTGAAGGGCGACCAGTGACGAGGAGCACGCCGTGTCGACGGTGACGGCCGGTCCTTCCAGGCCGAACACGTACGCCAGCCTGCCCGATGCGACGCTGCCGGCGCTTCCGCTGTAGAGGTAGCCTTCGAATTCCTCCGGCGGCAGGTGCGGGCGCGACCCGTAGTCGTGGTACATCGACCCGATGAACACGCCCGTCCGGCTGCCGCGAACCGACTCCGCGGCGATCCCGGCCCGTTCGAAGCTCTCCCACGCCGTCTCCAGCAGCAGGCGTTGCTGCGGATCGGTGGCCAGCGCCTCCCTCGGTGACATGCCGAAGAACTCCGGGTCGAACCTGTCCGCGTCGTGGAGGAATCCGCCCTGGTCGGTGTAGGACTTGCCGACGCTGTCGGGATCAGGGTGGTAAAGCCGGTCCAGGGACCAGCCGCGGTGCTCGGGGAAAGGGGTCACCGCGTCCACGCCGTCGGCGACCACCTGCCACAGGCGTTCCGGCGAGTCGACGCCGCCGGGATACCGGCACGCCATCCCGACGATCGCGATGGGTTCCCGCTCCTTCTCCTCGATCTCGCGCAGACGCCTGCGGCTGGCTTGGGCATCGGCAACAGCACGCTTGAGGTACTGGCGGAGTTGGTTTTCGTCAGTGCTCACTTGCCCTCAGCTCTCAGAATCGCCTCAGGAGAGGCACCAGCCGACTCCTCAGTACCGTGCACGAAAATCTTCCTTTCCCGGAGAACTTCTCTTGCGACTCGCACTCTTCGGCATTGTCACCCAGGCGTTGTCGCGATCCAGTAATTCCGCACTCTTGTCCGGTGCGGTGACTTCCGGTGACTGCGGGCTGATGTGCCAGTGAGCGACCGATTACAGGCCCGTGAGAAGAGGGAGGTAGCGTGCCGGGTAAGTAGGCCCTCAAAGGTTGGGAACCGGACTTAAAAATGATCCCGGAAATCGAAGAAAGCGACCTCGCGGAACCCTATATCGGGGGTCTGCTCGCCTCGCTCGGCCTGAGCGTCCACTTTTCCAGGGCGGAAAAGGACAGTCTTTTCTACCGTGACGACGCGGGGCGCGAGGTCTCGGTGCTCGACCTCGTCGGCGGCTACGGTTCGACGATCATCGGACACAACAATCCCGACATCGTCGGGTACGCGAAGGAGCTGCTGGACCAAGGGGTGCCGGTCCACGCGCAGTTCTCCAAGCACCCGTACGCCAACGGGCTCGCGCAGAAGGTCAACTCCGTCCTCAGGCGCGAGTTCGGCACGTCGGAGCCCTACTCCGCGATCTTCGCCAACAGCGGCGCAGAGGCGGTCGAGATCGCGATGAAGCACGCCGAGTTCGACCGGGTCGCGAAGCTGGCCGAACTGGCCGAGGAGATCGAGGGGAACCTCGAGAAGGCCCGTACGGCCGTGGCCGGCGGTGCCGAGATCGTCGGCGGAGAGCCTTTCGACCGCCTGGGTGCGGACGCGGACGCGGACGGGCCCCGTGGTTCCTCGCTGGACGAGGTGATCGCCGGGATCCGGAGCGTCAACCGTGCGCGCATGGCGACGGCGCCCGTGTTCCTGGCACCGGAGGGTTCGTTCCACGGGAAACTGGTCGGCAGCGTCCAGCTGACCCACAACACCGGTTTCCGGACGCCGTTCGCGTCACTGGCCGCGCAGTGCCGGTTCGTGCCGGTGCACGAACCGGACGCGCCGGCCAAGGCCATCGAGTCGGAGCGGAAGACGCTGTTCGACCTCGCGGTCGACGGCCATGCGGTGCGCGTCGTCGAGCGAGACCTGCCGGTCATCGCCGCGTTCATCCTCGAGCCGGTTCAGGGAGAGGCCGGGATCATGCCGTTCGACCGGGAGACCGTGCTGCGCATCCAGCAGGCGTGCGCGGCGGTCGACTGCCCGATCATCGTCGACGAGGTCCAGAGCGGCATGGGCCGCACCGGCGCCTTCTTCGCCAGTTCGCACCTCGGCCTCCAGGGCGACTACTACACGCTGGCCAAGAGCCTGGGCGGAGGGATCGCCAAGGCGGCGATGACGCTGGTGCGCGGCTCCCGCTACCGCAAGGAGTTCGAGCTGGTGCACAGCTCGACCTTCGCGAAGGACGCCTTCTCCACGCTGATCGCCGGCCGGACGGTGGACCTGCTGGAAGCGGAGGACGGCAAGGTCTACCGCATGGCGGCGGAGCGCGGAGAACGGCTGTCGGAGATGCTGCGGAAGCTCCAGGAGGAGTTCGGCACCGTCATCAAGGAGGTCCGCGGGAAGGGCCTGATGATCGGCCTGGAGTTCCACGACCAGTCGGATTCCTCGTCGGCGGTCATCGCCGAGCAGGCCCGCGCGGGACTCCTCGGCTACCTGCTGTCCGGCTACCTGCTGCGGGTCCACGCCGTGCGCATCCTCCCGACCGCCAGCGCCACGAACACCCTGCGGCTGGAGCCGTCCGTTCACATCACGGACGCCGAGATCGGCCGGCTGGAATCGGCGTTGCGCGGACTGCTGGTCGTGCTCCGCGACCAGAACGGCGCCGCCCTGCTGCCCACGGATTCGACCGAAGCGTCCGGCGAGTAGGAATTTCGGAGATCGGATTGACGGTTCTCGGTGCGCACGGGCGCACCGAGAACCGTATTGCGGCTGTCTGGAATCGTAAAGGAAAGAGCTGTTTTACATGACGACATGGCATGACGGTTACGAGGACGATCGTGGCGAGCCGGTTGCGATTGTCGGAGTGTCCTGCCGACTGCCCGGGGCGACCGGTGCAGACGAGTTCTGGGATCTGTTGAGTGACAGCCGCAATGCGATAACCGAAATACCGAAGGGCCGGCGGGACAGGATCTCGGATTCTGTCCGGTTCGACAGCGGCACCCGCTTCGGGGCGTTTCTGGACGGGGTCGGCGACTTCGACGCCGGATTCTTCGGGATTTCCGCACGAGAAGCCGCGGCGATGGACCCGCAGCAGCGGCTCGTACTGGAGCTGGCCTGGGCTGCGCTGGAGGACGCGGGCATCGTCCCCGCCGATGTGGCCGGTTCGGCCGCTTCGGTGTTCGTCGGCTCGCTGCGCGACGACTACGCCGGCCTGGTGCTGAGCAGCGGCGACGGCGCGATCACGCAGCACACGAACACCGGTACGCACCGCGCCGTCATCGCCAACCGGGTCTCCTACGCCCTGGATCTGCGCGGTCCGAGTGTCGTGGTGGACACGGCGCAGTCGTCGTCGCTGGTCGCGGTCCATCTGGCGGCCCAGAGCGTGCGATCGGGCGAATCGCCCATCGCCATCGCGGCCGGTGTGAACCTCAACCTCCTCGCGGAGGGAGCGCTGGGGGCTCAGCGCTTCGGCGGCCTCTCGCCGGACGGACACAGCTACGTCTTCGACGCCAGGGCCAACGGGTACGTCCGGGGCGAGGGCGCCGTGGTCATGGTGCTCAAGCCGCTGGCGGCGGCCCTGGCAGACGGCGACGACGTCTACGCGGTCATTCGCGGCAGCGCCGTGAACAACGACGGAGCCACCCCTGGCCTGACCGTGCCCAGCCCTCTGGCACAGGAGCGAGTGATCCAGGCCGCGCTGCGGCGGGCCGGCATCACCCCGGACCAGGTGCAGTACGTCGAACTGCACGGCACCGGGACCCCGGTCGGCGACCCGATCGAGGCGGCCGCGCTGGGCGCGGTCTTCTCGGGGCGGCGGTCGGGCGGAACCACCGAGGGAGAAGACCCGCTGCTCGTGGGGTCGGTCAAGACCAACGTCGGGCACCTCGAAGGCGCCGCCGGGATCACCGGGCTGCTCAAGACCGTGCTCGGCATCAGCCACCGGCGGCTTCCCGCGAGCCTGAACTTCGAGACCCCCAACCCGAACATCCCGCTCGACGACCTCGGACTGCGGGTGAACACGGACCTCTCCGACTGGGCGCACCCGGATCGACCGCTGATCGCCGGAGTCTCGTCCTTCGGCATGGGCGGCACGAACGCACACCTGGTCCTGAGCGAAGCGCCGGCCACCGAGCACGCGGTCACCGAGCACGCGGTCACCGAGCCGGACACCCGGCTGGTTCCGATTCCCGTCTCGGGCAGGACTCCGGCCGCGTTGCGGGCGCACGCCGCCCTCCTGCGGGAAACCGATCTCACACCGCACGACCTCGGGTTCTCCCTGGCGACGACCAGGACGGTGTTCCGGCACCGGGCCGTCGTCCTCGCTTCGAACGCCGAAGACCTGCGCACCGGGATGGACGCGGTGGCGAACGGGACATCCGCGCCGAACGTGATCTCGCACGCGGTCGCCGAGGTCGAGCAGGAACCCGCACAGGATGCGGCCGCCGACCGGACCGACGAGTCGCTCGCGGCACTGACCGAGCTCGCGGCCGAGTTCGTCGGCGGCGCGGACGTCGACTGGACGGCCGCGTACGCGGACGTCCGGGCCAAGCGGGTCCGGCTGCCCGGCTACCCGTTCCAGCGGGAGCGGTACTGGACCGGCGAGCACCGGACCCCCGAGCCGGGCACCGGAAGCGCCGACGCGGCCGGCACGGACGCGGCCGCCCTGGTCAAGGCCCAGGTGGCGGCGGCTCTCGGGGCGGGTGATCCGGACGCCATCGAGCTGGACACGAACTTCCGCGATCTCGGCTTCTCGTCGTTGATGACGGTGGAACTGATCGAGAACCTGTCCGTCGCCTCCGGGCGATCGCTCTCCAGCGGCCTGCTGTTCGACTACCCGACGCCCCAGGAACTCATCGCCTACTTCACCGAGACCGGGATCGGGTCCGGGAGCACGGCGCAGAGCCCGTACGCGCCCAGGCCTGCCGGACGTACGAGCACCTCCTCCGGCCAGGACGAGGACGCGATCGCGATCGTCGGCATGGCCTGCCGTTTCCCGGGCGGGATCGAATCCCCCGAGGACCTGTGGCGGGTGGTGTCCGAGGAACGGAACGTGATCGGTGCGTTCCCGGCCGACCGCGGCTGGCATCCCGGTGACGGCTACTCCCGGGTCGGTGGATTCCTCGACACCGCGGCCGAGTTCGACGCGGCGTTCTTCGGTATCTCCCCCAGGGAGGCGCTGGCCATGGACCCGCAGCAGCGGCTGCTGCTGCAGACCGGCTGGGAAGCCCTGGAGCGGGCCGGCATCGACCCGAAGTCCCTGCGGGGCAGCCGTACCGGCGTGTTCGTCGGCGGCACGGCCTCCGATTACGGCCCGCGGATGCACGAGGCGGGCGACGACGTCAAGGGCTATGTGCTGACCGGGACCACGACCAGCGTGCTGTCGGGCCGGATCGCCTACCAGTTCGGGTTCGTGGGGCCGACGCTCACCGTGGACACGGCCTGCTCCTCCTCGCTGGTCGCCCTGCACCTGGCGGTGCGGGCACTGCGCGACGGTGAGGCGTCGGCGGCGCTCGCCGGCGGCGTGACCGTGATGGCCACGCCCGGCATGTTCGAGGAGTTCTCCAAGCAGCACGGGCTGGCCGCCGACGGGCGGTGCAAGCCGTTCTCGGACGACGCCGACGGCACCGGGTGGGCCGAAGGCGTGGGCATGCTGGTGCTGGAGCGGTTGTCGGACGCCCGGCGGAACGGTCACTCGGTGCTCGCCGTGATCCGGGGAAGCGCGATCAACTCCGACGGCGCCTCCAACGGGCTGACCGCGCCCAGTGGTCTGTCCCAGCAGCGGCTGATCACCTCCGCGCTGGCGGATGCCGACCTGACCGGCTCCGACGTGGACCTGCTGGAGGCACACGGCACCGGAACCTCGCTCGGCGACCCCATCGAGGCCGAGGCGATCCTCGCCACCTACGGGCAGGACCGGGACGTCCCGCTGTACTTGGGTTCGCTGAAGTCGAACATCGGCCACGCCCAGGCGGCGGCCGGTGTCGCCGGCGTGATCAAGGTCGTCCAGGCCATGCGGCACGAGGTGTTGCCGCGGACCCTGCACGCCGACGTCCCGACCTCCCGGGTGGACTGGACGTCCGGCCGGGTCGAGCTGCTGGCGCGGGCCAGGGAATGGCAGCGGACCGACCGGCCGCTCCGCGCCGGTGTGTCCGCCTTCGGTATCAGCGGCACGAACGCCCACGTCGTCCTCGAGCAGGGGGAGAAGACCCCGACGGCGCTGGTGTTCACAGGCCAGGGGGCGCAGCGCCCCGGGATGGGCCGGGAACTGTACGCGGAGTTCCCGGTGTTCGCCCGCGCCCTCGACGAGGTGTGCGCCGCGTTCGACCCCCATCTGGACCGGCCGTTGAAGGAGCTGATGTTCGGCGCCGACTCCGGTGCCGACTCGGAGCTGCACCAGACCCGCTACACCCAGCCGGCGCTGTTCGCCTTCGAGATGGCGCTGGCGGAATTGGCCACCTCGCAGGGTCTCGTCGCCGATCTGCTTGCCGGGCATTCCATCGGCGAGCTCGCCGCCGCCTACCTGGCCGGCGTGTTCTCCCTGCCGGACGCGGCGAAGCTGGTGGCCGCCAGGGGCCGGCTGATGCAGCAGGCCCGCTCGGGCGGGGCGATGATCGCCGTGGAGGCCACCGAGGCCGAGATCGCCGAAACCCTGGTCGACGGAGTCGTGGTGGCCGCGGTGAACGGCCCGGTGTCGGTGGTTCTCGCCGGTGACGCCGACGCCACCGAGAGCGTGGCCGCCGGTTGGCGGGAGCGCGGGCGCAGGGTCACCCGGCTGACCGTCAGCCACGCCTTCCACTCCCCCCACATGGACGAGGTGCTCGACGAGTTCCGGGCGGTGGCCGAGTCGATCGACTACCTGCCGCCGCGGATCCCGGTGATCTCCACGGTGACCGGGCGGCCGCTCCCGGCCGACGTGACCGGGTACGCGGAGCACTGGGTCACCCAGATCCGCGGCACCGTACGGTTCCACGACGCCGTCACGGCCCTGCGCGAGGCCGGTGCCGCCGTGTTCGTCGAGGCCGGACCGTCGGCCGCGCTGACCCCGCTGATCCGGTCCGCCGGGATCACCCGGGTCATCCCGCTCGGCAGGTCCACCGGCTCCGAGGCGGATGTCTTCGCCGCGGGCATGGCCCGGGTCCGGGGCGAGGAGCCCACCCACCCGTTCCAGCGGGAGCGGTACTGGCTGCCGCCACGGCCGGCGCGCGGCGCCTCGGAGCATCCGCTGCTCGACTCGGTGGTGGAGCTGGTCGACCGGGACGAAGTGGTGCTGGCGGGCGCCCTTTCGCTGGCCGACTACCCGTGGCTCTCCGGGCATGTGGTCAACGGATCGCCCCTGCTGCCCGGAACGGCGTTCCTGGAGCTGGCGCTGTTCGCCGGGGAACGGCTGGGACTGCCCGAGGTGGCGGATCTGACCCTGGAGAGCCCGCTCGAACTCCCCGAATCCGGCTCTGTTCAGATTCAGGTCACCGTGCGCGACCGGCAGCTGGCGATCCACTCCCGGCGGGACGGGGAACAGGAATGGACCCGGCATGCGTCCGGGCTGCTCCTGGACGCAGACCCCGGCCTGGCGCTCGACTCGGCCGACCGGCTGGAGTGGCCGCCGGACGGCGACCCGGTGCCCGTCGACGACGCCTATGGGCTCCTTGCCGAGCGAGGGTACGACTACACGGGCCTCTTCCGCGGCCTTCGGGCGGTGTACCGGGACGGTGACACCGTCTACGCCGAGGTCCGGTTCCCGGACGAACTCCTCGGTGCGGAACCCGGGTTCCTGCTGCACCCGGCGCTGGTGGACGCGGTGCTGCACCCGATCGTGCTGGGTCTGGTCGACGGCGGGGAGGGGACGCGCCTCCCGTTCGCCTGGAGCGGGGTACGAGCGCACACCGGCGTCGTCGGTGGGACGGAGTTCCGTGCCCGGATCACCCCGGCCGGCGGCGACACCTACGAACTGCTGCTCGCCGACGCGACGGGCGCTCCGGTGGCCACCGTCGACGGACTGGCCTTCCGGGCATCGGCCCGGAGCAGCGCCGACACGGCCCCGATGTACGAGCTGACCTGGCGGCAGGCGAGCGCCGCCCCGGCCGGGGGCGCGGCCGACGGCGACGACGCCCTCCGGCCCACCGTCGTCGAGGTCGCCCCGACCGACGACCCGGCGGTCGCGGTCACCCGGTCCCTCCGGGAGATCCAGGAGTGGGTGGCCGCCGAGCACGACCGGAACGAGCGGCTGGTCCTGGTCACCCGGAACGCGGTGGCCGTCGCACCGGGTGAACCGGTCACCGGTCCGGCCGCGGCCGCGGTGTGGGGCCTGGTGCGCACCGCCCAGAGCGAGTACCCGGACCAGGTCGTCGTGGTGGACGTCGCCGACGGCGCGGGCAGCGCCGCTCCAAAGGACGCGGCGGCCGCGATCGACGCGGCGGTACGGACCGGGGAGCCGCAGGTCGCCGTGCGGAACGGCGAACTCCTGGTGCCCCGGCTGTCCATGGCCGCCCCGGCCGCCGACACCGCCGGAGACGGCGGCATCGAGCCGGGCTTCGGATGGAACCCCGACGGCACGGTCCTGATCACCGGCGGCACGGGCGGCCTGGGCGCTCTGATCGCCCGGCACCTCCACCACCGGCACGGTGTGCGGAACCTGCTGCTGGTCAGCCGTCGTGGCCCGGACGCGCCCGGTGCCGCCGAGCTGATGGCGGAACTGGACGGCGCGCGCGTGGTCGCCGTGGATGTGACGGACAGGGCGGCACTGGCCGGACTGATCGAGGACGTGCCGGCCGACGCGCCCCTGACCGCGGTGATCCACACCGCCGGGGTGCTCGACGACGCCACGGTCACGGCGCTGACCGAGGAGCGGATCGGCACGGTCATGGCGGCCAAGGCGGACGCCGCGCGGTACCTGCACGAACTGACCGCGGACCGGGAACTCGCCGCTTTCGTCCTGTTCTCCTCGATCTCCGGTCTGCTGGGCACGGCCGGTCAGGCCAACTACGCAGCCGCCAACACCTATCTGGACTCCCTGGCCGCGCATCGCCGCGCCCTCGGCCTGGCCGGGATGTCACTGGCCTGGGGCCTGTGGCAGGAGGGCATGGGGCAGTCCCTCGGCGAGGCCGACCTGGGCCGCTGGACCCGGTCCGGGGTGGCACCGCTCACCGCTGAGCAGGGGCTCGCCCTGTTCGACCGGGCGGTATCCGGGGAGGAGGCGCTGCCGGTCCCCGCCGTCCTGCAGCCGTCCGGGCTCGCCGGCACCGATTCCGTACCGGCCGTACTGCGCGGCCTGGTCCGGCGGCGGCGGAAGCCGGTCAGGACCGAGCCGGTCGGGCAAGCAGGGCACGCGCTGACCGAGAAGCAGGCGCTGGAACTTGTCCGGGCGGCCACGGCCGCGGTGCTCGGGCTGCCGAACCCGAACACGCTCGACCTGAGCAAGGCGTTCCGGGAGCAGGGATTCGACTCGCTGGCCGGCGTCGACCTGCGCAACCGGCTGATCGCGGCCACCGGGCGGCAGCTCCCGGCCACCCTGGTCTTCGACCACCCCACCCCACAGGCGCTGGCCGCGTTCCTGGCCGAGGACGCGAACGCGGCTTCGGGCAAGCAGCGGGCCGGGGATTCGAGGCGGCCGGGCAGAACCAAGAGCCGGACCGATGAGCCGATCGCGATCGTCGGCATGGCCTGCCGCTATCCCGGCGGAGTCCGCTCGGCGGACGACCTGTGGCGGCTGGTGCTGGAGGGGCGGGACGCGATCTCCGAGTTCCCGACCAACCGGGGCTGGGATCTCGACCGGCTGTACCACCCCGATCCGAACCACTCCGGCACCAGCTACACCAGGCACGGCGGATTCCTGCACGACGCGGACCTGTTCGACGCGGCGTTCTTCGACATGTCACCGAGGGAGGCACTGGCCACCGATCCGCAGCAGCGCATGCTGCTCGAGACGGCGTGGGAGACCTTCGAGGACGCCGGGCTCGACCCGGCCGTCCTGCGCGGAAGCCGGACCGGCGTGTTCACCGGCGTGATGTACGACGACTACGCCTCGCGGCTTCCGGCGACCCCGCGCGAGGTGGAGGGTTTCCTCCTGGCGGGCAACACCTCCAGCGTGATCTCCGGACGGCTGGCGTACGTCTACGGGCTTGAGGGCCCGGCGATCACCGTGGACACCGCGTGCTCGTCGTCGCTGGTCGCGCTGCACCTGGCCGCGAACGCACTGCGCTCGGGTGAGGTGGACCTGGCCCTGGCGGGCGGGGTCACCGTGATGGCCGGGCCGAGCACGTTCGTGGAGTTCTCCCGGCAGAACGGCCTTTCCACGGACGGCCGGTGCAAGTCGTTCTCGGCCGACGCCGACGGTACGGGCTGGTCGGAAGGGGTCGGCCTGCTGCTGGTGGAACGGCTCGAGGACGCTCGCCGGAACGGGCATCAGGTGCTGGCGGTGCTGCGTGGTTCCGCGGTGAACTCCGACGGCGCCTCCAACGGGCTGACCGCGCCCAACGGGCCCTCCCAGGAACGGGTGATCCGGTCCGCCCTCGCCGACGCCGGCTTGTCGACCGGTGATGTCGACCTCGTCGAGGCGCACGGCACCGGCACCCGGCTCGGTGATCCGATCGAGGCACAGGCACTGCTGGCCACCTACGGACAGGACCGCGACGAACCCGTTCGCCTCGGTTCGCTGAAGTCGAACCTCGGACACGCCCAGGCCGCCGCCGGCGTCGGCGGCGTGATCAAGGTGATCCAGGCGATGCGACACGGCGTCCAGCCGCGCACTCTGCACCTCGGCGAGCCGTCGCCGCACGTGGACTGGTCCGCGGGTTCGATAGAGCTGCTCGCCGAGCAGCAGGAGTGGCCGGCCCTCGGCCGGCCCCGGCGGGCCGCGGTCTCCGCGTTCGGCATCAGCGGAACCAACGCCCACGTGATCCTGGAGCAGGCCGAGAACGCCGCGCGTCCCGCGCGGACGACGGCCGAGCCCTCCGGTCCCGATGGTCGGCTCGACGCCGCTCGCCCGACGGTTCCGCTGGTGCTGTCGGCCCGCAGCGAGCAGGCCCTGCGCATGCGGGCCGCGCAGCTGCGGACCCACCTGGACGAACACCCGGACGTCGACGTCGTCGACGTCGCCGGCACCCTGGCCACCCGGCGCGCCCGGCTCGATCAGCGGGCCGTCGTGCTCGGTACCGATCGGGAAACCCTGCTGCGCGGCCTCGACGCCGTCGCGACGGGCACATCCGGTGGGCCGGGAGTGGTGCAGGGGAACGGAGCGGGTCGAAGTGCGACGGCGTTCCTGTTCACCGGGCAGGGCGCGCAACGGGCCGGGATGGGACGAGAGTTGTACGAGCGGTCCCCGGTTTACCGTGCCGCGCTCGACGAGGTGTGCGCGCACCTCGATCCGCTGCTCGACCGGCCGCTGCGCGCCGTGCTGTTCACCGAGCCCGACAGTGCGGACTCAGCCCTGCTCGACCAGACCGCCTACACCCAGGCCGGGTTGTTCGCCGTAGAGGTGGCGCTTCACCGGTTCGCCGAGCACTACGGCATCACCCCGGACTACTTGCTCGGTCATTCGGTCGGCGAGGTGGCCGCGGCACACGTGGCCGGGGTGTTCGACCTGCCCGACGCCTGCCGCCTGGTTGCTGCCAGGGGCGCCGCGATGCAGTCCGCCCGCGACGACGGGGCGATGGCCGCGCTGGAGGCCACCGAGGAAGAGGTACTCGACTCATTGGTGGCCGGGGCGGCGATCGCCGGCGTGAACGGTCCTCGGGCCGTTGTGGTGTCCGGCGACGACGCCGCGGTGGCCGCGATGATCGAACGCTGGTCGAGCCAGGGCAGGCGAACCCGAAGGCTTTCTGTCAGCCACGCCTTCCACTCGCCGCACATGGACGAGGTGCTGGCCGGTTTCCGGGCCGAACTGGACACCATCACCTTCCGCGAGCCCCGGATCCCGGTCGTCTCGAACGTGACCGGGGAGATCGCCACCGCCGAGCAGCTGACCTCACCGGACTACTGGGTGACCCATGTCCGGGAAGCCGTCCGGTTCTTCGACGGAGTGCGAACACTGCGGCGGAACGGTGTTACCGAATTCGTTGAACTCGGCCCGAACGCCGTGTTGACCGCGATGGTCTCCCAGGCGGTCGCGGACGAGGAAGCCGACGAGAGCAGCGGCACTTCGGTGTCGATGCTGCGTTCCGGACGAAGTGACGTGGAGACCGCGTTCGCCGCGCTCGGTGCCCTGCACGTCCGGGGCGTACCGGTCGACTGGTCGGCGGTGCTCCCGGCAACCGGGCCGGTCCCGTTGCCGCGATACCCGTTCCAGTACCGCCGGTACTGGCTGGAATCCCCGTCCTCCCAGTACCCGCTGCTGGACACCGCGATGGACCTTGTCGACGGCGGAACCGTGCTGACCGGCGAGATCAGTGCCACCGGATGGATCGGCGACCACCGGATCCGCGGCGAGGCCGTCATCCCCGGCACGGCGTTGCTGGACATGGCGCTGCACGCCGGCGCACGGGTGGACTGCCCGACGGTTGCCGAACTGACCTTCACCACGCCACTCGTCCTGCCCGAAGACGGAGCCGTTTCGGTCCAGATCCGGGTCGAGGCCCCCGATCCGATCGGCAGCCGTTCGGTACTGATCCACTCCAGGCCGAGTTCCGAGGCCGATGAGCGGGCCGAGTGGACGCAACACGCCCACGGGGTTCTCGTCCCCGAGCAGCAGTCGCCCCCGGCCGAACCCGAACCGGCCGGAACCGAGGTCGACCTGGACGGGGTGTACCAGCGGTTGGGTGAGCATGGCTACCACTACGGCCCGGCGTTCCAGGGCCTTCAGTCGGTGCACCGCGACGGCGAGGACCGGTTCGCCGAGGCGGAACTGCCGCAGCGGTACCGGACCGAGGCGAGCCGGTTCGGAGTGCACCCGGCACTGCTCGACGCGGTGCTGCACGTGCTGCTCCCCGGAGTGGTCGATCCGGACGCCCAGCCGGTTCTGCCGTTCTCCTGGACCGGGGTGACCCGTCATTCGTCCGGTGCGACGGCGTTGAAGGCCAGGGTCGCGGTTCGCGGGAACACGGCGAATCTGGTGGTCCACGATCAGAACGGCCGTGCGGTGCTGACGGTGGACGAATTGGCACTTCTGCCCATCGGGGGGAGCCATTCGCCCGCGGGGATGCACACCGTGATCTGGCGGGATTCCACCGGACCCGACGACTCCCTCGAACCCGCTGTCCTGCACCGGGTACCGGTCGCGGCGGAGCACCCGGAGCAGGACGTTCCGACGGCGGCGAAGGCCCTGGTTCACTCCGTTCTCGGCGAACTCAGGGCGATCCTCGCCGAGGACGACGAGCGCCGGCACGCCTTCGTGATCAACCCGGCCCTGTCGTACGCCGCGGTGCGCGGCCTGGTCCGGAGTGCCCAGTCGGAGAACCCGGGCAGGTTCGTGCTGATCGAGGCGGACGAGTCGGCCACCGAGGGGCAGCTGAACACTGCACTTCGGACGCCGGAGCCGGAACTGGCGATCCGGGAGGACAGGATCCTTGTGCCCCGGTTGGCCCGCCCGACCGGTGTCGCGGCGAGCGCCTCGGACACCGGCGTGGACTGGAGCGCGGGCCCGGTACTGATCACCGGCGCAACCGGAACTCTCGGCACGGTTCTGGCCAGGCACCTGGTGGTGAAGCACGGGGTGCGGAACCTGGTGCTGGTCAGCCGCCGGGGTGAAGCCGCGCCCGGCGCGACCGACCTCCGGGCCGAGCTGGTCGACCTCGGTGCCGCCGTGAGCCTGGTGGCCGCCGACGTGACCGACCGGCAGGCCTTGGAACGAGTGTTCGCCGAACATGAGCCGGCCGCGGTGGTGCACACGGCGGGAGTGGTCGCCGACTCCACCCTGACCGGATTGACCACCGAACAGATCGACACGGTGTTGCGCCCGAAGGTGGATGCGGCCTGGCACCTGCACGACCTGGCCGGTGACAAACCTCTGGTCCTGTACTCCTCGGTCGCCGGGCTGCTCGGTACCGCAGGCCAGGCGAACTACTCGGCGGCCAACACGTTCCTGGACGCCCTTGCCGAGCACCGCCGTGGACTCGGCCTGCCCTCGATCTCCCTTGCCTGGGGTCTGTGGGCGCAGACCAGTGGCGTTTCCGAACAGTTGACCGACACGGACCTTCATCGACTGGCCCGCACGGGTCTCCGTCCACTGGACACCGCCGAGGCGCTCGGCCTGTTCGACGCCTCCCTCGACGCGGTCACCGGCACCGGTTCCGCGGTGCTGGCCCTGACCCGGTTCGACCGGCCCGCCCTCCGGGGTCGGACCGACCTTCCCGGGCTGCTGCGCGACCTGGCCGGACCGGCCGCGGCCACCCCGACGCCTGCGCGGGACGGTGAGCTCCGCCGGCGCGGAGCGGACACTCCGGCGGTCGACCCCGCCGACGTCCAGGAGATCGTTCGCAATCAGGTCGCCGGGGTCCTGGGTCACGCCGATTCGACCGAGGTCGAGGAGAACCGTCCTTTCAGCGAACTCGGTTTCGACTCGCTCACCGCCGTCGAACTGCGCAACCAACTGAGCACCGCGATCGGCCTGCGGCTGTCCGCGACCGTGGTGTTCGACCACCCCACCCCCGCCGCGCTGGCCAAGCACCTGCGGAGTCTCGTCTCGGCCGAGGAGCGACCGCTTGCCTCGAAGGCTCGGGAACGGTCGGGGACGGCCGAGGAGGGCTACGACGAGCCGATCGCGATCGTCGGGATGGCCTGCCGGTACCCGGGTGGGATCACCTCACCGCAGGACCTCTGGCAACTGGTCGCCGACGGCCGGGACGCCACCTCGGAGTTCCCGGTGAACCGGGGCTGGCCGAGCGACCTCTACCATCCCGACCCGGACCACCCCGGCACCTCCACCACCAACCGGGGCGGGTTCCTGCACGACGCGGAACTGTTCGACGCGGAGTTCTTCGGCATGTCGCCGCGAGAGGCGTTGGCCGTGGACCCGCAACAGCGGCAACTGCTGGAAACCACCTGGGAGGCGGTGGAGAAGGCCGGCCTGGACCCGCAGGGTTTGAGCGGCAGCCGGACCGGTGTGTTCGTCGGTGTCATGTACAGCGACTACGGATCCCGACCGGACCTGCCGCCGGACGGGGTGCAGGGATACCTGTACAGCGGCAGCGCGGGCAGCATCGCCTCCGGCAGGCTCGCCTACACCTTCGGGTTCGAGGGGCCGACCCTCACCGTGGACACCGCGTGCTCGTCCTCGCTGGTCGCGGTGCACCTGGCCGCGAGCGCGCTGCGGCGCGGGGAGTGCGACCTCGCGGTGGCGGGCGGCGCGACGGTGATGGCCACGCCGACGCCGTTCGTGGAGTTCTCCCGCCTGCGCGGGCTGTCCGAGGACGGTCGGTGCAAGTCGTTCTCCGACGACGCCGACGGCACCGGGTGGTCCGAGGGCGCGGGCATGCTGCTCCTTGAGAAGCTGTCGGACGCCAGGCGCAACGGGCACCAGGTGCTCGCCGTCCTGCGCGGCTCGGCGGTGAACTCCGACGGTGCCTCGAACGGGTTGACCGCGCCGAACGGTCCCGCCCAGGAGCGGGTGATCCAAGCCGCGCTCGACTCCGCCGACCTGGCCCCGGCCGATGTCGACCTCGTGGAGGCGCACGGCACTGGGACGAAGCTCGGTGACCCGATCGAGGCGCAGGCCGTGATCTCCACCTACGGGCGCGACCGGGAGAACCCGGTGCTGCTGGGTTCGCTGAAGTCGAACATCGGGCACGCCCAGGCGGCTGCGGGAGTCGGCGGCATCATCAAGGTCGTCCAGGCCATGCGGCACGGGATCGCCCCGGCAACCTTGCACGTGGGCACCCCGTCCCGGCACATCGACTGGTCGGAGGGCAAGGTCGAACTGCTGACCCGGTCCCGCCCGTGGCCGCGGGGGGAGCAACCCCGCCGGGCCGGGGTGTCCTCCTTCGGGTTCGGCGGCACCAACGCCCACGTGATCATCGAGGAGGCGGAAGCCGAACCGACTCCGATCACCGAGGCCCCGGCCGGGCCGCCCCTGATCCCGTGGGTGCTGTCCGCCCGTACCGAGCAGGCCCTTGCGGACCAGGCCGAACGGGTCGCCTCCTTGTCCACTGTGGACGAATCGTTCACGCTCGCCACCCGTTCCGCGATGCCGTACCGGATAGCGGCGACGAGTCCGGGGTCCCTCCGGGACGCGGTCCCGGTGCGGGTGGCGGGAGGCAAGCTGGCCTTCGCGTTCACCGGGCAGGGCGCACAGCGAATCGGCATGGGGCTCGAACTGGCCGCCGCTTACCCGGTGTTCGCGGCGGCGTTCGACGAAGTCTGCGCCCACTTCGACGCTTCGCTGCGCTCGACGATCCGGGAAGCGATCGCCACCGGGGACAACCTGGACGAGACCGGCACGGCGCAGCCCGCGCTGTTCGCCGAAGAGGTCGCGTTGTTCCGCCTGGTGGAGTCCTGGGGGATCCGACCGGACCTGGTGCTCGGCCATTCGATCGGCGAGTTGGCCGCCGCGCATGTCGCCGGGGTGCTGTCGCTGTCCGACGCGGCCAGGCTGGTCGCCGCCCGTGGCGGCCTCATGCAGGCCCTGCCCCGCGGCGGGGCGATGGTCGCCGTCGAGGCGAGTGCTGCCGAACTGGACGGGCGGGACCTGCCCGCCGGGGTGACGATCGCCGCGGTCAACGGCCCCACCTCGATCGTGTTGTCCGGTGCCGAGGAGGCGGTGCGGTCCTTCGTGGAGGAGGAGTTCACCAGCCGGGGAAGGCGCACCAAGCGGCTCTCGGTCAGCCACGCCTTCCACTCACCGCTGATGGAGCCGATGCTGGACGACTTCCGGGCGGTCGCCCGGGAGCTCACCTACAACGCCCCGACGATCCCCGCGATCTCCACGGTCACCGGACAGCACGCCGAGGAATGGACCGACCCCGAGTACTGGGTGAACCAGGTCCGGGCGACCGTCCGGTTCCACGAAGCGGTGCAGACGGCGCGGAACGAGGGCGTGCGCACGGTGCTGGAAGTGGGACCCGACGCGGTGCTCACCGGCATGATCGCGGCCGGTTTCCCCGCCGACGAGGCGGACAACCCGGTCGCCGTTCCGCTGAGGCGGGCCGGCAAACCTGAACCGGACACCGTCGTCACGGCCCTCGGCACCCTGTTCACCAGAGGTGTCGAGATCGACTGGCATGCGGTGTTCCCCGGCGCCAAGCCCGTCGATGTGCCAACCTACGCGTTCCAGCGCAAGCGGTTCTGGCTCACCCCGGCCGGACAGGCCAACGTGACCGGTGCCGGTCTGCGATCCGCGGAGCACCCGCTGCTGGGCGCGGCAGTCGATCTCGCCACGGGCGGTACGGGGGAAGCGGGCACCACCGTGTCGACCGGCCGGCTGTCCCTGTCCACCCACCCGTGGCTGGCTGATCACCGGGTACAGGGCGTCGTGATCGTGCCCGGTACCGCGTTGGTGGAACTGGCCGCGTCGGCAGGTGCGATAGCGCAGTTCACCATCACCGAACCGGTGGTCGTACCGGATACCGGGGCGCTCACCATCCAGATGGTGGTCGACGGCACCGACGTCACGGTCTTCTCCCGGAGCGGGGATGCCGACTCCGGCGACCTTCCGTGGATCAAGCACGCCGTCGGAACGCTCGACACCGAAGGACACCGGGCCGCACCGGAGACCGAGCCGTGGCCGGACGACCTGACGGAGATCGACCTCACCGGCGTGTACGACCGGGTCGCCGAGCACGGTTACGAGTACGGTCCCGCCTTCCAGGGGCTGCGACTCCTGCGGCGGCACGACGAGGAGCTGTTCGCCGAGGTCGAGGCGCCGCAGGAACTGGCCGGATCCGAAGCCGGCTTCGCCGTGCACCCGGCGCTGCTGGACGCGGTCCTGCACGCGTTGCTGCCCGACGTCGCCGGTGCCCGGCCTGCCGCCCTGCCGTTCGCCTGGTCCGGAGTGCGCTTCCACGCCGGGGCTCCGGCGGCGGCCGGGACGGTCCTGCGTGCCCGGATCACTCCTACGGGTTCGGACGCCGCGGTGCGCCTGCTGGTGACCGACGCCGACGGCCATGTCCGGGTGGAGGTGGACGAGTTGGTCCTGCGTCCCCTCACCGGTCTCCTGACCGGCGCCTCCGCCGGCGAGAACCTGCTGTTCACCCCCGTCTGGCGCGAGCTGGACGCGGCCGGCGCTGCCGGGACGTCGGCGAACGGCACCGCGTACGAGGTGGTGCAGGTCGAGGCCGGTACGGGCGGCCTGCCGCAGCGCGCCCGGCACGCCGTACACCACACCCTCGGTGTTCTGCGCGACTGGCTGGACACCGACGGCACCGGCACTCTCGCCGTCGTGGTCGGCGCCGACCTCGCCCATGCCGGCGTCCGCGGCCTGGTCCTCAGCGCCGCGACCGAGCACCCCGGCCGGTTCGTCCTGGTGGACCGTCCCGACTGGGACGGTGACGCCGATGTCCGGGACGCGGTCAAGGAGGTCCTGGCCAAGTCCGACAGCGGTGATGAGCCGCAGGTACGGGTTCGCGACGCGGAGCTCCTCGTCCCGAGGCTGGTCCGGTACAAGCGGCCGGCCGAGCCCGGATCGGGAGACCCGGAGAACCCGGGGACGACCGCGATCCCCTGGAGCGAGGGCACCGTCATGATCACCGGCGCGAGTGGTGCGCTGGGCACGGCGCTGGCCAGGCACCTGGTGGAGCGGCACGGCGCCCGGTCGCTGCTGCTGGTCAGCCGGAGCGGGACCGCTCCGGAGATCGAGGGCGCGGGGGCCGACGTCGAGATCATCGCGGCGGCATGCGACGTCGCCGACCGCGAGGCGCTGGCCGCACTCGTCGAGCGCCACCATCCTGTCACCTTCGTCCACGCCGCCGGCACGCTGTCCGACGGCACGATGGACGGGCTCACCCCCGAGCAGGTCGACGCCGTGCTCCGGCCCAAGATCGATGCCGCCTGGCATCTGCACGAGGTGGCCGGGGACACCCCCTTGGTGCTGTACTCGTCGATCGCCGGGCTGCTCGGCACCGCGGGACAGGCGAACTACGCGGCGGGAAACACCTTCCTGGACGGCCTGGCCGCGTACCGCCACGCACTCGGTCTCCCCGCGGTCTCGCTGGCATGGGGACTGTGGGAGACCGGGATGGGTGACGGACTGTCCGAAGCCGACCTGCGGCGCATCTACGCGCTCGGGCTGCGTCCGATCGCCGTACCGGACGCGCTGGCCGCCTTCGACGTCGCCACCTCGGCGATCGCCGGACCGGCGGCCACTGACGCTCGGAACGCGGTGCTCGCCGTGACCGGGATCGACCGGGCCGCTCTCGGGGCCGCCCCGAACCCGCCCTCGGTGCTGCGGGACCTCGTGCCCCGTCGCGGACAGGTCGCGGCAGCGCGCGCCGACCGGCCGCGAACTGCCCAGGAGCGGTCCGGGATCGCGTGGGAACAGCCGGGTGCGGTGCTCGACCTGGTGCGTCGCGAGGTCGCCGCCGCGCTGGGACACGACGACGTGTCCGCGATCGCGTCCGAGGTGCCGTTCACCAAGCTGGGTCTCGACTCCTTGACAGCGGTCGAACTGCGCAACCGGCTTGCAGCGGTCACCGGCGAGCGTCTGCCGACCACGCTGGTATTCGATTATCCGAATCCGTCCGCATTGGCCGAGAATCTGCGCAGTATTCTGGCGGCCAAGCAAGCCGCCCCTCTCCTCAACCAGTTGGAGGCGCTGATTCGCGACGGACAGCTCGACTCGGAGGCGGTGGCAAGGCTTCGACAACTGCTCGGCGGCGCTGCGACCGGCGCGACCTTCGACGAGCAGTTCGGCAAGGATCTGGACGATGCAGCCGACGAGGAGTTGTTCGCCTTCGTCGACGAACTCGACTGAGCCTCTTCAGCGAAGGCCGCTGATCGGATGACCTGACGAGCAGGGCTCCTGGGCGGTTGGTCGTGGTGTCTGACACCTCAGCATGTCCAACCGTTCAGGAGTGGGATCGCACCGGTCGTTCGTAGGACCGGTACACCCGAGGGTTCCGGGTGTGGCAGCGAGCTTGCCGCCGTTCGATGGCTGAACACCGCCGCAGTTGAGCGTGTCGTACGACGCGCTCAACTGCGGCCGTATCGACGTGGCCCGGCTGGCGCCGACCGCCGCGACGAAGCCCTGGGGCAATCGGGCTGCCGGACCGGCTCCTGCCCAGTAGCACCAGTGGATGGTGAAGACAGACTCGGGCCGGCCGAACGCCTCGCCAAACTCCGCCCCTGGCGCGACCAGGAACGGGTGGACCACTCGCTTTCGCTCGTACAGAGGGCCGCTGCGGGAACGGACAAGGTTCTCTACCCCATGATGGACGCTTTGGCGGCCGGTGCCACGGTCGGCGAGGTGTGCGACGTCCTTCGCGCGGTGTGGGGCAGCTGTTACATGCGTGGTGGCAAAGGCGCTGGGCATCCGGTTACTCAAGGATGAGTGTCCGAGGGATTGCCGACTCTATGTTCTCCATATGAGTCTTCGGCTCCACGCGTTCCCCTCTGTGTTGCTGGACTCACCGATGGCGTTGTGTTGCCTCCCTCACAGTGCGGCACTCAAGCCCCGTTGCTGACGGTGCGGCCACCGAACAACGAATGCGCGGGTGTGTACGAGAAATGCCTGGCGGAACAGGAAACGATCCGGGAAACAGCGAGATGTGGATAGCTGCCATCGGTCAGCGCTTTGTGGACGCGTTGAACGAGGGATTGACGAGGTCGGTGGAGTCACGGGCCTACGCACTGCCCGGACAGCCCTCCGGCGGTGCCGAATTGCCCGATCCCTATGCGGCCGCGGTGCTGCGGCGTTTCGCAGCCTGCCTGCCGGCCGCCCTCGCCCGGGAAGATCGGCACGACGCCGCGGCGCGGTCCGCGGCGGTGAGCCGTGCCCGGGAGCTGCTGACCGAGGCCTTCGGGCTCGCCGCGCCGTCGTTCCCGTCCCATCCGGACGCGGAACCACCGATCCGACACGAAGCGTTCGTCTCTACGCTGCTGCTGGAGTGCGCCGTGTTGGTGGTGCTGGAGCAGGGGACGTTCAAAGACTCCTGTCGTCGGCCGGCCGAACTTCTTCGCGCCCTCGGCCGGTCGGTGCGGGAATCCTCGCTGAGCAGCGAGTCGGCATGAGCCCTGGGTACCACCAGAGCTCCCATCCGCCGCGCGGAAAGGGCCTGTCAGACTTCAGCCATGACCAGTGATCTTCTTGCGGGGAAAGTCGTTCTCGTCACGGGGGCGAGCAGCGGTATAGGGGCGGCATCGGCGAAGGTGTTCGCCCGTGAGGGCGCGACGGTGGTGGTGACCGCCCGAAGAGAGGACCGTCTGGCCGCACTCGTCGAGGAGCTGCGCGGGGAAGGAGCGGAAGCCGCGTACGTGGTCGGTGATGTGTCCGCTCCCCAAGACGCGGCCAGGGCAGTCGACTTCGCCGTGGGCGAGTACGGGCGGCTCGACTCGGCATTCAACAATGCGGGAATCGGCGGCGACCGCACCCCGCTGCACCTCATGTCGGACGACGTGTACGACAGCATCATGGACATCAACGTCCGAGGCGTCTTCAACTGCCTGCGGCACGAGATCGCGGCGATGCTGCAGAACGGCGGCGGCTCGATCGTCAACAACAGCAGTGTGGGCGGCCTGGTGGCCATCCCCACTGCTGCTCCCTACATCGCCTCCAAGCACGCCGTCGTCGGTTTCACCAGGGCCGCGGCCGACGAGTACGCCAAGCAGGGCATCCGCGTGAACGCGGTGGCCCCGGGAACCACCCGCAGCGAGATCACCACCGATTGGTTCGGACGCAACCCCGGCCTCGAAGAACTCGCCAACTCGCTCACCCCGCAGGGGCGTACGGCGGAGCCCGAGGAGATAGCCGCCGCGGCCGCCTGGTTGCTCAGTGATCGCTGCCCGTTCCTCACCGGCGTCGTCGTACCGGTGGACGGTGGCTTCGTGAACCAATGACCTTGTGCGTCCGGGCGGGCTGCGCGTCGCCCGGACGCACAAGGTGATCAATTCGTCATGCCGTCGAGATCGACCGTGAACGCGATCTCCCCGCCCTGGACCCCGCGGACTCGAAGGGAGAGCGCGTCCGGGTCGGGCGTGGGGAGAGTCTCGGCCTCGATCCAGCAGGGCCGGTCGAACTCGACATAGCGTGAATAGCGGGTGGAAACCCCGGTGGGTGAAAAAGGAACCGGAGCAACGAGCGCGTGTGCTGCTTGTTGCGCCGCCTCCAGCAGCACAAGCCCCGGCACGTGGTCGACCGGGTGGTCGAAGAGACGGGTGTTGGCCACGACGTTCCGAAGCAGCCAACGGTTTGATTCTTCACCGGGCGACAGGACCACGTCGACGGTGTCGTGTCGGCCGACGAGCTCAGGGGCGACAGGGGCCGGAACCGGCCAGTCGGCCCATTCGACACTGGCGTACTCACCGCGCAAACGCCGGTAGACCGGCGGGGATATCCAGCCGAACTCGGAATCGACCCGAGCCACGGTGACGTCCCCGTGCAGAATGTGGAGGCTCACGCGTAACGCGCTGGGTTTCCTCCGGCCGCGCTTCGGTTCCGATACGTCGAGCTCGACGCGCAGGGCCGAGGTCTGGTCGCGAGGAGCCCGAAACCCCGGTGCGATGGTGATGTCCAGGGTGTTCAGCAACGTTTGGTGGTCCAGTGGGACGTCGTACTCGGCATGAGCTACGACCAGACCGCTCTGCCGGATGGTCTGGGCGAGGATGCGCGGATCGTACGGCAGGTCCCCCTGGACGGCAGGCCACCTGATGTCCAGCGTGAAGGCATGCGCCCCGCTGCGCTCCCAGCCGACGACGAGTATCGACTCGTCGCGCTCGAGGTGCGTGTAGGCACCGAGGGGAGACGATCTCGTAGGGGACGAGCTTGGCTGTTGATGGTTTGAAAGGCGTGGCGCAAGGGCTATTTCCGACAAGGCCCCCCCTGTCTTGGCGGTGGAAGATGCGCTGTTAAAGTACCGGCTCTCCGGTCGGTATTGACCGTAGGTAAACGTGAGTTCAAACACTAGTAAAGGGAGCATCATGGAGGCGCGAGTTGGCTAGGCAGGAGCGTGCGGTTCGTACGCGCAGGATGATCCTCGAGACCGCTGCCGAGATGTTCAACGAGCTTGGTTACGACGCGACCACCATCGGTGGGCTCATCGAGCGAATGCAACTCACCCGAGGTGGGCTGTACTTCCATTTCACCTCGAAAGAGCAACTGGCGCGCGCCGTGCTCGACGAGGCGGTGACTCTGGAGGGGGTCGCTCCGCAGACGTTCAAGCTGCAGGAGTGGGTGGACGCGGCGCTGCTCCTCGCCTACCGCCTGCCCCGGGAGCCGGTGCTCAGTGCCTCGATACGGCTGTCCGTCGATCCCAAGGCCCGCAACCTGTTCGGCACCCGGTGGCCCGACTGGATCGAAGTGGGAAACGGGCTGCTCAACGAGGCAAAGGAGCGGGGCGAGTTGCTGCCCCACGTCGATCCGAGCGAGACGGCCCGGCTGTTCGTCGGTGCGTGGACCGGAGTGCAGCTGATCACGGAGACACTGCCGGACCGCAACCTGTCCGAAGAGATCTCGAGCATGTTCGCGCTGATGCTTCCCAACATCGCCTGTCCCGGCGTCCTGGCGAAACTGGACACCTCCCCGTACCGCGCCGAGCGGTTGCTCGAGGCCGCCCCGCTGGCCTCGTGACCATGCCTCCGGATGCGTGGCGGCGTCCGGCTGCGATCACTTGACAACGTGCCGACGAGCAAGGCGTGCCGTCGGCCGGATGGGCCTGCGGTGTACCTCTGATCACCCGATGGTCCCCCGTCTTGTCTGCCGTCAAGAGTGTTCAACGATCCCGCTTTCCCGCGATCCCGCGAGTGGCTCCCCGCATAACATATGCCTTGGCCGGTTTCCCTTCAACTGCTTAAAATGTCACCAGAGTTAACTATCGCCGTGATCCGGTGACGCAGCGTCACGAGCCTGAGTTCATGAGGGTCTGGGAGAGGCCGTCGGTGGGCCGGGGCGCCCCGGCCCGAGAAGCATCCCTGTATAAAGAAACCGGATGACTGGCCTCTATTGGGGAGTGGGGCCGCATCGTCAGGCGCGCAGTGAGTCCAGTGTCTCGCTGTCCACCGTCGCATCCTGGGGGATCCATGAACCGGAACGTTCGGCACCATGACGGCACAGGGGAAGAGCACCCCTCGCGCCCTTTGCTGGACGCCGAGCTCAGTGCCCACCTGTTCGGCTCGCTGCAGCGCGCCGGCCAGCGCCTCAAGGCGGAGCAGTACGTCCGCGGCTTGTTGGCGCTGCCGGGTCGCAAGACGCTGCGCAACATCGCCAGGCAGTTCGACGGGGCGGCGGCCCAGCAGAGCGTGCATCACTTCATCAGTACGTCGCCGTGGGAGTGGATGCCCATACGCCAGACCCTGGCCCGCCACGTCCAGCGGACGCTGGCCCCTGAGGCCTGGGTCATCAGGCCCACCGTGATTCCCAAGGTCGGGTCGCACTCGATCGGCGTCGACCAGCAGTACCTGCCTCATCTGGGGCAGGCCGTCAACGGCCAGCAGGCGGTGGGGGCCTGGCTGGTCTCGGGCCGCTCCGCAGTGCCTGTCGACTGGCGACTGCGCCTCAGTGGCCGGTGGCTGGAGGATCCGCTGCGACAGCGTGCCAGCATCCCCTCCGATGTCACCGCCGGAAGCCTGGAGGCGTGTGTACGCGAGTCGGTGGCTCATGTCGCCGTCGCCACCGATGTCCAGGCCGGCCCCGTCGTGGTAGACGTCGAAGGCATCGACGCCGTGGCGCTGGCCCGTCATCTTTCGACCACGGGCTTCGCCTGTCTCGTACGGGTGGGAGCTGACGCCCAACTACGCCTGGATCGAACCAAGTTGCCCAAGTACGGCGATCGAGAGCGGACGGCGGGGGAGCTCGCCGCTTCGTTGATCCGCCTCAGGCATCGGGTCAACCCGGGTGACGGGCCCACGATGGCGGCGGCGATCCCCGTGGTCGCGCCGCCGGGCGGTCGGGGTGACGGCATGTTGCTCGTGGGGGAGTGGCGCGGCGGGGCGGCGGATCCGCGGCTGTGGCTGACGAGCGCCGACGCCCCCTCGCTGGCGACGCTGCTTCGGCTCACCCGGCTGCCGTCCGTGGTGACCCGTGACTTCGCCGCCATTTCGGAGAGCGTGGGCATGACGGACTTCGCGGGACGTTCGTTTCCTGGTTGGCACCGCCACGTCACGCTGGCTTCGGTGGCCCATCATGTTGCCGCCACGCAGGGCACGAGACTGCCGTCGCGCAAGGCCTGAGGTCGGCGGGCGACCTGGACCAATTTAACCTACCTACCGTCCGGTAACGTGACATTCTCGCTCTCCGTCGTGATGACCTGGCGGCCCCGGTTCCTTAACGTCGGGATCAACACACAGCACCGTCACGGGGGCGGGGGCGCCGGAAACAGGAGCGTGCGTAGTGCAGTTCAACCTCATCGGACCCTTCGAGATCGTGACCGATGACGACCAGGCGTACGCTCCGAAGGCGCCCAAGATCTGTCAGATGCTCGCGGTGCTGGCGCTGCAACCACGCGAGGCCGTGGGCACCGACACGCTCGTCAGGGAACTGTGGGGCGAGGACGCGCCGAGCAACGCGATCAGGACACTGCAGACGCACGTCTACCACGCGCGCAGGATGCTCGAGGACGCACAGGGCGACGCCCCCGCGCGCACGCTGCTGGTGACCCAAGCGCCCGGCTACCGCCTGGACATCGCCGACGACGAGGTTGACGTGCATGTCTTCGAGCGATTCGTGCGGCGGGCCCAATGGGAGCTCAACCAGGGATCCCCGGAACGGGCGGCAAACCATCTCAGGCGGGCCCAGGCCCTGTGGCGCGGGCAAATGTTGAGCAACGTATCCGTCGGAGTGGTGCTCACGGGGCGCATTGCCCACCTCGAAGAACTCAGAATCCGCGCCCTTGAGTTGCGTGTGGAGACCGAGAACCAACTGGGTCGCTACCGGGAGTTCCTCCCGGAGCTGCGCACTCTGGTCAACGACCACCCGCTGCACGAATGGTTCCACGGCCAACTCATCTCGGCCCTGCATCGCGCCGGCCGCCGCGGCGAGGCCCTGCAGGCTTACCAGGACCTGTACAACATCCTCAAGCGCGAGCTGGGCCTGGAGCCTTCCGCGGAACTGCAACGACTGCAGGCCGAAATCCTCCACGTGGACGACCACGACGCGGTACGGCTGAGGCCCCGCAAGGGCGCTGTGTCCGAGTCTGCCTTCACCTCGCTGTGGGCAACCGCCGTAGCCAGCTGACGGGTTCGACCTCCGCCTCCGCCCCTGCGCCACCGACCGACTGGAACGGAACGACCCCATGCCGAAGTACCCGACCGAAGCGTCGAGCGCGGCCATCCCCACCGCACTCGACTCCATCAAGGCCGAAGTTCTGCGCCGCAACCCCGGCGAGCCCGAGTTCCACCAGGCCCTTGCCGAAGTCCTCCACTCCCTCGCACCGTTGCTCGCCGCGCGCCCCGAACTGCTTGACGCCGGCCTGCTCGAGCGGATCGTCGAACCGGAACGCCAGATCATGTTCCGCGTGCCCTGGCAGGACGACGCTGGCGCCACCCGGGTCAACAGGGGCTTTCGGGTGGAGTTCAACAGCGCACTCGGCCCCTACAAGGGCGGTCTGCGCTTCCACCGCTCCGTCAACCTGGGCGTGGTGAAGTTCCTCGGCTTCGAGCAGATCTTCAAGAACGCGCTCACCGGGTTGAGCATCGGCGGCGGCAAGGGCGGCAGCGATTTCGACCCGCGCGGCCGCTCCGACGCCGAGGTCATGCGCTTTTGCCAGTCGTTCATGACCGAGCTGTACCGCCACATCGGCGAGCACACCGATGTGCCGGCCGGCGACATCGGCGTCGGCGGCCGGGAGATCGGATATCTCTTCGGCCAGTACCGGCGGATCACCAACCGCTGGGAGGCGGGTGTCCTCACCGGCAAGGGACTCCAGTGGGGCGGCTCCAACGTCCGTGCCGAGGCGACCGGTTACGGCAACGTCCTGTTCGCCGCCGAGATGCTCGCCAAGCGAGGCGAGGACTTCGAAGGACAGCAGGTCGTCGTATCCGGCTCGGGCAACGTCGCCATCTACTCCATCGAGAAGGCCCAGGCCCTCGGTGCCAACGTGCTGACCGCATCCGACTCCGGCGGGTACGTGGTGGACGAGAAGGGCATCGACGTCCAGCTCCTCAAGGAGATCAAGGAAGTCGAGCGAGCCCGCATCAGCGAGTACGCCGAACGCCGCGGCGGCTCGGCCCGCTATGTCAGCGGCGGACAGGTGTGGGACGTCCCAGCGGATGTGGCGCTTCCCTCGGCCACCCAGAACGAACTGGGCGCCGGCGGCGCCGCGACGCTCGTGCGCGGCGGAGTCAAGGCGGTCTCCGAGGGCGCCAACATGCCCTGCACCCCGCAGGCCGTCGAGATCCTTCGTGAAAACGGGGTGGCCTTCGGCCCCGGCAAGGCCGCCAACGCCGGCGGAGTCGCCACGAGTGCCCTGGAGATGAAGCAGAACGCCGCCCGAGACTCGTGGAACTTCGCCGATGTCGAGGACCGACTGCGGACCATCATGCGCGGCATCCACGACATCGCCTACGAGACATCCGAGAGTTACGGAGCCCCCGGGGACTACGTCCTCGGTGCCAATATCGCCGGCTTCGAGCGGGTGGCGGAGGCAATGGGCGCGCAAGGCCTCATCTGACCGCACCGGACCGACCGACCGGAACGTGATGGTCGGGGATCCGCCACCGGACCCCCGACCATCACGCGGCATGCCCGCTGCGCTCGGCGCGAGCGGAGGTGAGTCGACGTTCGGTGGAGGCCGCGAGTACAGGGCGGTGGGCTCCGGGCGAGGGGAGGTGAGTCGGATCGGCGTACGCCCCCGCCAGGGATCACCCTGTGTGCCCTGCGCGAGCGGAGGTGAGTCGCCGCTTCTCACCCTCGCCCTCGTCTCTGTTGCCGCCGCCGGCGGCAGAAGGGGCTGATCGCGGAGTTCAACGACCGGCTGCGTGGGCGGGTCCGCGAGCGTGAGGGGCGTGAGGCCGAGCCGAGCGCGGGGATCATCGATCCGTAGTCGGTGCGGGCCGCGGCTTCGGTACCGTCCGTCTCACGCGGCTACGACGGCCAAGGCGCTGACCTGGGCCTCAGGGGTTTTCGACAGATCCCATGAAGGCGCTGGTGGTGCTGCGGCCGGTAAGGCTGCGCCACCGCGGACAATGTAGCGGGTGGCGCTCCGGCTCGGCCGTGTGCCCGACGGAGCCCCGGGACGCCGGTGGATCAGTGCCCGGGGCCGGGACGGCCGGGAGTCCTTCCGCGAGTTCGTGCTCCCCTTCGGGCGAGGCGCTCGACATGTTCGTCGTGTCGGGGAGCAACGGCTTCCCGGTACTGGTAGCCGTTGAGGATCCGCAGCATCCCGACATCGCGCAGTACCCACCGGTCGCCGATCTGTCCGCCTTGTTCGTTCATGGGCATCTGCGCCGCGGGTCCGGAAAACCACGCACAGGAGTCGACATGTCAGTCTCCCTCCCGGCCGAGTCGGTCGAGCCGGCCGAGTCGGTCCTTTCGGCCGAGTCCATCGAGCCCGTCGCGCCGCCCGAGCCCGTCGCGCCGCCCGAGCCCGTCGCGCCGCCCGCGCCCGCCGAGCCGGCCGCGTCCTTCGAGCCGGCCGAGTCGGTCCTCACCCGGAACACGATTCCGCTCCACGTGCCCGACCTCGACGCCAGATTCCGGATCAAGGTCCGTTCCCTGGTCGCCCTGTTCGCCCCGCTGATGTACGACGGCCTGAGCAGTCAGGTGGATGTCACCGCACTGCGCGGACGGGGCGTGGTGTCCGTTGTCACCCATCTCGACTTCCGCCGTGGGGACGCCCCGGCAGCCGTGGCCGCTCCGCTGCACACCACCGTCGAGACGCGCCACAGTGAACTCTCCGGCGAGGGCCCGGGGCATCCGAGCAGCCGGTTCGGGTTCGACATCGGGTACACGTTCGCGACCCCGCTGGGCGCCGGCGAGACGCGCAGGTACCGGGAGCAGCTGTCCAAGGAGCCCCGCGAGTGCGGTGAGGGCCGGATCGTTCTGACTCTGTTGCGGCCTTTCGGGCCGCCGGCCGAACGCCTGGTCCGCGAGCCCCAGCCGGAGCTGGCCCACTTGCGGCTGCACGTGCTGGAGGAGCCGCATCCGACCGTCGAGTCGCTGAGCGAGTTGGGGAGCGGATACGTCGAGGAGGCGGTGGGACCGGTCGAATTCCAGGGCCGGTACGGTCTGCAGCACACCGATGTGAACCAGTACGTCTACACCGGCGAATACACGGCGGTGATGGAGGACATGGCCACCCGGCTGGTGGCCGAGGCGGGGCTGCCCGCGGCCGATCACGCCGTCAACCGGATCGCGGCGGTGTTCAAGGCCCCCTTCTCGGCCGGGGACAGCTACGTGGTGCGCGGCCGCCTCTTCCGTGACGGGGAACGCACGGTGGCGCTCGTGGGTGTTCACGCCGTCGGCCCCGAGGGGACCTGGCTGCGCCCGTGGGTGTTCGGGCGGGTGGAAGGGACATGCTGACCGCATCCGGACGCGGTCCCCGTCCCGGCTGACCGCGTCCCGGTGGCCGATACATGAACCTTGACGCGATCGGGGCCGCCGCATAGCGTCGCGCACGTACTGAGCAAGCGCTTAGAGAGGGCGACTCGTGCCGCACCCCGATCCGTCCGTCCGCCCCGAGGACGCCCTGACCGCACCCGGTGCTCCGTTCGAGGTCATACGCGCGGAGGACGGCGGGCTGCAGTATGCGACCGGGCCACGCACCCTGCGCGAGTTCGTGGAGGCGACCTGGGCGTTCGGGGAGCGGCCGTTCCTCGTCGCCGAGAGCCGGACGTACACGTACGGGGAGTTCTTCGCCGCCGCGAGCGCGCTCGCCCGGCGCTTCGTCGAGGAGTACGGGCTGCGGCCCGGCGACCGGGCCGCCGTCGCCATGCGCAACCACCCCGAGTGGCAGATCGCTTTCTGGGCCACCCAGTTGGCGGGCCTGGTGGCCGTGCCGCTCAACGCCTGGTGGACCGGGGAAGAATTGGCGTACGCGCTCGACGACTGCTCCCCGCGCGTGCTGCTCGTCGACGGGGAACGGCTGCCGCGCATCGATGCATGGCGGGTGCGGCACGGCGTCCGGACCGTCGTCTTCCACTCCGAGGGGGCAACGGGCGAGGGCGTCGAGCGGTACGAGGACTTCGAGGCGCCCGATCCGCTCGCCGCGCCGCCCGCCGTCGAGGCAGCGGCCGAGGACGACGCCACGATCATCTACACCTCCGGGACCACCGGGCGGCCCAAGGGCGCGGTCGCCACCCAGCTCGCCCAGGCAGGGGCCGCGGCCAACCCGCGGTTCCACGCCACCGCCGCCGCACTCGCGCGCCACGGGGTGCCCGCGCAGGTGAAGTCCCCCGTCGCGCTGATGACCTTCCCGTTCTTCCATGTGGCCGCGTTCACCACGCTCTACGCGATGATGGCGACCGGCGGCACGCTCGTCCTGATGCGGAAGTGGGACGCCGATCAAGCTCTCGCGCTCATCCAGAAGCACCGGGTCACCCACTACTCCGGCGTGCCGACCACCGCGCTCCAGCTCCTCGACGCCGCGGAGCGGGCAGGTTCCGAGCTGGAGACACTCACCAATCTGAGCACCGGCGGGGCCGCCGCCCCGCCCGACCTCGTGGCCCGGCTGACCGCCCGCCACGGGCGGCGCATCGAGCCGCGCAACGGGTACGGGCTGACCGAGACCAGCGGGGGCGTGCTCGCCAACTACGGTGACGCGTATCGAGAACACCCGGGCAGCGTGGGCCGCCCCGCCCCGGCCACCGAGGTCCGCATCGCCGGTCCGGCCGGGGAGGCGCTGCCCGAGGGCGAGGTCGGCGAGCTGTGGCTGCGCGGCCAGTCCCTCGTACGTGGCTACTGGCGCGACGAGCAGGCGACCGCGGACGCCTTCCGGGACGGCTGGTTCCGGACCGGCGACCTCGCGACCGTGTGCGACGGCCGGGTCAGCATCGTCGACCGGATCAAGGACATGGTCGTCCGCGGCGGCGAGAACGTGTACTGCGTCGAGGTCGAGGCCGTGCTGCACGATCACCCCGATGTCGCCGACGCCGCCGTGCTGGGAGTGCCGCACCCGGTACTGGGGGAGGAGGTCGCGGCCGTCGTACAGCTGCGCACCGGAGCCTCGGTCACGGTCGACGAGCTCAGGGGGCATGTCGGCAGGACGCTCGCCGCGTTCAAGGTGCCCGCCCATGTGCTGGTGCGGGACGAGCCGATGCCCCGTAATCCGACGGGCAAGATTCTCAAGCGCGAGCTGCGCGATCCCGTACGGGAGCACCTGTTCGGAAGCGCGTGATCCGCTCGTACGGGATCACCGGCTCACGAACCCGTGATCCGCCCGGTGCCGGAGCACTTCACGAACCCGTGACCCGCCCCTGGACCCCTCACCAACGCGTGATCCGCACCCGGTAGACGCCGCCCCGCTCCTCGCGGATCACGGAGATGCGTACATCGTTCCTGCTGTCCGTGAAGGACTGACCGGGCTGGTAGGGCGCGTCGGACAGCTCCGCGTGCACATTGGGCCGCCGGGTGCAGCCGCCGCTGTCCCGTTCGCTGTCCGCGACGGTCACTGGGCCCCGCCCGGTGTCCACGCCCGTTCTCACCCGGTAGATCAGCACGCCCGGCTTGCAGACGGCCTCGTCGTTGCCGGCGCGGGTGCGTACCTCCACCGCGTAGCCGGTGTCCTGGCTCACCGGCACGATCGCCAGCTTGGAGCCCCCGCGGGCGGCGAGCGGGGTCAGCGCGTATTCGGTGGTGCCGGCGGTGGCTGCGCACCCGACCTGGCTGTTGTCCAGCCAGCCCAGCTTCCACTTGTGCCAGCCCAGCAGATCGTTGTTGGCACCCCAGTCCTCGGACATGATGTCCCAGTGGCCGACCGCGCCCCCGCCGTGGGGGGTGTAGAGGTCGGGCAGACCGAAGACATGGCCGTTCTCGTGGGGCAGGACGCGGTAGCCCGTCTCCGCGTACGAGCCCGAGCCGTCGTCCTGACGGCTGTAGACGAAGGACGTGTTGGCGAGCGGCACCCCGTCCGCGTAGGGCGCGTCCTCGTTGCCGGAGAAGGTCACCGACAGCACGGTGTCCAGGGCGGAGGGCCCGGCGTTGGGCGTGACCAGCACATTGACCAGGTCGTAGCTGCTGAAGTCCACCTTCGGGTCGGCGACCGAGACGAGGTCGTGGACGAGCCGGCGGTAGCCCGGTTCGTAGGGTGAGCCGCGCTCTATCCCGTACGCGGCGAACGGCATCGGCATCCGCAGCCAGTCGTCTATCGGGGCGTGCGCCCGGTAGCTGAGTCGTCCGTACGAGCTGGTGCCGAACCATTTCGACGTCTGCGGGAAGAACTCGGCCAGCCGGTCCCGGGCCGCGCCCTCGCCTTCCGCGTCCGGGAAGTCGATCATGAGGTTCAGGGCGCGTATCTCACCGGTCGAGCGCACGTACCCCGGCGGCGTCGGCACGCCCTCCGACATCTGCACCCCGAGTGTCGCGGGGATACGGCACGGTCCGAGCCCGGTCGATTCGGGGGCGGTGGCCACGGGCCCCGCCGAGGCCCTCGTGGGGAGCGGGAGCGTCGCGCTCGCGGTGGTCAGGGCGGCGAGCGCGAGGGCGCCGAGAGCGGCCAGTCCGCCGAGCCGACGGGAGCCGCTCCCGGTGCGTATTCGGTGGCGCGTCTGCTGCATCCGATCGCCTTCGGGTCCGCGGCAGCAGGCCGGACCCTGGCTGCGCTCTGTCCCGAAACAGCCTGGATCGGGTAGGTGCGGGGCGCCCGTCGGGTGGGCCGTACGTGGGATTTTTCGGCGGTCGAGGACTAGGCGAGGTGCATGTGACTCAGGTCACGGCGCGGCAGGGAAATAACCGGGGACCCTTTCCCCGTTTGAACCCGTGTCCCCGCGAAACGGGGAGACGATCCCCGGTTCACGGGACGCGAGGAAGCCGGAACAGAGAGGGAGTGGAGCTGTGAGCCCCGCCGCCACCGAAACGCGCCGCATGTCGCGCCCGCGGGCCGACGCCCTGCGGAACCGCGAACGGATCGTGGCGGCCGCGCGCGAGATGTTCGTGGAGCACGGACCCGAGGTCCCGCTCGACGAGATCGCCCGCCGCGCCGGCGTCGGCAACGCCACGCTCTACCGCCACTTCACCGACCGCGCGGTGCTCATCCGCGAGGTCGTCCTCTCCGTCATGTCCCGCACCACCGAACAGGCGGAGACGGCTGCGGCCGAGGAGGGCGACCCCTTCCTCGCGCTGTGCCGCTTCGTTCACCAGGCCGCCGACGAACGGATCGGCGCCCTGTGCCCGATGCTCTCCGGCAGCTTCGAATCCGACCACCCCGACCTGCACTCCGGGCGCGACCGTCTCGAGGGGGCCGTGCAGGGACTCGTGCAGCGGGCCCAGTCGGCGGGCCGGATGCGCGCCGACGTCGCCGTCGGCGATCTGCTGGTCGCCCTGTCCCAGCTCACCAGGCCGCTGCCCGGCACCGCGTGCCTGAACATCGACCAGTTCGTCCACCGCCATCTTCAGTTGTTCCTGGACGGCCTCGAAGCGCCGGCGCGCTCCGAGCTGCCGGGCGCGGCCGCGACCCTGGAAGGCCTCCGGAGCAGCTCGTGACGAGTTGAGTCCGCCGTAGGCCTTCACGTTCCTCACCCTTGCACAGCAGCCCTTTTGCACAGCAGTCCTTTGACTCGCACCCACTCATTCATCCCTCATCCGTCCCGCGTGGACAGGCGTCCCGCGTGATCTCTCCGCAGTCCTTAGGTGGCCAGACCCATGCCAAAAACGCCCGACATCTCACTCCCTGATGCCAATCGCTGGAAAGCCCTGGTCTTCATCGCCGTTGCCCAGCTCATGGTGGTGCTCGACGCGACGATCGTGAACATCGCGCTCCCCACCGCCCAGCAGGACCTCGGCATCTCCGACGCCAACCGGCAGTGGGTCATCACCGCCTACGCCCTCGCCTTCGGCGGACTGCTGCTCTTCGGCGGCCGTATCGCCGACCTGTGGGGCCGTAAGCGCACCTTCGTCCTCGGCCTGATCGGCTTCGCCGCGGCGTCGGCGCTCGGCGGCGCCGCGAACAGCGAGGCGATGATGCTGGGCGCCCGCGCCCTGCAGGGTGCCTTCGGTGCGCTGCTCGCGCCCGCCGCGCTCTCGCTGCTCGCCGTGATGTTCACCGATGCCAAGGAGCGGGCCAAGGCCTTCGGTATATACGGTGCGATCGCCGGTGGCGGTGGCGCGGTCGGCCTGATCCTCGGCGGTTTCCTCACCCAGTACCTCAACTGGCGCTGGACCTTCTTCGTCAACATCCCGTTCGCGATCGTCGCCGCCGTCGGCGCGTACCTCGTGATCCGGGAGCCCGAGGGCGCGCGCAACCGCTCGTCCCTCGACATCCCTGGTGTCGTCCTGTCCACCCTCGGTCTGGTCGCGCTGGTGTACGGCTTCACCCGCGCCGAGTCCGCCGGCTGGTCCGACGGCCTGACCGTGGGCATGTTCGTCGCCTCCGCCGTGCTGCTTGCGGCGTTCGTACTCACCGAGGCGAAGGTCAAGGCGCCGCTGCTGCCGCTGCGCGTGCTGACCGAGCGCAACCGTGGCGGTGTCTACCTCTCGCTGGGGCTTGCGATCATCGCGATGTTCGGGCTCTTCCTCTTCCTCACCTTCTACCTGCAGGTCGTGAAGGGGTACTCGCCGGTCGAGACGGGCTTCGCCTTCCTGCCGATGATCGCGGGCATGATCGCGGGCTCGACCCAGATCGGCGCCCGCCTGATGACCCGCGTCGCACCGCGGCTGCTGATGGGCCCCGGCTTCGTCGTCGCGGCGGCAGGCATGCTGATGCTGACGCAGCTGGAGATCGACAGCTCGTACGTGGGCCTGGTCCTGCCCGCTCAGGTGCTGCTCGGCCTGGGCATGGGTACGGCGTTCATGCCGGCGATGTCGCTGGCCACGCACGGGGTGAACCCGGCCGACGCGGGTGTCGCCTCCGCGATGGTCAACACCTCCCAGCAGGTGGGCGGTGCGATCGGTACGGCGCTGCTGAACACGATCGCCGCGTCCGCCACGACCGCCTACATCACCTCGCACGCCGCCGGGGCGACGGATCCCAAGCTGCTGCAGCTCCAGGCAATGGTGCACGGGTTCTCGTCGGCGATCTGGTGGGCGGTCGGCATCCTCGTGGCCTCCGCCGCGATCGCGTTCACGCTGATCAACACCGGGCGTCCGGAGATGGGTTCGGCGGTTGCGGGCTCGGGCTCGGGTGACGCCGAGGGCGTGGACGAGGTCAAGATCCCGGTCATCGCGCACTGAGCGACTGCCGGCCATGACCGGGTGAGATCACGTATGAGTGAAGGGGCCTGTCCGGGTGGATGCACCCGGGCAGGCCCCTCTCGTACGACGGCGGCCGTGGCGGCTCACCTCAGCCAGGGCAGATCCGCACCGGTGTCCTGCGGCTGCAGCCCCTTGGCCATGACCTGCATGATCGCGCCGAGCTGCTCGACCTGCTCAGGGGTGAGCCGGTCGAACAGGGCCTGGCGTACGGCCTCCACATGGCCGGGCGCGGTCCGCCGCAGCACGTCGTGGCCCGCGTCCGTCAGCACGGCGTTCTGGCCCCGTTTGTCGGAGGGGCAGTCCTCGCGGCGCACCCAGCCGTTCTTCTCCAGGCGGGCAATCGCATGGGAGAGCCGGGACCGGGTGATCTTGGCGTCGATGGCCAGTTCGGTCATCCGCAGCCGGCGATGCGGCGCCTGGGCGAGCTGGACGAGCAGGCCGTAGTAGATGTGCGGCATTCCGGCGTCGCGCTGCAGCTGGCGGTCGAGATGGTCCTCGAGGAGGGTGGTGGCGTGCAGGTAGGCGCGCCAGACGCGCTGTTCCTCGTCGGTCAGCCAGCGCGGCTCGCCGCCGCTCCCGCCGATGGATGCCGTGTTCATGTATCCCACTGTAAGACCCATCCTTGAAAGTTTAACTATATCGCGTTAGGGTCAGTTTTAGCTTGAAGATTCAAGCAAAGTGATCACTCGCAGCAGTCCTGCCAGGAGTGGAGAGGAAGCCGTCATGAATGCCACCCCGGTCGCGGAGCGCATGCCCGCCCTGTACCTCTCGCACGGCGCCCCGCCGCTCGCCGACGACCCCGTCTGGCCCGGCGAGCTCGCCGCCTGGTCCGCCGGTCTGCCGCAGCCCAAGGCGATCCTCATGGTCTCCGCCCACTGGGAGGAGGCCCCGCTCGCGCTCGGCGCGACCGGGACCGTCCCACTGGTGTACGACTTCTGGGGCTTCCCCGGGCACTACTACCGGGTGCGTTACGACGCCCCGGGCGCGCCCGGGCTCGCCGACTCCGTACGCAAACTGCTGCGCGGCGCGGGCACCCCGGTGCAGGACATCCCGGACCGCGGCCTCGATCACGGCGCGTACGTCCCCCTGGTGGAGATGTATCCGGAGGCCGACATCCCGGTGCTCCAGATCTCGATGCCCACGCTCGACCCCCAGAAGCTCATGGGCATCGGGCGCAAGCTCGCTCCGCTGCGGGACGAGGGCGTACTGATCGTCGGCAGTGGTTTCTTCACCCACAATCTGGCGGCGCTGCGGCACAGCGGGACTCCCGGCTGGTCGGCGGAGTTCGACGACTGGGGGCGGCGGGCGCTGGCGGCGGCCGATGTGGATGCGCTGCTCGACTTCGAGAACAAGGCTCCGGCCGGCCGGCTCGCCCATCCGCGCACCGAGCACTTCGCACCGCTGTTCGTGACCCTGGGGGCCTCTCAGGGGGAGCTCGAGAGCGGCCGGAGCGTGATCGACGGCTTCTGGATGGGCCTCGCGAAGCGGTCGGTGCAGTTCGGCTGAGGGCGCGGCAGGGCTGCCCGGAACGGTCGGGCTGCTGGTGCCGGCAGGGCTGTCGGCGCGGTTCGACCGGCCCGGCGACTCAGTCCTGCGTCAATCGCTTCTCGTACCAGGCCACGTCCCAGTACCGGCCGAACTTCCGGCCCACCTGCTCGTAGGTACCGATGTGGCGGAAGCCGAAGCGCGCGTGGAGCCTGGCCGACGCCGCGTTCGCCCCGCCGCCTTCGGCGGAAGTGCCGACGGCGATGCCCGCGTAGGCGCGGTGCAGGTCCTCGTCCTTCAGGGCCTCGAAGAGCGCCTCGTAGAGAAGGGTGCCGATGCCCCGGCCCGTGGCCCTCGGGGCGCAGTAGACGCTGACCTCGACGGAGGTGGAGTACGCCGCCTTGGGCCGGAAGGGGCTGCTGGTGGCGTAGCCGAGAATGCCGGCGGTGGAAGAGCCCGCGGGGCAGCCACTCGAAGAGCTGTCGACATTCGGGACATCCTGAGCAACCAGAAGGCGGTAGGGGCCGTCTTCTGGGTAGGAGAGCAGCCAGTCGCGGCGCTGCTCGGGAGTGAACGGCGCCGTGTCGAACGTGATGGGGGTCTCGCGCACGTAGTGGTTGTAGATCTCCGTGAGAGCTGCCAGGTCGGCTGCGGTGCCCGCCCTGACCTGCACCTCTGTACCTTCCTGCGGCATTCGGCCTCCCCTGATGGCCGGACAGGGTACTGCATGATCCCGAAAATCGATGCACGCGTTGGGAATTCTGTCCGGATTCCAGTCGTTGTTTCCATCGGATGCAGGGCACCCGGGAGGGTGTCGCGACCTACTCAGCAAGGGAGCACGCATGGCAACCCGTGCCGTCGCCCGTCGGCAGTCCGACTCCGGTGGGGCGCAGAGGGCAAGCAGCGTTCGCGCCGTGGGCGGGGAGATCGCCGACCGCGACCTGGTCGGCATGTATCTCGATGAAATAGCCCGCACGCCACTGCTCGACGCTGCGAAAGAGGTCGAGCTGTCGCAGACCATCGAGGCCGGGGTGTATGCCCGGCAGATTCTTGACGGAGAAGTGGAGAGCGAAGCCGGGGGCGCCACCCGCGAAGAGCTCGAGGCGCTGGCTGCCGAGGGCGAGCGCGCGAAGGACATCTTCATCCGCTCCAACCTCCGCCTGGTCGTGGCTGTCGCGCGGCGCTATCCGCGCAGTGGGCTGCCGCTGCTCGACCTGATCCAGGAGGGCAATGCCGGTCTGGTCCGCGCGGTCGAGAAGTTCGACTACGCCAAGGGCTTCAAGTTCTCCACCTATGCGACCTGGTGGATCCGCCAGGCCATCACGCGCTCCATAGCCGATCAGTCCCGCACCATCCGGCTCCCCGTGCACCTGGTGGAGGAGCTGGGCCGGATCCGCCGTGTCCAGCGCGAGTTCAACAGGGAGAACGGCAGGGACCCGGAGCCCGCGGAAATCGCGACCGAGCTCGGCTCCACGGCGGAGCGGATCGCGGACGTCCTGGACTGGGCACGCGACCCCGTCAGCCTGAACATGTCGGTGGACGACGCGGGCGAGACGCAGTTCGGTGATCTGCTGGAGGACACCTCGGCGGTGTCGCCCGAGCAGTCGGTGCTGACGCTGCTGCGCAGCGAGGAGCTCGACGACCTGATCGGCAAGCTCGACCACCGGACGGCTTCGATCATCCGTATGCGGTACGGCATCGAGGACGGCCGCGAGCGGACGCTGACCGAGGTCGGCAAGGAACACGGCCTGACCCGCGAGCGGATCCGGCAGATAGAGAAGCACGCGCTGCTGGAGCTCAAGCGGATGGCCCGCGACACGGGCTTCGACGCGGCGGCATAGCGGGGGCTCGAGACAGGCGGCCCCGGGGCGCACTCCCCGGGGCCGCCCGTGTCATGCCGTTGCCCGTGTCAGGCGGGTCGCCAGGTCCGTCACATAGTCGTGCAGTGCCGGCGGGCCGTGGACCGTGAACTCGCAGTCCACCAGCGCCAGTCGCAGGGCCAGCCACTCGATCGAGTCCGCGGCGCGCACCCGCAGCCGGCATGTCCCGTCACCCGTCGCGACCGGTGCGCCCAGCGTCTGTGGCAGCCGGGCCGCCACGAACGAGGCAGGCGCCGCGAAGCTCACATCGACCTCGTGCTCCTGCTGCCGCCGCGACATCGAGTGGCGCAGCAGTTCCGTCGCGTCGTCCGCCGCGGGCACCTCCCGCGGAGTGAAACGCGCCCCGGTGGCGAACGGCTCGGTCACCCGGTCCACGCGGAACGTACGCCAGTCCTCCCGCTCGAGGTCGTACGCGACGAGGTACCACCGGTGGCCCGTCGAGACGAGGCGGTACGGCTCCACCTGGCGTCGCGACTCGAGGCCGTCACCCGCGCGGTACGCGAACCGGAGCCGTTCGCGCCCGGTGACCGTGCCCGCGATGACCGTCAGCGTCCGCGGGTCGATCGTGGCGCCGTCGCCCCGGGTGAGCGGGATCGTCGCGGCCTGGAGCGTGGTGACGCGGTGCCGCAGTCGGGACGGCAGCACCTGTTCCAGTTTGGCCAGAGCTCGTACGGAAGCCTCTTCGATGCCCTCGATGGCGTGACCCGCCCCGGCCCGCAGTCCGACCGCGATCGCGACCGCCTCCTCGTCGTCGAGGAGCAGTGGGGGCATGGCAGCGCCCGCGACCAGGCGGTATCCGCCGATCGAGCCCCTGGTCGCCTCGACCGGGTAGCCGAGGTCGCGCAGCCGGTCGATGTCGCGCCGGATCGTGCGCTGGCTGACGTCGAGGCGCTCGGCAAGCTCGCTGCCGGGCCACTCGCGCGGTGTCTGGAGGAGCGAGAGCAGATTCAACAGTCGTGCCGGAGTGTCCGTCATGTCCCCCAGGATGCCCTGGGTCTAGGACATGACCTGACCTATATCACCTCTAACTTTCTTCCTATGAGTTCACAGTCCGCCGTACCGGGTACGGCATCAGACCGCCGTCGCTGGATAGCGCTCGCCATCGTGATGACCGCCGCCTTCATGGACCTGGTCGACGTCACCATCGTCAATATCGCGATCCCCAGCATCCAGAAGGATCTCGGTGCCTCGTTGGGTGCCATCCAGTGGATCACCGCGGGTTATGCGCTCGCCTTCGCCGCCGGTCTGATCACGGGCGGCCGGCTCGGTGACATCTACGGTCGCAGGCGGCTGTTCCTGATCGGCATCACCGGCTTCACGCTCGCCTCCGCGCTCTGCGGTTTCGCCGCGAACGAGGAGATGCTGGTCGCCTCCCGCCTGCTGCAGGGCGCGACGGCCGCCCTGATGGTGCCGCAGGTGCTGGCGATCATCCATGTCACCTTCCCGGCGCATGAACGCGGCAAGGTCTTCGGTCTGTTCGGCGCGATCATCGGGCTCGGCGCGGTCTCCGGCCCGCTGCTCGGGGCGCTGCTGACCCAGTGGAATCTCTTCGGCCTCGAGTGGCGCCCGATCTTCCTGATCAACCTGCCGGTGGGCATCGCGGGTCTGCTGCTGGGCCGCAAGTTCATCACCGAGTCCCGCGCCCCCAAGGCGCTCCGGCTCGACCTGGTCGGCGTCGCGATGGTCACGCTCGGCCTGCTAATGCTGATCTACCCGCTGACCCGCGGGCGTGAGCTGGACTGGCCGCTGTGGGGTCACCTGTGCATGGCCGGCAGCCTGCTCGTGTTCGCCGCGTTCGTCGTGTACGAGAAGTACAAGGCGCGCAAGGACGGCTCGCCGCTGGTCGAACTGTCGCTGTTCAAGGTGAAGAGCTTCGCCGCCGGTATCGCCGTTCAGCTGACCTTCGGCATCGTGATGGGCATCTTCTTCCTGGTCTGGACGCTGTACATGCAGAGCGGTCTCGGCTGGACCCCGCTTAAGGCGGGTCTGACCGGCGTGCCGTTCTCCATCGCGGTCTCGGCTGCGGCCGGGATGTCCGTACAGATGCTGGTCCCGCGCTTCGGCCGGAAGGTGCTGCAGGCCGGCGCGGCGACGATGGCCGCCGGACTGCTTCTCTACATCTGGGAGGCCGGTCGGTACGGTACCGAGATCCAGTCCTGGCAGATGATCGCTCCGCTGGTGATCATGGGTGTGGGTATGGGCCTGATCGTGGCCCCGCTGACGGACGCGGTGCTTTCGGACGTCCCGCGCGAGCACGCAGGCTCGGCGTCCGGTCTGATCAACACGACCGGCCAGATGGGCAATGCGCTCGGACTCGGCCTGGTGTCGGTGGTCTTCTTCGGGTCGATCGACGACCGGATCGCACCGAGCGCGGTGGGCAAGGCCTTCGTGGAGGCGTTCCAGAACTCGCTGTGGTGGGTGGCCGCGGTACTGGGCGTGATCTTCGTGGTGATGTTCTTCCTGCCGGCCCGCCCGAAGCAGCATGTCGAAGGCGCGGAGGAGGAGTTGACGCCGGTGAAGAGCGCTGATCCGGAGCCCGTGCTGGCGCACTGACCGGTACGGCCTGCCGACGATGCCCGCGTCACTCCGGTGGCGCGGGCATCGTCATGCTGTGGCCTGTGGCCTGTGGCCTGTGGCCTGTGGCCTGTGGCCTGTGGCCTGAGGTCCCGTTCCCCTGTGTCCGGGGCCGTCGTCGGCCGGGTCAGCGACGCACCTGTGCGCGGAGCTCCACGGCCTCGCGCGCGGTGTGCTCGGTGTCGTACACCTCGCACATATGGCGTCCGTCGGGCGTCGCCGTGTGCTCGACCTCCCACAGACTCCTCTCCGTGCCGTCGAGCAGCAGGAACGCGTGCTCGTACAGCGTGAAGCCCGCGTCCTTGCCCGCCACCCGGAACTGGCGGCCGAAGACCTGCGTGATGTGGTGGGCGAACGCCGCCCGCAGCCGCAGAGCCGTCTCCTCGCCGGGCCGGTCCGCGTTCTCCGCACGGCGCAGTACGCGGCGGGCGTGGTCCGCCGAGTCGTCCGGCACATACACCGGCGGCGCCGGATCCGGCGGCGGGGACATCAGCGAGGCGAGCAGCTCCAGATCGGCGTCCAGGTCCGAGCCCGGGGTGATCTCGTCCAGGCAGCTGTCCGTGGTGGTCAGGAACTCGGAGCCTGCGAAACCCGGAAAGCCGGCCGGCAGCCGGGATGCGGCGAGCCGGGCCTCGGATTCCTCGGCGTAGACCTCGTGCTGATCGGCCGCCTGGTGCTGATCGGCGCCGTCCCGGCCGGTGCTGTGCACCAGCTCCCACAGTGTCAGCGAACTGCCGTCGCCGAGCAGATACGTATGACGGTAGGTGGCGCGGTGCAGAGCCGCGCTGTGGTGGGAGGAGTGCAGCGAACTGGCGTGTGCCAGCGCCGACTCGAGCCGCCCGACCGTCGCATCGGGCAGATCGAAGGAGTTGAGCGCCCGACCCAGGAGTCGCTCGAGGTGCGTCTCGGTTGTCTCGTACGGCTCGTTCTGCCCGTCGTTCTGCTCGGTCGGCTCGTTCAAGATGGGTCTCCAGGCCGTCGCCACACGTCACTTGCTGGTTGCTAAACGTAGCGCCTGGGTCCGACAACGCGTCCCGGGTTCGGCAAAACGAAGCAGCCCGAGGTACGTCACTCGACCCCGTACAGCTCCCGGTACGAAGGGAAGACACCGCCCGGCCCCTCGATGCTCCGTGCCGCCAGTACCGCTCGCCCGATCGCACGCGTCACCACGTCAGCACCCGCGGCCAGCACATCGTTGAGGGCGAGGGGGCGTGCCGAGTCGAGGCGGGTGGTCCCCGTGGCGAGCGCGAAGACCGTGTCCCCGTCGTTGAGGAGATGGACCGGACGCACGGCGCGCGCGATGCCGTCGTGCGCCGTCCCCGCGAGCTTCTGCGCCTGGGAGCGGGTCAGATCGGCGTCGGTGGCGACGACGGCGAGGGTGGTGTTCAGCGGCGCCGGCCCGTTCCTCTCGCGGGCTTCGGCCAGCCGCAGCTGCGCCGCGGCATGGACCGCGGGCAGCGGGGTCGGGATGCGCTCCGCCGGCTCGCTGACGTACCCGCCGTACAGCGCGCCCGTGTGGGGATCGACCGCCGAACCAACCGCGTTCGCCACCACCAGAGCGGCGACGGTGATCCCGGACTCCAGCACCGTGCTCGCGCTGCCGATGCCGCCCTTGAGCTGCCCGACGACCGCGCCGGTCCCGGCACCCACGCCACCCTGTACGACCGGTGCGCCTTCGGCGGACGCGGCCGCCGCCTCCACCGCGGCGCGTCCGGTCGCCGTGTCGGGCCTGGCCCTCCAGTCGCCGCCACGGCCGAGGTCGAAGACGCATGCGGCCGGCACCACCGGAACCACCTGCCACGGGTCGGGTCCGACCCGTACGCCCCGGCCCTGCTCCTCCAGCCACGCCATAACCCCGGCCGCCGAGTCGAGCCCGAACGCGCTGCCGCCCGTCAGCACCACCGCCTCGATGCGCTGGACCAGGTTGCGGGGGTCGAGGGCATCGGTCTCCCGGGTGCCGGGCCCGCCGCCCCGTACGTCGACCGCGGCGATCGCCCCGCCCTCGGGCGCGAGGACGACGGTGGTGCCGCTGAGTGCACGGTCCCCGGGGACCTGCGCATGGCCGACCCGTAGACCCCTCACATCGGTGAGGCCGTCTGTCGCTGCGTCAATCCTGTCCATAACGCCCATGCGTATCACGGTAGTTGGGGTCGAGTGTGGCGGACGGGGCGGGTGGTGAGGGTCACACCGACCGCGACGGTCGCGGCGGCGACCAAACCGGCGGCGAGCACCGCCCAGCGGCCCGTGAAGGTGCAGACGAGCATGGCCGCTCCGCAGGCCGGCAGTGTCAGTTGCTGCGCCAAGCCGCGTTTGAAGTGGCGGGAGTGCAGAAGCCACACCATCAGGACGAAGGCGGCGGCGGGGATCGTGACAGTGGCCGCCGCGGCCGTGGTGGAGACATGGGCCTTGTGGACCGCCTCCTCCACAGCGACCTCCAGGCCCGCGCCGATCGCTGCGGCGGACGCGAAGATCAGCAGATGCCCGTAACCCCAGGGAATGGACTGACGGTTGGAGCCGAGCCGCTCGTGGGCGGGCGCCGCGAAGTAGACCCACCAGGCGGAGAAGACGATGAGAAGTCCGCCGCCGGCGATCGGCAGCAGTTCGTCCACCGCATCGGTCTCGTCGAGCGCGGACTGCACACCGGTGGTGGCCGCGTACATCGTCTCCCCCAGCACGATCAGGCTGAACAGGCCGTATCCCTTGGCGATGTGGTGCGGGTGCCACGGGGTCTGGTGGTCGCGCTCGGCGATCAACGGAACCAGGAGCTCGGCCACTGCCACGATCGGGAACAGCCAGCGCCGCATGTTCTCGGGGGCGGCCAGCAGCGCCACCCAGGCCGCCTGGCAGATCACGAGGCCGGCGGCGTAGCGGGCATTGGTGCGGCGGGCCGGCCCCGGCGGCTCGGATGCCGCGGCGCGCAGCCACTGGGCGGTCAGGGCGACCCGCATCACCAGATAGCCGATGACGGCGACGGTCCAGTCGTTGTCGACGAAGGCACGCGGCACGCCGGCCGCGTAGATCAGCACGCCACTGATCTGGATAAACGTGGCGATGCGGTACGGCACGTCGTCGCAGTCGTAGGCCGAGGCGAACCAGGTGAAGTTCATCCAGGCCCACCACACGCCGAAGAAGACATAGGCGTAGCCGATGCTTCCGTCGGCGTAGTGGCCTTCGGCGAGCGGGTGCACCAGTTGCGCTCCGGCCTGGGCGACAGCCACGACGAAGCACAGGTCGAAGAACAGCTCCAGCGGCGTGACCGCGCGATGGGGCTCGCTACGGCTGCGGGCCTTCATACGGCGCAGCGGGGGGGTGGCCGGATCTGCTCCTGCGCGGTGGTCCGGTGCAGGTGTGGACATCATCGGCCCAGCACACCAGAGCGGTCAGGGCACGCCAGGCGGGACGCGCGCGCCGCCGCGCCGGGTCACTCGGTCACCGCGCGAGGGGCTGCCGTGGAGCGGTCCCCAGGACCGCTGACGCAGCTCTGCCTCGCCGCCGTACCCTGGAGGTATGAGCACCGCCCCCACCTCCGGACCGCGTGCTGCGAAGCAGCCCCGGCAGCAGCCCAAGCCGAAGCTGATCTTCGACGATCCGCTGGACCAGCAATCCTCGGACGATACGGACCGTGGGTGGGGCGAGCGGCCTCCCGCTGGTGGCGACAGCGCCGCGGATCTGGCGCGCTTCCTGGACGAGAAGCCGCCCCATCACGTCTGAGCCCTCACGGGCCCGCGCTGTCGCTACCGGCCGCTGCCATGCCCCGGGGCGCCCGGCGGACCCGAAGCGCCGGAAGTACCCGACGGGCCCGAAACGGCAGACGGACCCGAAGTACCCGACGGACCCGGGGCACTCGTACCTCGCTGTGCCACCAAGGCGTCGCGGATCTCTTTGAGGACCTCCAGCTCGCTCACCTCCAGCGTCTCCTGCACGCCTTCCTTCGCCTTCTGTATCTCGGCCCGGCGCGCGAGGTACTTCGACATGGGCAGCACCATGAGGAAGTAGACGACGGCCGCAGTGATCAGGAACTGGAGCGTCGCGCCGAGCACGGAACCCCACATGATCTGGATGCCCTGCATCTCGCCGTTCACGAGCTTGCAGGGGTCCTTCAGGCAGGAGGCGTAGGAATCCAGTTCCTTCGTCCCGAAGGCGCCGACCAGCGGATTGATCACCCCTTTCACCACGGCGTTCACGATGTTGGTGAAGGCGGCACCGATGACCACCGCCACCGCGAGGTCGATCACGTTGCCACGCATCAGGAAGGCCTTGAAGCCGTCCAGCACGCTTGGCTTGTTCTTGCTCACGAACGAATCTCTTTTCCGATGTGCAGGAGGAGAGGGGGGCTGCGGGGCAACCTACGGCACGTCGGTTACGGGTCAGCACATGACTACCGTCAGTCGGGAGCTCGCTCCCGCACCGGCCAGCTCGGCCGCGGTCGTGCGCGGTACGGACAGCACTACCAGCGCGCCGCCGTCCACGGAACTCTCGAGCACCTCCGGAACTTCGGCCACCCGGGCCCCCGATGCCACAACCTTCGCTTCCCCGCCTTCCCCCACCGGGGAGTTCACGGACGCGATCACATCGACCCGGTCTCCCGGGCGCAGCAGCCGGACCGTCGCGGCGTCCGCGATCCGTACCGGAGCGGACACCAGATCCGCGGCCGGCCGTCGCTCGTGCGCCGGGGCCGCGGCCGCCAACACTCCGCCGCCCTGACCGCGTTCGCCGCGCGGCCCCAGTGGATCGACCGGGCCGTCCGGTCCATGGGCGCTCGATGCGGCCAGCGCGGCGGCCGTCACCGCCAGGCCGGCCGCCATCGCACGCCGCTTCCGGCGCATCGCCCGTCGTAGCCGCTGCGCCCCGCCTCGTACCCGCAGCGGAGCGAACGGCGGCACACCCAGCGGCTCCGGCGCCGCGGACGCGGGAAGCGGGGGTCCGGGGAACGGGGGTGACGAAGAGGGCAAAGAGGGTGAGGAGGGTGGGGGCGGCGAGGAGGATGAGGATGACGAAGGCGATGAGGATGACGAAAGGGAACGGGGAGTGGAGGAGCTGGGAAGTGGCATGTCGCACACCCGTCTGTCGCAGAGAGCTGTCCGCCGGTTCCGTTGACCGACCGATCCCCACGATCCCCGCTACGTGCCCGCTCCGCTCGAGCCTGTGGACGAACCCTCATCTGTGGACAACTGCCTCACCCCGGAGGGGGTTTACGGCAGCTGGATGCCCGGGTCGAGCCCGTCCAGGGCATGCATGCACAGGCAGTCCCGCATCCCGTCCTCCGGCAGGCCCGCCACCGCGTCGAAGAGGACGGTCCGCAGCCGGTCCACATTGGCCGCGAACACTTTCAGCACTTCCTCGTGCGAGACGCCCTGGCCGGCCTCGGCACCCGCGTCCAGGTCCGTGACCAGGGCCATCGACGTGTAGCAGAGCTCCAGTTCACGTGCGAGGACCGCCTCCGGGTGCCCGGTCATGCCGACCACGGACCAGCCCATCGCCGCATGCCACCGGGATTCGGCCCGGGTCGAGAAGCGCGGCCCCTCGACGACCACCAGCGTCCCGCCGTCCACCGGCTCCCAGTCACGCCCACGCGCTGCCGCGAGCGCGACCTTGCGTCCCTGCGGGCAGTACGGGTCGGCAGGTGATACGTGCACGACGTTCGGGATCGAGCCGTCGGGCAGCGGCAGGCCGTCGAAGTACGTCTGCGTGCGGGCCTTCGTACGGTCCACGAGCTGGTCGGGCACGAGCAGCGTGCCGGGGCCGTACTCCGGGCGCAGACCGCCCACCGCGCACGGCGCGAGCACCTGCTGTACGCCCACCGAGCGCAGCGCCCACAGATTGGCGCGGTAGTTGATGCGGTGCGGCGGCAGATGGTGGCCGCGGCCGTGCCGGGGCAGGAACGCGACCGGTCGGCCGGCGATCCGGCCGAGGAACAGCGAGTCGCTGGGAGGGCCGTACGGGGTCTCGACCTGGATCTCGGTGACGTCCTCCAGGAAGGAGTAGAAGCCCGAGCCGCCGATCACGCCGATCTCCGCGGAGCCGGACGCTGCTGCTGCGTTCGCGTTGGTCGCCATGGCGGTCACAGTAGCCGCCCGCCCGAACGCTGCGGAGCCCGCCGTATGGAGTCCAGGACGACGAGAACCCCGCCGCTGTGCGCTGCACGGCGGCGGGGTCCCGGAGACCAAGGGATCAGAAGCGATCAGGCGGCTGAGCTGCCGCTCGAGCTCGACGAGGAGCTGCTCGACGAAGAGCTGGAGGGCGACGAGCTCGACGGAGAACCCGAGGAGGACGAGGAGGCGGCGGGCTTCGAGTCCGACGACGACTTCGCGCTCGTCGACGAGGACGTCGAGGCGGGCGCGCTGCTCGACGACGATCCGCGGCTGTCATTGCGGTAGAAGCCGGAGCCCTTGAAGACGATGCCTACCGCCGAGAACACCTTCTTCAGGCGTCCATCGCAGCTGGGGCACACGGTCAGGGCGTCATCGGTGAACTTCTGCACCGCCTCGAGGCCCTCGCCGCATTCGGTGCACTGGTACTGGTAGGTCGGCACTTGTCTTCCTCCTGGCACTCTCACTCAATGAGTGCTAACGACAGTCCATAGTGACGTATTCCGCTGGATCAGTCCACCGTCACCGGCACGCGGTGACCCATCCCACGTGCCGCGACCCTCCCCGGCCCCCTCGGCGACAGCCGCGAGCGCAGGGCGACCAGGGTGGCCAGAGCGAGCGCGGTGCCCACCAGAGGGACGGCGAATCCGGCGCTCGGGCCGTACCCGTCGGCCAGCCGCCCGGCCACGGTGACGGCCGCCGCCTGGCCCAGCGCCACGGCGCCGGTCAGCCAGGTGAAGGCCTCGGTGCGGCCGGACGCCGGCACCAGCGACTCGACCAGCGTGTAGCCGGTGATCAGGGCGGGGGCGATGAACAGACCCACGACCAGACCCAGCGCGCCGAGCAGCACGACGGAGTGCGCGGTCCACAGCAGCGACGCGGCGACCGTGAGGCCCGCGTATCCGAGCACCAGGCGCCGGCGCGGCCCGGTCTTCCAGGCGATCGCGCCGACGGCGACGCCGGCCAGCATGTTGCCCGCGGCGAAGAGCCCGTACAGCAGGCCGTTCATGCCGGGCTGCCCGATCTGCTCGGTGAAGGCCGTCAGCGAGACCTGCATACCGCCGAAGACCGAACCGATGCCGAGGAACGCCACGGCCAGGACCCGTACGCCGGGCGCGGGCAGCGCCGATGTGCGCTCGGCGCGCGCGTCGGCGAGCGGGCCGGCGTGGGCGGGCTGGGTGCGGCGCTGGGCGGCGAACAGCAGACCGCCGGCCAGCGTGAGCACGGCCTCTGCGGTCAGACCGGCGGCCGGATGGACGCCGGTGCACAGGGCGGTGGCCAGGACCGGCCCGACCACGAAGGTGAACTCGTCCGTCACCGACTCGAAGGCCGCGGCCGTCTGCAGCAGCGGGGAGCCGGGGAGCCTGGCCGCCCAGCGGGCCCGCACCATCGGGCCGACCTGTGGAACGGACGCGCCGGCCGGCACGGCCGCCGCGAACAGCGCCCATAGCGGCGCGTCCGTCAGCGCCAGCGTGATCAGCACCGTCACGGAGGCGGTGTGCACCAGCACGCCGGGCAACAGCACCGCGCGCTGACCGAAGCGGTCGGCGAGCTTGCCGCTCTGCGGCGCGAAGAGTGCCATGGAGACACCGGTGACGGCGGCCACGGCGCCGGCGCTGCCGTACGAACCGGTGGTGTGCTGGACCAGCAGGACGATGCTGATGGTCAGCATCGCGAAGGGCTGACGGGCAGCGAATCCGGGAAGCAGGAATGTCCAGGCTCCGGGGGTACGGAGCAGCTGCCCGTAGCCGGGCCGCTTGTCAGAAGTGACCGTGGATGCCACGGCCCCTTGCCTTTCTGCCGCCTGGTAGCGCTCGCCGGGGTGCCGGGGAGCAGCCGAGAGCTGTCCTCTTGCGCGGAACTGCGGTAGATACCGGGGTCCGGTGCGGGGACTCCGCGGCCGCCATACGGTCGCGCCAGCTCTGCGTCAGGCAGAGTTGGTCGATCAGTGCGGCTTCACGATACAGGGGCCCAGGCGCATATGCGCCTGGGAAATGGTCAATATCACTGGGTACGGGCCTGGGATTTCAACCGGGTCGTCGGGTGGCTCTTCCGCCCGTTCCCAGCCAGTCGGCCAGCTTTCCGCCCTGGCCCACCGCCCGCAGCCGCCGCTCCGCCGCGTCCCGCACCGGATCGGTGGCCACCACCAGCAGCTCGTCGCCGTGCCGCAGCACCGTCGAGGGCAGTGGTACGAAGCTCTTCTCGTCGCGTACGACCAGGGTGACCGCGGACCCCGGCGGCAGCCGCAGCTCGGCCACCTCCACGCCGTGCATCCTCGAGGTCGCGGGGATCGCGACCGACAGCAGATGTCCGCGCAGCCGCTCCAGCGGAGCGGACTCGATCCCGAGATCGGCCGCCTCGGCGGAGTCGCCGAGCTTCAGCGCCCTCGCCAGCCAGGGCAGCGTCGGCCCCTGGATCAGGGTGTAGACGACCACCAGGATGAAGACGATGTTGAAGATCCGGCCACTGCCCTCGACCCCGAAGACCGTCGGGATGGTGGCGAGGATGATCGGCACCGCTCCGCGCAGCCCCGCCCAGGACATCAGCACCTGCTCCTGCCAGGGGATACGGAAGGGGATCAGGCTGAGGAAGACCTCCAGTGGGCGCGCCACCATCGTCAGCACCAGGCCGACGACGACAGCGGGCCAGAAGTCGTCCACCAGCTCGGACGGGGTGGCCAGCAGGCCCAGCAGGACGAACATGCCGATCTGGGCGATCCAGCCGAGCCCCTCGGCGAATCCGCGGTTGGCGGGCGAGTGCGGCAGCTTGGAGTTCCCGAGCACCATCGAGGCGAGGTAGACGGCGAGGAAGCCACTGCCGTGCGCCATGGCGCCGGCCGCGTAGGCGACCACGGCGATCGCCATCACGGCGATCGGGTACAGACCGGAGGCGGGCAGTGCCACATGCCGCAGCCCGAACGCGCCCAGCCAGCCCGTCGCCAGGCCGATGCCCGCGCCGATCGCCAGTTCCAGGGCGATCTTCCCGATGAGCATGTACCAGGAGTCGATCGGTCCGTCGGCGGAGAAGGCGACGACCAGGATGACCACCGGGGCGTCGTTGAAACCCGACTCGGCCTCCAGCACGCCCTTCACCCGGGAGGGCAGCGGCACCTTGCGCAGGACGGAGAAGACGGCGGCGGCGTCGGTCGACGACACGACCGCGCCGATGATCAGGGACTGCCGCCAGTCCAGGCCCACCAGATAGTGGGCGGCGGTCGCCGTGACGCCCACGCTCACCGCGACGCCGACGGTCGACAGCACGACCGCCGCGGGCAACGCGGGTTCGATCTCCTTCCACTTGGTGCTCAGGCCACCTTCGGCCAGGATCACCACAAGTGCGGCATAACCGATCACCTGCGTCAGGTTCGCGTCGTTGAAACTGACGTCACCGATGCCGTCCTGCCCGAGGGCGACCCCGATGCCGAGATACAGCAACAGGCTGGGGAGCCCACTGCGGGACGAGATGCGCACGGCCGCGACGGCGACGAGCAGAACGAGCGAGCAGATGAGCAGGAGTGCGTTGAGCTGGTGGACAGTCAGTGGCCGATCCTTCCCTCGCGCATGCGTGCCGGATCGTCGAACCGGCGAACGACACTTCGTTACCTTACCTAATCTTTAACGCTTTCTTGACGGTCGAATGATCGGTCCGGACGGGGGTGGACGATGCCTTACGGATACCGCGTCCGGTCCGGTTGAACGCTGCGCCTAGAGTTGCTCCAGCATTCCCAGGACCACCCTGCCCCTCGAAGGACAGCGATGCCCGCCAACACAACCGCCCCTTCCCCCAAGAAGAAGGGGCGACGCGCCCGCCTGCTCGTGCTCGTCCTGGTGCTGGCGCTCGTCGCGGGTGTCGGTTACGGCACGTACTGGAGCATCAGTACGGTGCGCGCCTCCTTCCCGCAGACCAGCGGGACCATCGAACTCGACGGCCTGAAGGGCAAGGTCGAGGTCAAGCGCGACGACCACGGCATTCCGCAGCTCTACGCGGACACCGACGAGGACCTCTTCCGAGCCCAGGGCTTCGTCCAGGCGCAGGACCGGTTCTGGGAGATGGACGTCCGCCGCCATATGACGGCCGGCCGGCTCTCCGAGATGTTCGGCTCGGGCCAGGTCGAGACGGACGCCTTCCTGCGCACGCTGGGCTGGCGCCGCGTCGCGCAGCAGGAGTACGACACCAAGCTGTCGGCCGAGACCAAGAAGTATCTGCAGGCGTACGCGGACGGTGTGAACGCCTATCTCAAGGGGCGCTCGGCCGAGGAGCTTTCCGTCGAGTACGCGGCCCTGGCCTTCACCAACGACTACAAGCCCGAGGCATGGACGCCCGTCGACTCGGTGGCCTGGCTCAAGGCGATGGCCTGGGACCTGCGCGGCAACATGCAGGAGGAGATCGACCGCTCGCTGCTGACCAGCAGGCTCAGCGAGGAGCAGATCAACGACCTGTACCCGGCCTACCCGTACGACCGGAACAAGCCGATCGTCGCGGAGGGCGGGATCGATCCGGCCACGGGCAGGTTCGATCCGGCGGCAAAGCCGTCCGACCTGAACGACGGCGGCGACGGCAGCGGTGCCAACGGGAACGGCACCGGCACCGGCAACGGGGCGGAGAGCCCTGCGGGCGCCACGCAGGGGCTGAACTCCCAGCTGTCCGCGCTGTCCGACACCCTGGACGCGATCCCGGCTCTGCTCGGGCCGTCCGGCAACGGCATCGGCTCCAACTCGTGGGTCGTCGCCGGCCGGTACACGACGACCAACCAGCCGCTGCTGGCGAACGACCCGCACCTCGCGCCGCAGCTGCCCTCGCTCTGGTACCAGATGGGCCTGCACTGCCGCACGGTCTCCGCCGCCTGCAAGTACGACGTCGCCGGCTACACGTTCTCCGGTACGCCCGGTGTGATCATCGGCCACAACCAGGACATCGCCTGGGGGTTCACCAACCTCGGCGCGGACGTCACCGACCTCTACCTGGAGAAGCTCTCCGGCGACAACTACCAGGTCGGCGCCAGGGAGAGGAAACTGACCACCCGCACGGAGGTCATCAAGGTCGCGGGCGGCGCCGACAAGAAGATCACCGTCCGCTCCACCGGTCACGGGCCTCTGGTCTCCGACCGCAGCAGCGAGCTGGAGAAGGTCGGCGAGAAGGCCCCGGTCTCCAATGCGGCCCCCGACCGCGGCTCCGGCTACGCCGTCGCCCTGCAGTGGACCGCCCTGCAGCCCGGTAACTCCATGGACGCTGTCTTCGAGCTCGACCGGGCCAAGGACTTCAAGAGTTTCCGCAAGGCCTCGCGGAAGTTCGAGGTGCCGTCGCAGAATCTGGTCTACGCCGACACCAAGGGGAACATCGGCTATCAGGCGCCGGGCAGGATCCCGATACGGGCCCTGGGCGACGGTTCGACGCCCGCGCCCGGCTGGGATCCGAAGTTCAAGTGGACGGGCTACATCCCCTTCGACGAGCTGCCGTACGAGTACAACCCGGACCGCGGCTACATCGTCACCGCCAACCAGTCGGTCGTCGACGCCGAGAAGTACCCGTACCTGATCACCAAGGACTACGGCTACGGCGCCCGCAGCCAGCGGATCAACGACCTCATCGAGTCGAAGATCCAGGGTGGCGGCAAGATCTCGACCGAAGACATGCGCACCATGCAGATGGACAACAGCAGCGAGATCGCCAAGCTGCTCACCCCGTATCTGCTCAAGATCGACATCTCCGACCCGTACGTCCGCGAGGCGCAGAAGCTGCTGGAGGGCTGGGACTACACCCAGGAGCCGGACTCCGGTGCCGCGGCGTACTTCAACGTGGTGTGGCGCAATGTCCTCAAGCTGGCGTTCGGCAACAAGCTCCCGAAGGAGCTGCGGGTCGAGGACGAGTGCCTCAACGTCCGCCGGGCCGACAGCACGGCCCCGGACGACGACCTCGACGAGCGGGTGCGCGAGTGCGGCCGGCGCGACGGGGACACGGCGCAGCCGGACGGCGGCGACCGCTGGTACGAGGTGGTGCGCCGGATACTGAAGGACGAGAACAACGAGTGGTGGAGCTCCCCGAAGCGCCGCACCGAGCCCGCCACCGAGACCCGTGACGAGCTGCTCGGCCGCGCCATGGATGACGCCCGCTGGGAGCTGACGGCCGAGCTCGGCAAGGATGCCTCCAGCTGGAGCTGGGGCCGGCTGCACCAGCTGACGCTGAAGAACCAGACGCTGGGCACCGAGGGTCCGGGCTTCCTGCAGTTCGTCCTCAACCGGGGGCCGTGGAACCTGGGCGGCGGCGAGGCCGCGGTGAACGCCACCGGCTGGAACGCGGCGAGCGGCTACGGAGTGGTCTGGGTGCCCTCGATGCGGATGGTCCTCAACGTCGGCGACTGGGACAAGTCCCGGTGGATCAACCTGACCGGCGCGTCGGGGCACGCCTACAACGCGCACTACACCGACCAGACGGACAAGTGGGCGAACGGCGATCTGCTGGACTGGGCCTACGGCGAGCAGGCCGTGTCGGCGAAGACCGTCGACACCCTCACGCTCACGCCGAAGGGCGCGGCGGCCGGCTGAAGCGGGTGACGCCTTCGGGTGTCACCACCGCGTGCACGGGGTGGTCGTGAGGTTCCACGGGGATCCGCTCGACCACCTCGTTCGCGTAGAGGAGCACCACGAGCGCGGGGTCCGCTCCGGCTGCGGCCAGCCGGGCCAGCACCCGGTCGTACGAGCCGCCGCCGCGGCCGAGCCGCATGCCGTGGGCGTCCACGGCGAGGCCCGGCAGCAGTACGGCACCGGCCTCGACGACGGCGTGCGGCCCCAGGCGCTCGCCGTCCGGCTCCAGCAGGCCTCGCCCGGCGCGCACCAGATGGTCCGCGCCCCGGTACACGCCCCAGTCCAGGTCGTTGTCCGGCAGCAGTACGGGAAGCAGGACGCGAATGCCCCGGGCGTGCAGCGCGTCGAGCAGTGCGCGGGTGCCGGGCTCGCGTCCGACCGAGACATAGGCCGCGACTGTGGTCGCTCCGGTCAATTCCGGCAGCTCGAGGGCGTGTCGGGCGAGAACCGCGGCGGCCTCCTGGACGTCCTTGGTGGACAGAAGCCCTCGTGCGTCGAGGAGTTCGGTCCGTACCGCACTCTTTCCGGACATTTCTTCGCCCATTACCCGTTTGTAAGCCTCTCGTATATGTCTTTATGCGACTGAAGTTAACCGGAGTATCATCTTCCGCCCATACTCACCGGATAGGGTGCTCCGCATGACTCAGTCGCACTCCAGGATCAGCAAGGCTGTCATCCCCGCCGCAGGCCTCGGCACCCGTTTTCTGCCTGCCACGAAAGCCACTCCCAAAGAGATGCTGCCTGTGGTCGACAAGCCCGCGATCCAGTACGTCGTCGAGGAGGCGGTCGCGGCCGGCCTCTCCGACGTACTCATGATCACCGGCCGCAACAAGCGGCAGCTCGAGGACCACTTCGACCGCAACTACGAGCTCGAAGAAGCGCTCACCCGCAAGGGCGATGCCGAACGGCTCGCAAAGGTACAGGAGTCCAGCGACCTCGCCACCATGCACTACGTGCGCCAGGGCGACCCGCGCGGCCTCGGCCACGCGGTGCTGTGCGCGGCGCCGCACGTGGGCGAGCAGCCCTTCGCCGTCCTGCTGGGCGACGACCTGATCGACCCGCGCGACCCGCTGCTGGCCCGTATGGTCGAGATCCAGGAGCGCGAGGGCGGCAGCGTCGTCGCTCTGATGGAGGTCGACCCGTCCCAGATCCACTTGTACGGCTGCGCGGCCGTCGAGCCCACCCGCGACGGCGACGTGGTCAGGGTCACCAGCCTGGTGGAGAAGCCCGACCCGACCGAGGCCCCCAGCAACCTGGCGATCATCGGCCGCTACGTCCTCGACCCCGCCGTCTTCGACATACTGCGGGAGACCGAGCCGGGCCGCGGCAACGAGATCCAGCTCACCGACGCCCTCCAGAAGCTCGCCGAGGACGAGAAGCTGGGCGGCCCCGTACACGGTGTGATCTTCAAGGGTCGCCGCTACGACACCGGCGACCGTGGCGACTACCTGCGCGCCATTGTCAGACTCGCGTGCGAACGTGAAGACCTGGGCCCGGGCTTCCGGACCTGGCTTCGCAGTTACGTCACCGAGGAGATGTAGGACCGTGAGCAGCACGACATGGTCGGTGGACGACCACCTGGAGGACATCCTCGGCGCGATCCGCCCACTGGATCCCATCGAGCTCCAGCTGCCCGACGCCCAGGGCTGTGTCCTGGTCGACGACGTCACCGTCCCCGTCGCGCTGCCACCCTTCGACAACAGCTCCATGGACGGGTACGCGGTGCGCACGGCCGACGTCGCCGGCGCCAGCGAGGAGTTCCCTGCCGTGCTGACGGTCATCGGCGATGTGGCGGCGGGCAGCGGCCCGCTGCCCACCGTCGGCCCCGGCCAGGCAGCGCGCATCATGACCGGAGCCCCGCTGCCGCCCGGTGCCGAGGCGGTCGTCCCCGTCGAGTGGACCGACGGCGGCAGCGGCGGGGAAGCGGCCACCACCATGCGTCCGGCCGGGGAGGCGCCCGAAGGCGCGAGCGGCGAGGTCCGCGTGAACCGTCCGGTCGAGCCGCGCTCCCATGTGCGCGCCCGCGGCAGCGATGTCCAGGCCGGTGACCTGGCCCTTCAGGCGGGCACGGTCCTCGGACCCCCGCAGATCGGTCTGCTCGCCGCCATCGGCCGCGGCACCGTGCGGGTGCGGCCGCGGCCCCGTGTGGTCGTCCTGTCCACCGGCAGCGAACTGGTTCAGCCCGGCGGCGAGTTGGGCCAGGGCCAGATCTACGACTCCAACAGCTTCGCGCTGGCCGCCGCCGCACGGGACGCGGGCGCCCTGTCCTTCCGCGTCGGCGCGGTCACCGACGACGCCGAGACACTGCGCGCCACCATCGAGGACCAGCTGATCCGCGCGGACCTGCTGGTGACCACCGGTGGCGTCAGCGTCGGTGCGTACGACGTGGTCAAGGAGGCCCTCTCGTCGGTAGGCGACGAGGACGTGCCCGGCAGCGGGATCGACTTCCGCACACTCGCCATGCAGCCGGGCAAGCCGCAGGGCTTCGGCTCGATCGGCCCCGAGCACACCCCGCTGCTCGCCCTGCCCGGCAACCCGGTCTCGTCCTACGTCTCCTTCGAGTTGTTCGTCCGCCCCGCGATCCGTGCGCTGATGGGACTGCCGGATGTGCACCGCCCGAAGGCGCGCGCCGTGCTCAAGGCCGACAAGCCCCTGTCGTCCCCGGCGGGCAAGCGCCAGTTCCTGCGGGGCACGTACGACTCCGAGGCCGGCAGCGTCACCCCCGTCGGCGGCGCCGGTTCCCATCTGATCGCGGCGCTCGCACACGCCGACTGCCTCATCGTCGTCCCGGAGGCCGAGACCTCGGTGGAGCCCGGCACGGAGGTCGACGCGGTCCTCCTGGGGTGAGAGCCGGGCAGTGGCGGTACCGTGTCTGCCCACACAGGCCCAAGGGTCCGGACCGGGAGCACAGGCGCGAAGATGAGTACCCAAGGCAGGCTGACGCACATCGACGAGGCGGGGGCGGCCCGCATGGTGGACGTCTCCGAGAAGGACGTGACCGCGCGCACCGCGCGGGCCACCGGCCGGGTCCTGGTCTCCCCGCAGGTCGTGGAGCTGCTGCGCGGCGAGGGTGTCCCCAAGGGTGATGCGCTCGCCACGGCCCGGATCGCCGGCATCATGGGCGCCAAGCGCACACCCGATCTCATTCCGCTGTGCCACCCGCTCGCCGTCTCCGGGGTGAAACTGGATCTGTCCGTCACGGACGACGCGGTCGAGATCACTGCCACCGTGAAGACGACGGACCGCACGGGCGTGGAGATGGAGGCGCTCACCGCGGTCTCGGTCGCCGCGCTCACCGTCGTCGACATGGTCAAGGCGGTCGACAAGGCGGCGGTCATCACGGACATCCGGGTGGAGGAGAAGACGGGCGGCAAGTCCGGCGACTGGTCGCGCGACGCGGCGCGCGAGGAGACGGGCTCATGACCGCCCCGGACGCGCCGTACCGAGCGCTCGTCGTCACCGCCTCCAACCGTGCCGCCGCCGGTGTGTACGAGGACAAGGGCGGTCCGGTCATCGCCGCGGGACTGGCTTCCTTCGGCTTCGCCGTCGACGGCCCCCGCGTCGTCCCCGACGGTGACCCGGTCGGCGAGGCCCTGCGCGGGGGGGTCGCCGCCGGGTACGACGTCATCCTCACCACCGGCGGCACCGGCATCTCGCCCACCGACCGCACCCCGGACGTCACCCGCGAACTGCTCGACCACGAGATCCCCGGCATCCCCGAGGCGATCCGCGCCCACGGACGCGAGAAGGTGCCCACGGCGGCCCTGTCGCGGGGCGTCGCCGGCGTGGCAGGACGCACGCTGATCGTGAACCTGCCCGGCTCCACCGGCGGCGTGCACGACGGACTCGCCGTACTGGAACATCTCCTGCGCCATGCCGTCGACCAGATCCGTGGCGGCGACCATCCCCGGCCGTCATGAGGATGCCCTGGCCGGTGACGCTGGCGGACGGAGATGTCACCCTCCGCCCGATAAGGCTGCGTGACCAGCAGTCCTGGCGCGAGGTCAACCGGCGCAACCGCGACTGGCTGCGCCCGTGGGAGGCGACGATCCCGCCGCCGGCGCCCGGTGGCCCGGTGGCCCGTCGGCCCACCTACCGCCAGATGGTCCGCCATCTGCGCGCTGAGGCGAACGCGGGGCGGATGCTGCCGTTCGTCATCGAGTACCGGGGCCGGCTGGTGGGCCAGCTGACGGTCGCGGGGATCACCTGGGGCTCGATGTGCTCGGGCCATGTCGGCTACTGGGTGGACAGCGAGGTCGCGGGCCGCGGGGTGATGCCGACCGCTGTCGCTCTCGCCGTGGACCACTGCTTCCGTACGGTCGGGCTGCACCGGATGGAAGTCTGCATTCGGCCCGAGAACGGTCCCAGCCGCCGCGTCGTGGAGAAACTCGGATTCCGTGAAGAGGGACTGCGCCCCCGCTACCTCCACATCGACGGTGCGTGGAGGGACCATCTGGTCTTCGCGTTGACGGCCGAGGAGGTGCCGGAGGGGCTGCTCCGCCGCTGGCACCGGGCACGACCTGGCACAGCTCGAGAAATAAAATAAACGTTCGAAAACGATCGGTGTCGACCATGAGCTGATCCGAACAATCACAAAAAAAGTCCGTGATATCAGCCAGATCGTGCGACACACCGGGCCAATTGGCGGATCCCCTTGCGCAAATCCCTCTACGGTGTGATGCGTGAGCAGCAGCGGCCTCATCTACGCAGTCATCGTCGGGGCCTGGGCCGCCTACTTGGTGCCGATGTGGCTCCGCAGGCAGGACGAGCTGAACGAAGCCCGTCCGACGGAACGCTTCTCCACCGCCATCCGGCTGCTGTCCGGACGTGCGGCGATGGAGCGCCGATATGCCAAGGAGCTGCGGGAGCGCAGTGCCGAGCAGCCCGAGCCCGAGGTGGACCCGGACGCCGTCACGGACCGTTTGAGTTCCGTGGACGTCCGGGCCTTCGCCGCGCCCCCGGCCCGTACGGAAGCCCGCATGGAGGTGCCGGGGCGGCGCACCCCGGCGTCGCAGGGGCAGGCCGGCCAGACGGCCAAGAGGCGGGGTCCGGCGGGGCCTCCGGCCGGCCGTCGGCCGCGGCCCGACCGGGCCGCCGTCGAGCGCGCACGGCGCAGCCGGGTCCTGGCCCGTCGCAGACGGACGACCATCGTCCTCTTCCTTGCCTTCACGGCCGGCGCGATCGTCGCGGCGGTCGGCGGGCTCGGCTTCCTGTGGGCTCCGGCCGTACCGGCCCTGCTCCTGAGCTTCTACATCCTTCATCTGCGCAGGCAGGAGCGACGGCGCTTCGCGTTCACCATGGACCGGCGCCGGGCCGAGGCCGCGGCGCAGCGGCTGCGGGAGAGGGGTCCCCGCCGGCACCAGTCGGCGGCGGAGACGGCTGCCGAGCCGGACGGGGAACCCGCGGTGCTCACCGAACCCGACCCCGCTCCCCAGCTCTCCCCCCAGGAGGCGGACCGCCGGGCGCTGGTCGAGCAGACCGACCACGCCGAGTGGGTGGACCAGCAGCGCGAGCGCGGCCCGGCCCGCGGCGACAGCTGGGACCCGGTTCCGGTCCCGCTGCCGACGTATGTGACGGCCCCGGTCGCCCCGCGTGCCTCCGGTGGGGTGGAGGTCAGCGATCCGGAGACCTGGAGCGCGGCCCGCTCCTCGACGGCGGAGCCGAACCAGGCGCAGGCGAAGGCACAGGCCGAGGCGGGCTCCGACGCCCCGGCCCCGACCGCGGACGTCCCTTCGAGCCGGCGCCCGACGTCGCCCCGTCGCCCGCGCGAACGTGGCCGCACCCCGCTCTTCGACCAGTACGCCGACGAGGGCAGGCGGCGTGCCGCCAACGAGTGACACCGGCCCGGGCGGTGTCCGTGACCAGCGGAGAAACGGATTTCCAAGCACGCCGATCGGGATGCTAGAGTTTCACTCGTTGCAAGGGCCTGTGGCGCAGTCTGGTAGCGCACCTCGTTCGCATCGAGGGGGTCTGGGGTTCAAATCCCCACAGGTCCACCGCAGCTGAGAGCCCCTGCCGGAGAAGTCCGGCAGGGGCTCTTCGGCGTCGTGCAGCAGTGAAGTACCGCAACTGCGTCTGATCCGGTCCGCCCGGATGCCTCTCCGCTTCCGAAGAGCCTTGCGTGCCCCCGCTCCTGTCCGTACCGCAGTGACGCACTGCTCTGCAGGCGTGCCCGGATCCACCGAGCGGGGGCTCACTGGATCCGCAGCCCCCTGCCGGAATCGGGGGTCAACAGGCTTGCGTCGCTGCCTGCTTCGTGTCAGGGCCGGATGCGTGGCGTGGCCGCGGGCGGCGCACTGGTCCCCCGGAGGTGTGAGCCGGAGCGTGCGTGTCGGACCGGACCGGCTGTCGTGCACCGCCGTCTTCCGCACTGCACGTCCGGCCCTCGTCACCGCACGAGCCGGGCGGCTCGGAACGGCGCCCGGCCGGCCGCGCGCACCGCGTGCGTATCGGCGGACGAAGAGCGCCCCACCTGGATCCAACGATTACTCCGAGTTATTGATAATCGGCGCGCGCCGACCGGGTGTGACGATCGATCGGCTGCGCGCGGGTCAAGCTCGCCCTTGGGATCGGACCTGGAGTCCCCAACCGATCGAAACAAGGAGCACGTACATGAGTCCTGCCAACAGGACAGGGTCCCGGCTGGGACCCCTGCCCCGTCGAGCCAAGTGGAGCGCGGCCGGCGCGATCACCTCACTCGCGCTGGTCCTGGCGGCCGGGGTCGTCGGTCCGGTCGCGGTCGCGGCTCAGAGCACGGGCGAACGCGTGAGCGCGCCGAGCGGACCGGGCGGCGTAGACGACAAGTGCAAGGACGAGTCGGACCGCCGCGGCAAGGACAAATGCAAACGGGGCCCGAAGGGGGCGACCGGTGCGGCGGGGCCGACCGGTGCGGCGGGGCCGACCGGTGCGGCGGGCCCGACGGGGACGGCGGGTGGGCCGGGTGACCCGGGTGTGACAGGGCCGACGGGGACGGCGGGCGGGCAGGGTGACCCGGGTGCGACGGGTGCAACCGGCCCGACGGGACCGACGGGACCGACGGGTGCGACTGGTCCGACGGGACCGACGGGCGGGCAGGGTGACCCGGGTGCGACGGGTGCAACCGGCCCGACGGGACCGACAGGACCGACAGGACCGACGGGTGCGACGGGACCGACCGGGGCCACGGGGCCTGCCGTGCCCACGGTCAATGTCGGAGCGAGTGTCTTCGCCGGCGAATCTCAGACCATCCCGACCAACGCCGAGACCCAGATCACTTTCAGTGGCGCCGCCTACGACACGGACACGATGTTCGACTCGACGACCTCGACGCTGGAGGTCAACACCGCCGGGCGTTACCTCCTCAAGGGAAGGATTCTCTGGGACTTCACTGCGAATGACGAGGGGCAGCGTCAACTTCGCATCTCCGTCAACGGCAGTGTCGTCGCCTTTGACGGGCAGGACACCGCGGACGCCCCGGTCGGCATGGGTACGTCGCAGGACGTTTCGACGATTGTTCAGCTGAATGTCGGTGACGTGATCTCCCTCAGGGCCTTCCAGACCACCGGAAGTGACGCCACCTCGACCTGGCTGTTCACAGGAGAGACCAACGTGGCTCCCCAGCTCCAGGCGGAGTGGCTCGCGCCGTAGGCCGCGCTCGGCCCTATTGCATTCCCATACGTCCACCGCAGCCGAGAGCCCCTGCCGGAGAAGTCCGGCAGGGGCTCTTCGGCGTCGCTCGCGGGACTGGGCCCGGGTCGGCGGGCTCCTCGCGGAGCGAGGCGAAGGTCAGCCGTCACCACCCGGTACGACCGCCGGGGGAAAGTCCGTCCAGCAGCAGATCGAACAGGTCCTCCACCGAAGTACTCGCGGGAGCACACTTCCTCGACCGCGGCCCGCTGCGTGGCGCGTCCGAAGCCTGCCGGCCGAGCCCACGCCAGAGCCGCGTCGGCAGCGTCCGGTACCTCAAACTCCAGCTCCGCGCGTGTGCGGCCAACTGCCTCCGCGAACTTGGGGCGTTGGCGCCCAAAGGCTCGTGTCGGCGACGCCATCGGGGACCTCCGCCCCCAGCGCAGCCGCAAGCACGAGGTTCAGGCACACCATGGAGAATCCGATCGCACGCCGATTGCCCTGGAGCGGTTGCCGGGACGGGAGTTGACGGTGTGGCGCACGTCATTGAGGCGGTTGTGGGGAATCGCCACGGCGGCCGCTGTGTATGTGGGATCGTTCGGCCGGTTGTTACTCGCTGGTATTCGCGAGTCCCTTCCCTGTTGCGCGTATCCCCCAAACACACGCTCCGAGGACTCCCACGTGCGTAAGCTCTGTGCCAGAAATGCCGCTTTCGCGGCATTGATTACTGTTTCCCTGCTCGCCACAGGGTGCTCGGCCGATACCGGGGCGTCGTCCCCGGACGCGGCCGGCGCCGAAGCACCGCAGGCCGTCAGCACCGTCACCCCCGAAGCCACTCCCTCGCAGCAGCTCGCGGTGGCCGGGGTGCCGGAGGGCGAGCCGACCGCCGTCGCCCGGGTGGGCGGGGACGGGAAGGCGAAGAAGTCGCCGCTGAAGGTGGCCTCGTACGACCGCACCAGCCGACGTGCCGTCATATCCGGTGCGGGGAAGGTGTCTCCGAGCGGGAGGCCGTCCCCGGGCCGGACGTCGGCGCCGAGCGGGAAGGCGTCCCCGAGCGGGACGTCGGCGCCGGCGGCCGGTCCCGCCGACGGTGCCCCCGCCGTGGGCGACATCATCGCCAGCGGGCCCGCCCCCGGGGCCCCCGACGGGCTGCTCGCCAAGGTCACCGATGTGGCGGGGCAGACCGAGAAGGGCACCGAGGTGAAGACCGAGCCGGCGACGCTCGGCGCGCTGCTCGGTGACGACAAGGCCGACGGCGCCGTGCCGGTCGACCCGGCGACCATCGACGTCGAGCCGCTGGTGCAGGGCGTGAAGGTCTCCTGGGCCAAGGCCGGGGACATCGAGGTCGGCCCGCACGGTGCGAACGTCCCCCTGGGCAGCCTGCGGATCGATGTCGGTGCGTCGGTCCCGTTGCCGGTCACCGAGGGCGTTCCCGTGAGCGGGGCGGCGTCGGTCGCGGGCTTTGTGCAGCTCGCGCCGAAGGTCGAGTTCTCGTACGACGGGTCGTCCGTCCTCGCGCCGGACTCGGCGTTCCTGGGCCTGAGCGGTGACTGGACGTCGCAGTGGGAGCTCAAGGGCAAGGCCGCCGCGGGCGGCAAGCCGGTGCGGATTCCGTTCGCCAAGCTGCATGCCGACCCCGTGATCCAGGTCGGTCCCGTGCCCGTCGTGGTGAACCTCGATCTCACGGCCTATGTCCAGGTGGCCGCGGACGGCACCGTGACCGTCGAGGTCAAGCAGGACCTCAAGGGCGACTTCCGGGTCGGCGGCAGCTACTCGAAGGAAGGCGGCTGGAAGCCGGTCAGCACCGCCGAGATGACCGGCACCCCGGTGCGCGCGAAGGTGGCCGCCGCAGGCAAGGTGAAGGCCGCCCTCGGGGCCGAGGCCAGCATCGGCCTGTACGGAGCGGTCGGCGTCACCGCCGATCTCGCCCCGTACCTGCGGGGCGAGGCCGCCGCGACGGCCACGCCGACGTCGGCGGCCGGGGCCTGGAAGGTCTACGGCGGAGTGGATCTGGCCGGATGGCTGCAGTTGCAGCTGTCCATCTTCGGTACGCCCGTCTTCCAGCACCGCATCCCCCTCGGTTCGTTGAACCGGGAGTGGCTGCTCGCGAAGGGTGAGGGCGCCCTCGCCTGACGCGCGACGGACCTGCGGAACCATGTGTGAGCCCCTGCCGGGGAAACCCGGCAGGGGCTCCTGCACTATCGCGAGGCCGGCTCCAGGTGCGGCGGTACCCAGGAGGAGTGACGCAGGATCGTCCGTACTGTAGCGCCGGCCGGTGCCAGGCGCAGGGCCGTGTTGCGGACTGCCACCGCCACGGGGTGGGCAAGTTGCTGGCCCATCCGGCCGGCCTGGCGGGCCGCGCGGGCGACCGACTGGGCGCGGGGGCGGCGCTCGGCGTCGTACCGGGCGAGGGCCGATTCGAGGGAGGTTCCACCGGCCAGGGCGGCGGCGAGGGTCGTCGCGTCCTCCAGGGCCTGGCAGGCTCCCTGGCCCGGATGCGGGGTCATGGCGTGGGCGGCGTCACCGAGGAGGGCGACGCTGCCGGTGGTGAAGGAGGGGAGTGGCGTGAGCAGTTCGGCGATGTCGTGGTGGAGTACGTCGCCGGCGTGGTCACGTCCAGCTGCGCCGGGATCGGGTCGTGCCAGTGGCCGAAGCGGCGGCGGACCTCCGCCAGTGGGACGGCGTCGCGCGTGTTTCACCCGGAGCTGCGGGTCTCGTACCGAGGGAGAACTCCGCGCGGGATCGCGTACGGGATTTCCTGGTGGCGCACAACGTGCCCCAGGGGGTGGCCGGGCGCCGGACCGTGACATTCCTCGCCTGCGTGGACGGGCTGGTCTTCGACGGGCCGGTGGCCCGCGACGCCGACGGTGAACTCCTGGGCGAGATCAGGGGGTTGCCGGCTGTTGCGCTGGGCCGGACCGGCCGGACCGGCGGGGGAGACCGAGCCCCCGCCGGCCAAGGGCTCAGGAAACCTGGGCCTTGTCGTAGACCGCCTTCGCCTCGTTGCCGAAGTACGGGCCGAACATCCGGTTCGGCAGGAACGTGTACCCGAAGCTGTTCACCGACGCCTGCAGTCCGGTGCCGGTGGCTTCGCTGAACGAGGTGAACCAGGGGCCGCCGCTCGATCCGCCGGTCATGTTGCAGCCCAGGCTGTGGTCCTTGGAGAACAGGAAGTCCTTGGAGCTGTTCCCGCTGCAGTGGATCAGCTTGGAGCCGTCGTACGGCGAGGCCGCGGGGAAGCCGAAGGCGTACATCGCCTTGTTGTAGCCGCCGTTGAAGCTCAGCCCCTGGGCCCCGACCGTCTCGGCGAGCGTCTTGCCGTTCAGCGGGGCGACGACCGCCGCGCCGACGTCGTAGTTGATGTCCTCGCTCGCCGCCCACTGGTCGGTGGTCAGCGTCCTGGTCGCACTCCACTGGCCGTACGGGGCCTGGCCGTTGTCGTAGGCGGGCACGAAGACCCAGTTGGTGTGCCAGGCGCCCTGGTACTTCACGCAGTGGCCCGCGGTGACGACGGTGCTGCCGTTCTGGCTGGTCACAGAGTTGCCGGAGCAGGAGGCGGTACGGCCCTGGAAGGTGAAGAACACCCTCCCCGACGTCTTCACGACCGCGCCGCCCCCGGTCCACGGGCCGCCGGCCTGCGGGAAGGCGGTGGGGCCGATCACGGTCTCCTTGCCGCCCGGTGCGGGGGCCTTGAGTGCGCCGGGCGTGGCCCGGACCAGATCGAGGGGGGTGGCGTCGCGCATCCGCTCGGCTGTCCAGAAGCCCTTGGCCGCCTGCTGCGGAGCGAAGGACGCGGGGGCGGGGGAGGGAGCGGGGGCGGCGCCGGCGGAGGTGGCCGACAGTGCCCCGGCGAGCAGGGCGGTGGCGGCCAACAGGGCCGCGGTGGCAGTGCGATGGCTTCTCACGCATGTCTCCTTGTGCCGTGCCCGCCCGACTACGCGCAGGGGCGGGGTGGGGGATGAGGCGGTGCGGATCGGCGTGCGTGAGGCAGAGTGCCACGGGAAGCGCGTAAATGTCAGGGGCGCGACAATTCCTTGGCCATGCAGCGGCTGCTCTCGTACTCCCGGTAGTGGCCGAATTTGTCGCACGGCAGATAGCCGCAGGAGGCGTAGAGCGCGATCGCCTCGGGCTGCATGATGCCCGTCTCCAGCACCATCCGGGTGCGGCCGGCGGCGCGGGCGTCGTCCTCCAGGGCGGCGAGGATGCGGCGGGCGAGGCCGAGACCGCGCGCCTCGGGGATCACGTACATGCGCTTGAGCTCGGCATCTCCGTCCGAGTAGCCGAGCGGGCCCGCGTCCTGGGAGCGCCAGCCGCCGGTGGCGAGGGGGCGTTCCTGATCGTCGTACGCGATCAGATACAGGCCCTTCGGCGGGACGAACATCGACGCGTCCAGGGGGGTGGCATCCCCTTCGTCGTCCCCGTAGCGCTCGATGTATTCGAGCTGCACCTGGTCATTGAGCTTGACGGCGTCGGGGTGGTCGAAGGCCCTTGTTCTGACATGCATGCCGAGAAGCGTACGTGTATGCGATTGCGGGCGGTCTGTATGGTGCCGTGGTGCTCACCGTGACAAGTGTGAATGTGAATGGGATCCGCGCCGCGGCGAAGAAGGGCTTCGTGCAGTGGCTGGCCGGTACGTCCGCCGATGCGGTCTGCCTCCAGGAGGTACGCGCGGAGGCGGAGCAGCTGCCGGCCGAGCTCCGTGACCTCGAGGGCTGGTACACGGTGCATGCCCCGGCCGCGGCGAAGGGGCGTGCGGGGGTCGCCGTGTACACGCGCCGCGAGCCGGACGAGGTACGGATCGGGTTCGGGTCGGACGAGTTCGACGGCAGCGGACGCTATGTCGAGGCGGATCTGCCGGGAATCACCGTCGCCAGCCTGTATCTGCCCTCGGGCGAGGTGGGCACGGCCCGGCAGGACGAGAAGACGCGCTTCATGGACGAGTTCCTGCCGTATCTGGGCGAGTTGCGGGCCCGTTCGGCGGCGGACGGCCGTGAGGTGGTGGTGTGCGGCGACTGGAACATCGCCCACCAGGAGGCCGACCTCAAGAACTGGAAGGGCAACAAGAAGAACTCCGGCTTCCTCCCCGAGGAGCGGGAGTGGCTCTCCCGTGTCTACGACGAGGCCGGGTACGTGGATGTGGTGCGCGCGCTCCACCCGGACCGGGAGGGGCCGTACTCCTGGTGGTCCTACCGTGGACGCGCCTTCGACAACGACACGGGCTGGCGCATCGACCTCCAGGTGGCGACGTCCGGGCTCGCACGGCGCGCGGTGAAGGCGTGGGTGGAGCGCGCGGCGACGCACGGCGAGCGGTGGAGCGACCATGCGCCGGTGACGGCGGTGTACGAGCTGTAGGCACGCCGCCCCGTGTGCGCGGCGCGCCGACGGCCGCCGCGGGGACTCGGGGGCGTCTTGGTCCGGGCGGCATGGCGGGCCCGGCGGCGCGGCGAGTCCCGGCGGGCGCGGCGCCTTCTGGTGCCTCGGCCGGCTGTGTCTGCGCCGCTTCTGGCGGCTTGCGCGGGGCCGCGGCTCGGCGCCGCTGCCGCCGCAGGGGCTCGGGTGCCGCAGCGGTCCGCGCGGCACGGCGACTCGGTGCGGCGCGGCGAGTCCCGGCGGCACGGAGCGTCCGGACGAGCGCGACGCCCCCGGTGCCCCGGCCGCTATGTCTGCCGGGCCTCCGGCGATGTGCGCAGGCGGCGGTCCATCGCCATGGACAGCTCGGCCTCGACCACGCTCTTGGCCAGCGGGCGCAGCCGGTTCAGTTCGGACGCCGCGCTGCGGGTGCTCAGCATGTCGAAGAAGAGCTCGGCCAGGGCGTCCGCGTGGGTGCGGACCTGGCGGCCCGCCTCCAGGACGGCGGAGAGCGGGACACCCTCCCGTACGAGCGCTGCCGAGACGTCCAGCAGCCGGCGGCTGATGTGGACGATCTCGTCGCCGTCGACGGCCAGATAGCCGAGCTCCAGCGCGGTGGCCAGATTCTCGGCTGTGACCTCGCCCTGGAAGTAGTCGGCGAGTGCCTCCGGGGTGAGCCGGACCGGGGTCTCCTCGGTGGGTTCGCCGAGGCCGAGCACCTCGCCCACGTCCCGTCCGCTCTCGAACGCGGTGGCGAGATCGGCGATGCCGTTGAGGGTGTGGCCGCGCTCCAGGAGGGCGGCGATGGTCCGCAGTCTGGCCAGGTGGTGGTCGTCGTACCAGGCGATCCGGCCCTCGCGGCGGGGAGGTGGGAGCAGGCCGCGCTCGCGGTAGAAGCGCACGGTGCGCGCCGTGATGCCGGCCTCCTTGGCCAGTTCCTCCATGCGGTACTCGCGCGCTTCTGTCACGGCAGAAGCCTATGTTGTACCGCCGGTAACTTGTCGGGCCCTACCCCTACCCCTGGGTATGCGGCTGCTCTACTCTCCCAACCATGCCAGTGATTGCTGGCAGCGTTTGTTGGGTTCGGTCCGGGACGTTCAGCAGGAGGCGGCGGGATGAGCGAGCAGCAGCACGAACACGTAAGGGTGGCGGTGATCGGATCCGGATTCGGCGGCCTCGGGGCCGCGGTCCGACTGCGCCGCGAAGGTATCACCGACTTCGTCGTCCTGGAGCGCGCGGACTCGGTGGGCGGCACCTGGCGCGACAACAGCTACCCGGGCTGCGCCTGCGACGTGCCCTCGCACCTCTACTCCTTCTCCTTCGCCCCCAACCCCGACTGGCCCCGCACCTTCTCCGGGCAGGAGCACATCCGCGCCTACCTGGAACACGTCACCGACACCTTCGGGCTCCGCCCCCACCTGCGCCTGAACCACGAGGTGCTGATGATGCGCTGGGACACCGAGGCGCTGCGCTGGGAGATCGAGACCTCGCAGGGCGCGCTCACCGCGGATGTCGTCGTCTCCGCGACCGGGCCGCTGTCCGACCCGAAGATCCCCGAGATCCCGGGGCTGGCCGACTTCCCCGGGAAGGTCTTCCACTCGGCGCAGTGGGACCACGACTACGACCTGACGGGCAAGCGCGTCGCGGTGATCGGGACCGGCGCGTCCGCGATCCAGATCGTGCCCGCGATCCAGCCGAAGGTCGCCGGTCTGACGCTCTTCCAGCGCACCCCGCCGTGGGTGATGCCGCGCATCGACCGCGAGATCACCGGCGCCGAGCGCTGGCTGCACCGGCAGCTGCCGTTCACCGCGGCCGCCCGGCGCGGACTGCTGTGGGGCATCCGGGAGCTTCAGGTGCAGGCCTTCACCAAGCGGCCGAACGAACTCGGCCTCGTCGAGCGGCTCGCCAAGGCCAACATCGCCAAATCCGTCAAGGACCCGGAGCTGCGGGCCAAGCTCACGCCCTCGTACCGCATCGGCTGCAAGCGCATCCTGCTGTCCAGCACCTACTACCCGGCGCTCACCCGGCCGAATGTGGAGGTGGTGGCCTCGGGACTGAGCGAGGTGCGCGGCTCGACGCTGGTCGCCGCCGAGGGCACCTCCCGGGGCGCCGGCTCCGGGGGAGGGACCGAGACCGACGTGGACGCGATCATCTTCGGTACGGGGTTCCGTGTGACGGACATGCCGATCGCCGAGCGGGTCGTCGGCGCCGACGGGATCACCCTCGCCGAGGCATGGAAGGACGGCATGCAGTCGCTGCGCGGCGCGACCGCGGCGGGCTTCCCCAACTGGATGACGATCATCGGCCCGAACACCGGGCTCGGCAACTCCTCGATGATCCTGATGATCGAGTCCCAGCTGAACTATCTGGCCGACTACATGCGGCAGTTGACCGTGCTGGGCGAAGGGACCGTGCTCGCCGCGCGGCCGTCCGCCGTGCACGCGTGGAACCGGAAGGTCCAGGAACGGATGCGGCGGACCGTGTGGAGCACGGGTGGCTGCACCAGCTGGTACCTCGACGCAGCCGGCCGCAACACCACGCTCTGGCCGGGCACGACGGGCGAGTTCCGCAGTGCGACACGGCGGGTGGATCTCTCGGAGTACGAGGTCGTCCGCGCGCCCAAGCCGATGGCCGGGCGCACCCGGCAGAGCGCGGAGGCCGTGCGATGAGCCGTCTCCTCAAGCGCACCGACGCCCCGCCCGTTGCCCGTCGGGAACTGACCGCGGTCTCCGCCGACGGGTCGCGCATCCATGTCGAGGAACACGGTCCCGAGGACGCCCCCACCGTCGTGCTCTCCCACGGCTGGACCTGCTCCACGCACTTCTGGGCCGCGCAGACACGGGATCTGGCCGCCGACCACCGGGTGATCGTCTACGACCAGCGGGGCCACGGCCGTTCGCCGGCCGCCGCTCCCGGCGGATGGACCACCGACGCGCTCGCCGACGACCTCGAGGCCGTCCTCGGGGCCGTACTGGCACCGGGCGTCAAGGCCGTGCTCGCCGGGCACTCCATGGGCGGCATGACGATGCTGGCCGCGTCCGGGCGGGTCCGCTTCCAGGAGCACGCCGCCGCGGTCCTGCTGTGCAGCACGGGCAGCGCGCGCCTGGTCGACGAGTCGCTGCTGCTGCCGCTGCGGCCAGGGCGGTTGCGCACCAGACTCACCCATCTCGTTCTCGGCGCGCGAGCGCCGCTCGGACCGGTCACCGCGCTGTCCCGGCGCATCCTCAAGTACGGGACGATGGGCCCCGGTTCATCGCCGAAGACGGTCGCCGAGTGCGCCCGTATCGTGCACGCCTGTCCGCGGGCGTCCCGGGTGGCATGGGCGCAGGTGCTCGGTGGACTCGATCTCGACGCGGGCGTACGGGGCCTGAACGTGCCCGCGCTCGTGATCGGCGGTACGGCCGACCGGCTCACCCCGATGGTCCACGCCCGCCGCCTGGCCGCGACACTGCCCGCGTGCGTCGGACTCGTGGAGCTCGCCGGCATGGGGCACATGACACCGGTGGAGGCTCCGGAGGCCGTCACCGCGAAGATCCGAGAGCTGGCCGGTACGTACCTGAACGCGAAGGAGGAGGCCGTATGAGCAGGAAGAGCCTGGACGGGCAGGTCGCGGTCGTCACGGGAGCCGCGCGCGGCGTCGGCGAACTGCTGGCCCGCAAACTGTCGGCGCGCGGCGCGAAGGTGGCGCTGGTCGGCCTCGAACCGGACGAGTTGAAGAAGGTCTCGGAGCGGCTGCACGCCGACAGCGAGCACTGGTACGCCGATGTCACCGACCACGAGGCGATGGCGCGGGTGGCGCAGGAGGTCAAGGAACGCTTCGGCAAGGTCGACATCGTCGTCGCCAACGCCGGTGTGGCGTCCGGGGGTCCGTTCGTGGACTCCGATCCGGCGTCCTGGCGGCGGGTGATCGAGGTCAACCTGATCGGAAGTGCCGTGACAGGGCGGGCCTTTCTGCCGGTGCTGATGGAAAGCCGGGGCTACTTCCTGCAGATCGCGTCGCTCGCGGCGATCACGCCGGCACCGATGATGACGGCGTACTGCGCGTCCAAGTCGGGCGTCGAGGCATTCGCGCACGCCCTGCGGGCGGAGGTCGGCTACCGGGGCGTACGGGTCGGGGTCGGCTATCTGTCCTGGACGGACACGGACATGGTGCGCGGCGCGGACCAGGACGAGGTGATGCGGGAGCTGCGGCAGCGGCTGCCGTGGCCGGCGAACCGGACGTATCCGCTGGGGCCCGCGGTGGACCGGATCGTGGCCGGGATCGAACGGCGCTCCTCGCATGTGTACGCGCAGTGGTGGCTGCGCGGGATGCAGTCGGTGCGCGGCCTTCTGCCGGGGCTCGTCGGGACGGTCGGCCAGCGGGAGATGCGGCGCTTCGAACCGCGGCTGGGCGGGGTCGCGAAGGGGCTCGTCGGGGCCGGCGGAGCGGCCGACGAGTCGGCTCGTACGGAGCGTAACTGATCGAAATGCGCGCTGTGTCCGTGCATGCAAGGCTGGTCGCAGCCCAGGGGGCGTACGTGACCCCCGACCCCTTCACACCCTTCTAGGAGTGACTTCCATGGGCATCCAGGACCAGTTCAAGGACAAGGCGCAGGAGCTCGCGGACCAGGCGAAGCAGGCGGCGCGCGGTGCCAAGCCGAAGCAGCCGCCGCAGCGTCAGCGACCGCAGCCCGGCCGGGAAGAGGCCGCCCGGCGCGCCCCGCGGACCGGCGGCCCGCAGTCCAGGGAGCAGCGGCGCGGCCGGACCCAGGACGGCATGCAGGACGAGGCGAGGTTCAACCAGGACCGCGAGGCCTGACGAAGCGTACGCAGGACACGGTTGACGAGGCGCACCCGTATCGCGGGTGCGCCTCTTCTCGGTGCGAGGTGTCTCCCCATATGCCCGTCCTTTTCGGGGAGTTGGAGATACCGAGGTACTCCCCGTGCCCCCGGCGGGCGCGGCGGGTTCGCGACGCGAGCACGTCCCACGACTCGGGTTCGCCGGAGCCGGGTCGTCCCGTGCGGCCTGCTGTGGAGCAGGTCTGTCGCCGTGGGCCGAGGTAGGGATGACGGGCGGCCCGCTGTTCTGTCCCGTCGGCGGGTGGCTTCTTCGGCCTCGTGGGCCTGGCAGGACAAGGGAGTTGGCCGGGCGACCGGCAAGCGTGCGCGCGCCTTTTCCGGCCGGCCGGGTCAGCGGTCACACCCGGGCAGGGAGTTGGGGCCAGCAGCGGAAGTCGGGCCCCTCGGGCCGGCCGCCACCCGGCCCACCTGGGCAGGGAATGCCCTGCGCGGCAGGGAAGCCGGACGGCGCGGGCGTCACGGCCGACGGCCCGGTGTCATGGCCTCGGGGGCAGTGGGGGGCGGTGGAGGTCGGGGACTTCCGTGTAGTCCGGGGGGACGGCCGGGGGCGAGGACTTGAGCATGTCCAGGGCCAGTTGGATCGCGTCGTCCAGCTGGGCGTGGCGGCCTTCCGCCCAGTCCAGCGGGGTGCGCAGCGCGTCCAGGTCCGGTTCGACGCCGTGGTTCTCGATCGACCAGCCGTACTCCTCGAACCAGGCCGCGTTCATCGGGACCGTGATGACCGTGCCGTCGCCCAGACGGTGGCGGCCCGTCATGCCGACCACGCCGCCCCAGGTGCGACTGCCCACCACCGGGCCCAGCTTCAGCATTTTGAACGCCGCCGTGATCATGTCGCCGTCCGACGACGTCGCCTCGTCCGCGATCGCGACCACCGGGCCGCGCGGCGCGTTCGACGCGTACGACACCGGCTGGGCGTTGCGCGTGAGATCCCAGCCCAGGATGTTGCGGCTCAGTTTCTCGACGACCAGTTCGCTGATGTGGCCGCCCGCGTTGCCGCGGACGTCCACGATCAGTGCAGGCCGCGACACTTCCAGGCGCAGATCGCGGTTGAACTGGGCCCAGCCCGAGCCGCCCATGTCCGGGATGTGGAGGTACCCGCACTGGCCGCCGCTCAACTCCCGTACGACCGCACGGCGTTTGGCCACCCAGTCCTGGTACCGCAGCGGTCGTTCGTCGACCAGCGGCACGATCGCCACCCGGCGCGCCGGTCCGTCCTCGTCGTCGGCCGGGCGGAAGGTCAGCTCGACCGTCGTACCGCCCGCCGCGGACAGCATCGGGTAAGGGCCGGTCACCGGGTCCACCGGGCGCCCGTCGACATGGGTGAGGACCGCGCCCTCGCGGATGCCCGTACCGGCGAGCGGTGAGCGTGCCTTGGAGTCGGACGAGTCGCCCGGCAGGATCCGCCTGAGCACCCACTTGCCGTCCCGGCACACCAGGTTCGCGCCGAGCAGACCCATCGCCCGCTGGTAGTGCGGCGGCCCCTCGTTGCGCCGGGCCGGGGTGACGTACGCGTGGGAGGTGCCCAGTTCGCCGAGCACTTCACGCATCAGATCGGCGAACTCGTCCGGCGACGCGACCCGTTCGGTCAGCGGTCGGTACTGCTCCAGCACCCCGTCCCAGTCGATCCCGCACATGTTCGGTTCCCAGAAGTACGCGCGGGTGATGCGGCCCGCCTCGCCGTACGCCTGGCGCCACTCGGAGGCCGGGTCCACCTCGTGCAGGATGCGGCGCAGGTCCAGATAGACCGTCGAGTCGCTGTCGCCCATCTCGGTGGCCGGCACCGCCCGCATGTCTCCTTCGTCCATGACGACCAGCCGGGTGCCGTCGCCGCTGACCCCGAACCAGTCCAGGTGCCCGACCAGTTCGGTCTTGCGGGCCTTGGAGATGTCGAAGTGCTCGAGGGTGGGCCGGCCCGAGGTGTCGGCCGGGTTGACGAACGTCTCGCCGAGCGCGCCGGAGATCGGCCAGCGCAGCCAGACCAGCCCGCCGCCGGCGACCGGATGGAGCGCCGAGTACTTGGACGCGGTGACCGGGAACGGTGTCACCCGGCTCTCCAGGCCCTCGATCTCGACCATCACCGAGCTGTCCGGGCTCTCCTCCAGCGGATCGAGCCCGCCGGCCGCCGGCCGTCCCTCGGGCGACAGCGCGAAGGGAGAGGGCGTGGCGGACGACAGCGGCACGAGATAGGGCCGGCAGCCCAGCGGGAAGGACAGGTCGCCGGTGTGTACGTCGTACACGGGGTCGAACCCGCGCCACGACAGGAACGCCAGATAGCGCCCGTCGCGTGTGAAGACCGGATTCTCGTCCTCGAACCGGCCGTTGGTGAGGTCGACGATCGTACGGTCGGCGATCCGGGCCAGCTTGATCAGGCGCAGTGAGCGGCCGACGCCCGGATGGGACCAGGTCAGCCAGCCGCCGTCGGGAGAGAAGGCCAGGTCCCGCACCGGCCCGTTGTCGGAGCTGATCAGTTCGGTGATTCCCCCGGAGCCTTCGGCCTGGGTGGGGGTCCCCCCGGCGGAGCCAGGGGGAGTACCCACGCTCCCGGTGGACTCCTCGGAGACGTCGAGCAGCAGCAGCCGCCCGTCGTGCGAGGCGATCGCGAGCCTCTCCCCGCTCGGGTCGGAGACCATCTCCTGGACCCGGCCGAGCTGCTCCCCGTCGAGCAGCCGTGGCTCCTTGTCGCCGCTGGCCCTCGGGAGGTAGGCGATCTCGACCGCGTCCTCGCCCTGCGCGTCCGTGACATAGGCGACCCGCCCGCTGCTGCCGAGCATCACCGGCAGCCGTACCCGTACGCCCGGGGTGTCCGCGATGGTGCGTGCGGGCCCGTCGCGGTGGGTGAGCCAGTACAGGCTGCCGCGCACATTGACGGCGCTGGCCCGCCCGGTCTCGTCGACCGCGACCGCGCCGACGTGGCTGGCGGCCGGCACCTGGTAGGTACGGCGGCCGGCACGCGGGCCGCCGAGCCGTACCTGAAGCTTGCGCGGCTGCGCATCGGGACTCAGGTCGTCGACGATCCACAGGTCGCCCGCGCACTGGTACACGATCCTGCGACCGTCGCTCGAGGCGTGCCGGGCGTAGAAGGCGTCATGGTCGGTGTGGCGCGTCAGCCCTGTCCCGTCGGGCAGGCACGAGTACAGATTGCCGACGCCCTCGTGGTCGGAGAGGAACGCGATCCGGCCCCCGTCGTCGGGTGACCAGTGCTCGGTGCCCGTGCCGCGGATGAACATGGGGCTGTCCAGATGGCCTTCCAGGTCCGCCAGCAGCCGTTCGCCGTGCAGCCACAGCCGGCCCGTCGCCCCGCCGCGGTAGCGCTTCCAGGCGGCCGGTTCGTGGGGCGGCTTGCCGGTGAGGAGGAGGGTGCGTCCCTCGCCTCCGGCAAGATCGGTGACGGCGATGTCGGACACCGGGCCCCAGGGCAGCTTTGCGCCGGGCGCGCCGGTGGTCGGGACGCTGTAGGCCCAGGAGAAGTACGAGAACGGCTGGCCGTGCGAGGAGACGGCGAGGATGTGGCCGTCGGGCGTCCAGCCGCACACCCGGGTGTCGGTCGATCCCCAGTAGCTGAGCCGGCGAGCGGGTCCTCCGTCGACGGGCGCGAGATGGATCTCCGGGTCGAGGCTGCGCCAGGTCGTGTACGCGATGTGGCTGCCGTCGGGGGAGAAGCGCGGATGGCCGACTCTGGTGCGGTCGACGGTGATCCGCCAGGCGCGGCCGGGCGGATCACCCTCCGGCACCAGGGGCGCGATCCACAGGTCGTCCTCGGCCGTGAAGCACAGCAAGTCGTCGTGCAGGTGCGGGAAGCGGAGATACGCGACGTCGTCACTCACCCCCCAATGCTTTCGGTGCCGAGGGTGCGCGGCAACTTGTGGGACGGGTGAGTCCGGAGAAAGGCCCCGCCCTCGGTGTTCGTGGCGCCCCGGCCGTATCCGTGGCCGTGTCCGTGTCCGTGACCGAGGCCACAAGCGAAACGATTTCGTTTCGCTCGCGGGATGGGCTACCTTCGAGGTGTACGAAACCGTTTCGTTCGGATGAGGCCGGGAAGGAGGCCGTCATGACCCGCAGCCGGCTCACCCCCGAGCGCGAGGCCGAACTGTACGACGCCGTGCTCGACCTGCTGCGCGAGGTCGGCTACGACGCCCTGACCATGGACGCCGTCGCCGCCCGGACCCGCTCCAGCAAGGCCACCCTCTACCGCCAGTGGGGGAGCAAGCCTGAGCTGGTCGCCATGTCCCTGAGGCACAGCAAGCCGGTGGACATCTCCAGGATCGACACCGGCAGCCTGCGCGGCGACTTCCACGAGATGGTGGCGCTCTCCGACAACTGCCAGATGGAGCGGGACACCGCGTTGATGCGGGGTCTCACCCGGGCGGTCCACGAGAACGACGACCTGCTGCAGGCGCTGCGCGAGCTCTTCATCGAACCCGAGATCACCGGGCTCGACGCGATGCTGCAGCGGGCGATCGACCGCGGCGAACTCGCCCCGGACAACCCCGCACTGAAGTTCCTCTCGCACATGCTGGTCGGTGCTTTCGTCGCGCACCCACTGATCCAGGACGAGCCCATGACCCAGTGCTTCCTGCGCGACTACCTGGATGCCGTTGTGCTCCCCGCACTGGGTCTCCCCGCCCGCGGCCTCTGATTCACCTCTCCCCGTACCACCGAGCACCACCGACAAAGTCCCACCTGACGCGCACCGCTCACGTCGTCGGGCTGGTCATTCCTGCCCTCTGTTGTCCCAACGACCTGACCGGGAGCCCGTACTCATGGCTACGTTCCTGTACAAACTCGGGCGGTCCGCTTTCAAGCGGCGCCGACTCGTCGCCCTGATATGGGTGGCACTGCTGGTACTCGCCGGTATCGGCGCGGGTTCCGCGTCCACCGCCACCTCCTCCTCCTTCTCGATGCCGGGTACGGAGGCCCAGAAGGCCTTCGACCTGCTGGACGAGCGCTTCCCCGGCGGCAGCGCCGACGGCGCGACCGCCCGTGTGGTCTTCAAGGCCCCCGACGACGGGAAGATGACCGACGCCGCCCACCGGGCCGAGGTGGACAAGGCGGTCGCGGAGCTGAAGTCCGGCTCCGACCAGGTGGCGTCCGTCACCGACCCGTACGTGGCCAAGGCCGTCTCCCAGGACGGCGCGACCGCTTATGTCTCGGTCTCGTACAAGGTCAGCGGAATGGAGCTGACCGAGGCGACGCGTGAGGCGCTGGAGGAGACCGGCACCCAGGCGCGCGACGCCGGGCTGACCGTGGAGATCGGCGGCGATGCGCTGCAGGCCGCACCCGAGACCGGGGCGGGCGAGATCGTCGGCGTGGTCATCGCCGGCATCGTGCTGGTGATCACGTTCGGTTCGCTGGTGGCCGCCGGGCTGCCGCTGCTCACCGCGATCATCGGCGTCGGCATCGGGATCTCCACGATCACCGCGCTGGCCAACGTCCTCGACCTGGGCTCCACCACCGCCACGCTGGCCACGATGATCGGCCTCGCGGTCGGCATCGACTACGCGCTGTTCATCGTCTCCCGCTACCGCGCCGAGCTGGCCGAGGGCCGGGAGCACGAGGAAGCGGCCGGCCGGGCCGTCGGCACCGCGGGCTCCGCGGTCGTCTTCGCCGGACTGACCGTGGTCATCGCCCTGGTGGGTCTCGCCGTCGTCAACATCCCGATGCTCACCAAGATGGGCTTCGCCGCGGCCGGCACGGTCGTGATCGCGGTCCTGATCGCCCTCACCCTGATACCCGCACTGCTCGGCTTCGCCGGCAAGCGGGTGCTGGGCCGCAAAGTGCGCAAGGGCAGGGAGATCAGCGACAAGCCGAACGCGGGCACCCGCTGGGCGCGCTTCGTACTGCGCCGCCCGGTTGCCGTCCTGCTCGCCGGTGTGGTGGGTCTCGGCGCGATCGCGATTCCGGCCGCGTCGCTCGAGATGGGCCTGCCCGACGACGGCGCGCAGCCGACGAGCACCACCCAGCGCAAGGCCTACGACCTGCTCTCCGACGGCTTCGGCCCCGGTTCCAACGGCCCGCTCCTGGTGGTCGTCGACGGTGGCAAGGGCGAGGCGGACCGTGCGGTCAAGGTGATCCAGGGCCTCGACGGCGCCGTGGCCGTCACCCCGGCGACCCTCAACAAGGCCGGCGACACCGCGATGATCACCGTCATTCCGAAGGACCGGCCCTCCTCGGCGGCCACCGAGGAGCTCGTCCACTCGATCCGGGACACCACGGGTGACAACGTCCTGGTCACCGGCGCGACCGCGATGAACATCGACTTCTCACAGCGGATGAACGACGCGCTGCTGCCCTATCTCGCGCTTGTCGTGGGTCTGGCGTTCCTGCTGCTGATGGTGGTCTTCCGCTCGGTCCTGGTGCCACTCAAGGCGGCCCTCGGCTTCCTGCTGTCCGTCGTGGCGGCGCTGGGCGCGGTCGTGGCCGTCTTCCAGTGGGGCTGGCTCGGTTCGCTCTTCGGCGTGGAGCAGACCGGCCCGATCATGTCGATGATGCCGATCTTCATGGTGGGTGTGGTCTTCGGCCTCGCCATGGACTACGAGGTCTTCCTGGTCACCCGGATGCGAGAGGCGTACGTCCACGGCCAGCGGCCCGGCGAGGCGATCGTCACCGGCTTCCAGCACGGCGCCCGGGTGGTCACGGCTGCGGCCGTCATCATGATCGCGGTGTTCTCCGGCTTCATCGGCTCCAGCGAGCAGATGATCAAGATGATCGGCTTCGGTCTAGCGATCGCGGTCTTCTTCGACGCCTTCGTGGTCCGTATGGCGATCGTGCCGGCGGTGCTGGCCCTGCTGAGCCACAAGGCCTGGTGGCTGCCGCGCTGGCTGGACAAGGCGCTGCCCAACGTGGACGTGGAGGGCGAGAAGCTGCACAAGGAGCTCGAAGCGTCTCCCGCCGACCCGGGCGACGAGCGCGACCTGGTGCGCGTCTGAACCCCCTTGAGACCGCCGGGGGTATCCGGCCGGCGCGGTGGGCCGCGCCGGCCGGGCCGGTGTCCGCACCGGCCGAGCGGGCTCCCGGCAAGGCGACGGCACCGTGGGGACGGGAGCCGTCGCCGAGGTGGTGGCCGTATCCGTCAGCTGGTTGTGGCGGGTGCGGCCGCCGCGTATGTGTGGCGCAGGAAGCGCATCAGCGTCTTCGCGTCGAACTGGACCACGGCGACGCCGTCGGAGGTGTGGAACTCCACCACTGCCTGGACCCGGCCGCACGGCCAGACGCTGATGTCGCCGCGGCTCGCGGGTGCCTTCAGGCCGGTCTCCAGCAGCTCGCGGGGGAAGGTCCACTCCCGGCCGCTGGGAAAGGCGAAACTCACCGCCTGCGGATCCGCCGCGGGGTCGTAGGTCAGGGAGACAGGGACAGATCGATACTGAGGAGCATCGGTGACAATCCGGCCTCGGGCGTAATCTTCGACGGCGGCGGGCATCGGGAGCTCCTCACACTCGTCTGCTTTGTCATCTAATGTCGCATATTTCCGAGGTTCCAGCTTCGGCTGGGATCGATCAAGAGTCATGCGCTCTTGCAAGTCGTTTGCATCTGGGTTCTATGATTGGACAGTTCTTCATCTGTCCGGAGCGGAGCCCTCCATGCATGTCCCCGACGGTTTCATCAATACGCCCGTCTCGGTGGTCACCGGAGTCGTCGCCGCCGGCGCCGTCGCGGTCAGCCTCCGCGGCGCTCGCCGCGAGCTGGGCGGATCCTCGGTCGCACTGGCCGGGGCCGAGCGCACCGCGCCGCTCGCCGGCCTGGTCGCCGCCTTCATCTTTGCTGTACAGATGCTCAACTTCCCGGTCGGAGCGGGTACCAGCGGGCATCTGCTGGGCGGCGCGCTCGCGGCCATCCTGGTCGGGCCCTGCACCGGTGTGCTCTGCATAGCCGTCGTGCTGCTGATGCAGGGCATCCTCTTCGCGGACGGCGGTCTCACCGCGCTCGGCGTGAACATCACCGTCATGGGTGTGGTCACCGTCGTCGTGGCGTACGGCCTCTTCCGCGGCCTGGTCACGATCCTGCCGCGCACCCGCCGCTCGGTCACCGGCGCCTCGTTCGTCGCCGCGCTGGTGTCCGTGCCCGCGGCGGCCGCGGCCTTCACCCTCCTCTATGCCCTCGGCGGGGTCACCGATGTGCCGATCGCCTCGGTCTTCACCGCGATGGTCGGCGTCCACACGCTCATCGGCATCGGCGAGGCCGGGATCACGATGCTGACGGTGGGTGCCGTCATCGCCGTACGACCCGACCTCGTCCACGGGGCCCGAGGCATGGCGGCCCCTCTCAAGCTGCTCGTCGACGGCGAGCTGGTCGACGCACAGCCCGCACAGCCCGCACAGCCCGCCCCGGCTCCTGCCCCGGCCCGGTCCCCGCGCCGGGTCTGGCTGGCAGGCCTGGCCGCCGCCCTGGTCCTGGCGGGCTTCGGCTCCTTCTACGCCTCCGCCAGCCCCGACGGGCTGGAGAAGGTCGCCGCCGACAAGGGCATCGACAAGTCGGTCGAGGAACACGCGGCCGCGAACTCACCGCTCGCGGACTACGGCGTCGAGAGCATCTCGGACGCCCGGCTCTCCGGCGGCCTCGCCGGTGTGATCGGCGTCGGCGCCACCGTCGTCGTGGGCAGCGGGGTCTTCTGGGTGGCGCGGCGCCGCAGGAGCAGCGGCGAGAACGCCGCTCCCACCCCCGTACAGAACTCCGTCTGACATGGGGGCGGGCCACACCCACAAGCTCTACCGGCACGGGCACTCGCCGGTGCATGGTCTGCCCGCGCACTGCAAGCTGATCGCCGTGTTCGGCTTCGTGCTGGTCGTGGTCTCCACGCCGCGCGAGGCCGTCTGGGCGTTCGGGCTGTACGCGGTGCTGCTGGCCGCCGTCGCGGCCGTGGCCCGTATCCCCACGGGCTACATGCTGCGACGGATGCTCATCGAGATCCCGTTCGTCGCCTTCGCGCTGCTGATGCCGTTCGTCGTGCCCGGCGAGCAGGTCCAGGTGCTCGGCCTCTCGCTGAGCGCCCCGGGGCTGTGGGGCGCGTGGAACATCCTGGCCAAGGGGACGCTGGGCGTCGCCGCCTCCGTGATCCTCGCCTCCACGACCGAGCTGCGCGAGCTGCTGCTCGGACTGCAGCGGCTGCGCCTGCCCTCGATGCTGGTCCAGATCGCGTCCTTCATGATCCGGTACGGCGATGTGATCGCCGACGAGATGCGCCGGATGTCGATCGCGCGCCGGTCGCGCGGCTTCGAGGCCCGTGGCGTCCGCCACTGGGGGGTGCTCGCCACATCGGCCGGTGCCCTGTTCATCCGCTCCTACGAGCGCGGCGAGCGGGTGCACCTCGCGATGGTCAGCCGGGGATACACCGGCACCATGCCGGTGCTCGACCAGGTGCGCGCGAGCCGCGCCCAGTGGACCTGCGCCGCCGCACTGCCCCTGACCGCGCTCGCGATCTGTCTGCTGGGATGGACACTATGACCACCGCGCCCACCGCATCCCTGCCCACCGCATCCCTTGACGTCAGAGGCCTCGCCTACGCCTATCCCGACGGGCACCAGGCCCTGTTCGGCGTCGATCTGAACGTCGCGCGCGGTGAGCGGGTCGCGCTGCTCGGCCCCAACGGCGCGGGCAAGACCACGCTCGTGCTGCACCTCAACGGCATCCTGGGCGGGGGCGTCGGCTCGGTCGCCGTCGCCGGGCTGCCGGTCGTCAAGGCGAACCTCGCCGAGATCCGCCGCCGGGTCGGCATCGTCTTCCAGGACCCGGACGACCAGCTGTTCATGCCCACGGTCCGGGAGGACGTGGCCTTCGGTCCGGCCACGGCGGGACTGCGCGGCGCCGAACTTCAGGCGCGGGTGAGCGCGGCGCTGACCCGCGTCGGCATGGAGGGGTTCGCCGACCGTCCCCCGCACCATCTCTCGTTCGGGCAGCGCCGCCGGGTCGCGGTCGCCACCGTCCTCGCGATGGAGCCGGAGATCCTGGTGCTGGACGAGCCCTCGTCCAATCTGGACCCGGCCTCGCGTCGCGAACTGGCCGACATCCTGCGCTCGTTGGACGTCACCGTACTGATGGTCACGCACGATCTGCCGTACGCGCTGGAGCTGTGCCCGCGCTCGTTGATCCTCAGCGGCGGCGTGATCGCGGCCGACGGGCGTACGCAGGATCTGCTGTGCGACGAGGAGCTGATGCGGGCGCACCGCCTGGAGCTGCCCTTCGGGTTCGACCCGAAGTCCGTGACAATGTCCGTGTGAACCAGGACCAGAAGGGCACGACGGCTACGGCTTCGCTGCTGCTCGACGACCAGCTGTGCTTCGCGCTGTACGCGGCGCAGCGCGCCGTGACCGGCGCCTACCGGCCGCTGCTCGACGAGCTCGGCCTGACCTATCCGCAGTACCTCACCATGCTCGTGCTGTGGGAGCGCGGCGAGGTCGCGGTCAAGGAACTCGGAGCCGCGCTGCGGCTCGACTACGGCACGGTTTCGCCGCTGCTCAAGCGGCTGGAGGCGGCGGGCCTGGTGCGGCGCGAGCGCTCGGCGGCCGACGAGCGCTCGGTGCGGCTGCAACTCACCGGCGAGGGCGAGGCGTTGCGGGAGCGGGCCGAGCAGGTGCCGGCGCGGCTGCTGGAGAGTACGGGCCTTCACGCGCCCGAGATAGCCCGGCTGCGAACGGATCTGCACCGGCTGGCCGAGCGGGTGGCCGCCCCCGAGAATTCGGCTACCCCCGAGTAACAAAGCCCTCGCCCGCTCGGATACATTGTGCGCAAGGTATTTCTTCCAGTCAGCGGCATGCCTTGCCTTCACCTCGGGGACGCACCGTGAGCGAACAGGTCGACACTCGGCCGACGAAGATCATGTACGTGGCGGAGGCCACCGCGCACGGCGGTCGCGACGGCTATGTGACCAGCCACGACGGACAGATCGACCTGCGCCTCGCCATGCCGCCCGCGCTCGGCGGCGACGGCAAGGGCACCAACCCCGAGCAGCTGTTCGCGGCCGGGTACAGCTCCTGCTTCCACAACGCCCTGGTACTCGTCGGCCGCCGGGCGGGCGTGGACCTGACCGGCTCCACGGTCGCCGCGAAGGTGGGCATCGGCCCCAACAAGGAACAGAGCTTTGGGCTCGCGGTCGCGCTCAACGTCTCGCTGCCACTGGTCGACCAGGATCTCGCCGCGCGGCTGGTGTCCGCCGCGCACCTGGTCTGCCCGTACTCCAACGCCACCCGCGGCAACATCGACGTCTCCATCATGCTGAGCTGAGCCGCCCCGGCGGCCGGGCGGCGCCGACCGCATTGCACCATGGGGGGATGAGCGGGAGAACAGACGCGGTGGCCGCCCACGACGATCTCGTGACGGCGGCCCGCGGCACGGTGACGGACGCCGACGACCGAGCGGTGGACGTACGCGGCACAGCGATGGGCACACACGGCGCGGCGGCGGACGTACGCGGCACGGTGGCGGACGGCTTCGAAGCGGTCCGGGACGCCTTTGTGCGCAACTTCGAACAGCGCGGTGAGCGCGGCGCCGCCGTCGCCGTCTACCGGGACGGCCGCAAGGTCGTCGACCTGTGGGCCGGCACCCGGGACGTCGACGGAACCGAGCCCTGGGCCGTCGACACCGCGCAGGTCGTCCGCTCCGCCACCAAGGGCGTGGCCGCGGCCGTGGTCCTGCTGCTCCACCAGCGCGGCCAGATCGACCTGGATGCCCCCGTCAGTACGTACTGGCCCGAGTTCAAGGCGGCCGGCAAGGAGCGCGTCCTCGTACGCCAGCTGCTCTCGCACCGCGCCGGGTTGCCCGTGCTCGACCGCCCCCTCGCCCCGGCCGAGGCCGAGGACGGCACGACCGGCCCGGCCGCGCTCGCCGCCCAGCGCCCCGCCTGGGAACCCGGCACCGCACACGGCTACCACGCCCAGACCTACGGCTGGCTGCTCGGCGAACTGGTCCGACGGGCCACCGGCCGCACCATGGGCCGCTGGGTCGCCGAGGAGATGGCCCGCCCGCTCGGCCTGGACTTCTGGATAGGCCTGCCGCCCGAGGACGCCCACCGCGTCGGCCGGCTCGGTCCCGTCGACGAACCTGCCCCGGCCGACGGCGGTGGCCTGAGGCTCCGACCCAAGCGCGCCGTCGCCGCGGCCTACGGCGACCCGGCCTCGCTCACCCGCCGCGCCTTCGAGGCCATCGACCCGTTGCCCGACGAGAACGACCCGGCCTACCGGGCCGCCGAACTCCCCGCCTCCAACGGGATCTCCACCGCCCGTGCGCTCGCCCGCTTCTACGCCTCGACGATCGGCGAGGTCGACGGCGGACCCCGGCTGTTCGCCCCCGCCACCCTCGCCCTCGCCCGCACCGAGGAGTCCGCGGGGCCCGACCGGGTCCTGGTCGTACCCACCCGCTTCGGCCTTGGTTTTATGCTGCACGGACCCGCCTCGCCGCTGCTTGGCCCCGGCTCCTTCGGCCACCCGGGGCGCGGCGGCTCGCTCGGTTTCGCCGACCCCGAGTCCGGTGTCGCGCTGGGGTACGCGACCAACGGCATGCGCAAGGGAGTGACGGCCGATCCCCGCGCCCAGGCGCTGATCAGGGCGGTGCGTTCGGCGCTTTAGACGGCGTGCTGCTCGCGGTCGACGCAGACTTCCAGCACGTGCTCGCGGCCGAGGCGGCCGCCGAAGGCCAGGCCGTTCGGTGGCTCTTCATGCCGTTCGGTGGCTCTTCATACTGTCCGGATGGACATCCAGGCAATGGAGGACGCCCGCCGGTGGCTCGCGGAGGACGGCGTCACGCAGATCGGTACCGACGAGTGGACCGACGGCGAGGCCCTGGACCGCCGGCTCACCGCCAACGAAGTCGCCCACGACTGGGCGGGGGTGGTGTTCACCGACGAGCGCCTCGACGCGGCCGGGCAGCTGCGGCTGGCGTTCGGGCTGCTGGATCTGCTCGACGCATACTGGGTGACCTCCGAGATCCGGTGTGCCGACCAGGGCCCGGACGGCCCCCTGCCGGCCGAGGTGCTCTGGGACGGCTATCGGCGGCGGCTGGAAGCGCCCCAGGTGTCCGAGGCGGTCACCTACTCCCTGTGGGTCGACTGGTTCGAGGACCGGAGCACTTCGGCCACGGCCTTCGCCGAAGTGCTCGGCCATGACATCGAACAACTGATGACCGGGACCCCGGAGACCCTGCTCCGCCGGGCCCGCCGGGTCCTGGAGTGCTCGGGCCCGGTTCCCTGGCGGACGAAGCAGGCGGCCTACGGCGTCGCGACGCGGCTCCCGGCCCTGCACCCAGCTCTCTTCAAGGGCTTGCTGAGCAGCTATCACGACCTCTACGGAGACCTGCAACCGGACGCCGCGTCGGCCGTGCTCTCCGGACTGGACCTCCCGGCGGACACCGAGCACCTCGCGGAACTGCGCACCGTGCTCGCCGCCGGGCACAGCAACCACTACCGCAGCCCGGATGCGTGGGACCGCGCGCTACGGACGCGCTCGCAGGAGCTCTCCACCGGATCACCGTGCGGCCCGGAGGAGGACGGCGGCGAGGTGAAGTCCTGCCTGGTGGATGGTGGTGGCCTTGTCGCAGCGGGCGGTCCGAGACCTCGTGTGTGACCGTAGTGTCACAGACGCTCAAGGAGGTGAACCCCGGCAGGCGGCAGTGCCCTCTCCAGCGACGAGTGCCGGTGAGGAACCGGCACGTGAACTTCTACTACGGGGGCTTCATGCAGTACGGGACGGGTATCCGCAGAGCCGCGATGGCCATGGTCACCGCGTCGGCAGCGACACTGCTCATGACCGGATGTCAGCCAGGCGCGGACGCGGCAGAGACGACCGGCTCGCCGTCGGCTGCGCCGGCCGAGGCGGCAGGATCCTCCTCCGGTGCCCCGGCTTCCGCCGCTTCGCGACCCGCTGGGGACGCCTCTTCCACGGCCCAGGGCTCGGCAACCGGGTCGTCGTCCCCCACTGCGGGGAAGTGCGCCGTGACGGACCTCAAGGCGTCCATGTACCAGGCCGCCGTCCGGCCGCCGGGCACCGGAATCGGGGCGGTGGTCGTCGAGTTCACCAATATGTCCGGCAAGCCGTGCATCGTCCAGGGCCATCCGACCGTGGCGGGTGCGGGCAACGGTTCCCCGGAGCGCAACCGTCCGCTCAAGGTGACCCACACGGGCTCCGCGTCCGCGGTACGGGTTGCACCGGACGGGAAGGCATGGACGAAGCTGACGTTCGTCCAGGTCCAGGGTGAGGCCGACGGTTACTGCGCATCCGGATCCGAGCCCCTCCTCTACCCGACCCTGGTGGTCGGCGTCCCGGGCGCCGGAGCACACCAGCTCGCCCTGAAGGACGGCTCTCTGGCCGAGTGCGACGACAAGGTGACCGTCACCGCCGTATCCGCGGCAAAACCCTCCTGACCACGCCGCACGCCGCGCCGCGCTGCCCCTCAGATCACCAGGCCGCCGGTACGGGACGGGCCCGGCCCGACCCCGCGCCGGCGGCCAGGACGAACGTGACCGTGATGAGCAGCGCCCACGCCCCGAACTTCGCGACGGACACGGGCTGCCAGCCCGCCAGCTGGTCCGGGTAGCTCCAGGCACCCGCGTACGTCGCGACGTTCTCGGCCACCCACAGAAAGAACCCGATCAGCACGAACGACAGCGCGAGCGGCATCCGGTACTCGTGCTCGCCCACCCGGTAGTGCACCCAGGTACCGGCGGTCGCGCACAGCAGCAGCGCCGCCAGAGCCCAGCGGACGTCGGGCAGCCAGTGGTGGCTGAAGAAGTTGAGATAGACCGCCCCGGCCAGCACGGCCATGATCCGCGGGCGGTAGCGGTCCAGCCGCAGATCGAACAGATGCCAGGCGCGGCAGACGTAACTGCCCACGGCCGCGTACAGGAAACCGCCGTACAGCGGCACACCCGCGACCTTGGTCAGGGCCTCCTCCGGATAGCTCCACGACCCCATCCTCACCTTCACCAGCTCGAAAGCCAGCCCGATCAGATGGCACCCCGCGATGACCGCGGTGTCGCGTGCGCTGTCCCACCCGACCTTCCTGGCCAGAACCGCAAGACCTATCCCGTACAGCAGCACCAGGTCGTAGCGGGCGACCGGCAGTTCGGGCAACGGACCCGAGACGGCGATGCCGGCGACGAGCGCGACGGCGAAGGCGCAGCAGCGGGCCTGCAGCAGGCCGAAGCGGACCAGCTGACGCGTCCAGTGCGAGATCGTGACCATGGGGGAGAGGACGCACGCCGGGTGCCCTGCGGTTCGCTCCGGCCCATGGCGACCGCCTGTGACCAGGGGAATGCAGCCGCGGTCGGCCACGGTGCGCGGCGCCGCGGCGACACGCACCGCCCGTCTGCCGTCGCCGACGGGGACGGTCAACTCGCCCTGAGTATCAGGCCGATACCGACCACCATCAACGCTGCCGCCGCGATCCGCGGTGCGCCGAAGCGTTCCTTGAAGAACACCGCGCCGATCGCCGCGCCCACGATGATCGATGTCAATCCTTGCTGAAGCAGTAATTGGTTCCCTGGTCAGCCCAGGGATGGAACGCCGACCAGTCGGCGGCGAGGCGAACGGATGCATCAGGACCGGTGGCCACGTTACGAGCGGGGGTCAGGGAGACCGCTGGTCGGTGGCCTGTGTCCCACCCGCATCGCGTCGGCCGACGACTGACTCTGCGGCGGCGAGGGCGAGGTGCCATGGATACGCGTCCGGTCGGCCTTCACCCGGCTTGTTCGGAACGAACCCGCCTTCTCCGTACAGCACGTGAACGCCCATGGCGCGGAGGGTCGCAATGCTCTGGTTGAACTGGGTGTGCTGCACGTATGCGGCGTTGACGCAGGGCATCGTGATCACGCGGATGCCCTTGCCGGTTCCCTCGGCCACGAATCCGACCACGAACTTCTCTGTGATTCCCAGAGCCCATTGATTGATCGTGTTGAACGTCGCAGGGGCCAGCACGGCAACGTCCGCCGGCGGCCATACGTCAGGGTCCTTGGGCAGCTTGTAGCGGCTGCGTACAGGGTGCCCGGTCAGCTCCTCCAGGGCGGGCACTTGGTCGTCCAGCCAGCGGGCGGCAGTGGGCGTGAGCCCCAGACAGACATCCCACCCCGCCGTCTGTGCCTTTTCGATGACACCGGCGACATTGAGCACCGGAGGGGCCGCGCTGCCCAGCAAGTACAGGACTCGGTTCGCAGTCATGACCGCAGTCCACCTTGGATGTTCGGGCTCACGCAACTGCGGACAGCTGAGCCCCTGGAGAGGGTTCGCCGTTCCCCGTACTGGTGGGACGGGTAGCGTTTCCCGTGAGCGCGCCACGGAATGGAGCCCTGCAATGCCTCTCACCGAAGGTGAGCACACAGGCACCCGGATCGCGTACCACCGCAAGCGGGCCGGGCTGACCCAACGCGGGCTGGCTCAGAAGATCCCGTACTCGTACAGCCTGCTCACTCAGGTCGAGAGCGGCCACAAGCCTGCGAGTCCTGACCTGGTCGCCACGGTCGCCAAGGTGCTGTGTGTCGACGTCACGTCGCTGACCGGTCAGCCGTACGTGACCGAACTGCAGCAAGATCGTCTGGCAGAACTGGTCCGGCCCATCAGGGAAGCACTGGATCTCTACGACCTGGGGCCAGATCCCGCGATCACACCCCGCCCCGCGTCTCAGCTGGTGGCGGTGGCCGAGAACCTGTGCCGCCTGGTGCGGGCGACGAAGCTCCATGACGCTGCGCTCGAACTTCCCGAGGTCATCGCCGAAATCACCACTGCCGCTTACAGCGCGCCGTCTTCGGAAATCTGGGCGGCGCTGTCCAGTACGTATCGCACTGCCCATGACGTGACGGTGAAACTCGGCTACTACGACCTGTCCACCGTGGCGCTCGATCGTATGGACTGGGCCGCTTCGCGGGCGTCTGATCCCTTGCTGGCGGCGGTGCGGCAGTACATGCGGGCGCTGGTGTACTTCAGGGAAGGCGAGTACACCATCGGCCAGCGCCTCATCGTGGCTGGTCAAAACACCCTGGGTCAGGCTCAGCCATCTCGGGAACGCTTCGCCGTGGCGGGTCAACTCCACCTCGGTGCATCGATCATCGCTGCCCGCGCTCATGACCACAGTGAAGTCACGGCACATCTGGCGGAGGCACGCGCGTATGCGTCCCGTGTAGGCGAAGCATCGGATGTGCTGTGGCTGTCGTTCGGACCGACCAATGTGAGGGTTCACGCGGTATCGGCCCACATCGAGATGGGTTCGTTCGGCGAAGCACTGCGCCAAGCCGAAGAGGTGCGCATTCCGAATGACTGGGCCGTGTCCCGGGCTTCCCACTTCCACGTGGACCGAGCTCGCGTCCAGATGGAGGCCGGCCGCACCGAAGCTGCGCTGAAGTCCCTCATCACGGCGCGGCGGTTGGCTCCGCAGCAGACCCGGTACCACGCGGGAGCTCGAGAGACCATCCGTGGTCTGGTGCATCTGGCTCGACGCACTCCCGACACTCTTGATCACTTGGCCGCCTGGGTGGGGCTGTAGGACTCTTGCCCCTGGCCCCCGACTTTCACTGAACTGTGAAAGTCGGGGGCTTTGTGTTTCGCCAGCATGGTTGAACAGCCGGTTTACCAATAACCGGAACCAGAGGTGGGCGACATGCAGGCGAATGAGCAGCCGGTGGTACGGCGCTGGACTCGTCATCCAGCAAGCGTGGGAAGAGCGCGTTCCGAGTTAAAGAAGGCGCTGGCCAATTGGTGCCTCAACGCGGTCGAGGACGCGGCACTGCTGGTGCTGTCCGAGCTGGTCACCAATGCAGTTCGGCATGCACGCGTTTCGCCGGGGCGCGAGATCGAGACGCGGTATCTGCGTGAGGCAGACGGTGTCCGCATCGAGGTTCACGACGCCGCCGACGAACGTCCCACAGCCCGCCTACCGGGAGACTCCGGCGGCTGGGGCCTGGGCCTCGTCGACGAGTTGGCCGACCGGTGGGGCGTCGACGATCGGAATGGGGTCGGCAAGTCGGTCTGGGCCGTGCTGACTGCCACAGCCGGGGATGAGTCGCGATGGCTCGGGTGATGGCGCTCCGGGTGCGGCGTGGGGACTGGGTGAGTGCACACGGACAGTGGCGGGAGGTCAAGGCGGTCCGCTCCGACCGCTTCACATCGGGCGGCCAGCAGGTGGTCTTGGTCTTCAAGGCGGGCCCTGCGCTGCGGGTGAATGCGGCCGATGTGCTGGCGGTGGATCGCCGTGGCCGGACTGTGTGAGTCAAGCCGAGAGGAGGGCGTACGTGATGGTGGCAAGGACGGTGATGCGCTTCGTGGACTGGGTGTTGCAGCCCGACACTTCTGGCAGCGGCCCGATCTTCGAGGCCGAGTGCACGACGTGCCAGGAGTCGTCAGGAGCCGCTGACGACAAAGAGCAGCCAGAAGTGTGGTGCCTGCGACATGCGGGCCGATACGGGCACACGGGCTTCCGAGCCGTAACGACGACGTTTTTCCGGGCGACGCGGGCCGAGAGCGGCGGTGCCGACTCATGAAACAGCGATTATTCGCGTTCGGGATCGTCGTGTTCTGGCTAGCGGTGTACGTGCCGTTGGCGGTGATCAGCGATCCCTGCTCGTCAGCCCGCTAACTTCCGGTTCTCATAAGCCGGTTGCGGGCCGGACCGCCCCTCTCGCCTGGACAGCATTCGGGGCGGTCCGGTTCGGGATGCAGATGCAACCCGGTGCCGATGGTACCGGGGACTTCGTCGTGCTCACGCCTGGTGAATCCCCGATGGTCAGAGTCAAGCCAGTGCGTGGGGAAGGGACTTGAGACAGATGCACGACCCAGAGGACGCGGGTTTCGAGGACGAGGCGTTCGACCCTGACGAAGTGGTTTGGGTGCGTGGGGTGGACTACGTGGCGGGATGGCGGGACGCGACTGATGCCGGCGGGGAGCTGGCAGATGCGCTGGCGGCGGCTGGGTTCGACACGGCGGGGCTCGAGTGGCAGGCCAAGGCGAATGCGGATGGGTCCGGGGCGGTGCGCTTGGTGATCTCGGCGGCAGCGGCTCATGACGTGGCGGCACTGGTGCGAGCGGTTGCTCGGCTGGGCAAGGTCAGCTGAGCCACTGCGCTGCATGTGCTCTGCATGGGACGGAAGCTGAGGCGGCCGCCCTGGAGGTACTGCACTCATGCACTGTCTTGGTTTGTTGCCCCTGCCGTCGACCGCAGGCGTACGGGACGTATGAGCGGCGTGTGATGGCGCGCGACGGTAGCAGTAGAGCGCATACGGGGGCGCGCGTGGCCGATCACGCTACTGCTCGAATGTCGCGAAACGGCAACGAGGCTTCCGTGACCCTGGGATTTGTTGAACCCTTAAGCGTGACGCGAGGGGAAAGTGTGAACATCATTTTGCGTAGCTATCGCATGTCCGGGTGAGGGGCCCTGGACCCGGCTGCTAACTGCCGGGGAGTCATGAGGCGGCCGCCGCCCGACGGCAGAGATCGAGCCGCCTCGCTCCACATCAATGCCGTACCCGATGTTGCGGATGCCTGCAGTTCAGCTGTCCGCGCTCGGGACGCCGTCCTTCGCCGCGTCATGTGCGGGGCGAACAGCTCAGAGGATTCGTCATGCAAGTCTGCGTTTTAGGCCAGGGCTATGTAGGCCTGCCGTTGGCCCTGTGCGCTGCAGAGGCCGGGCACACAGTGGTTGGCTATGAACTGGACCCAGTCCGCTGTCGTCAGCTCGGGGCCGGTGCCTCCTACGTCGAAGACATCCCGTCCGCTCGATTGGCCGAGGCTTTGAGCTCCGGTGCCTACATACCCAGCAGTGACCCGGACGCGGTCAAGGGTTTCGACATCGCGATCATCACGGTGCCGACACCGCTCACCGATCGTGCCCCCGACTTGAGCTGCGTTCGTGATGCTGCCCGGACCCTCGCTCCGCGCCTAGAGCCGGGTGCGACGGTCGTTCTGGAGTCCACGACCTATCCAGGCACCACCCGGAATGTGCTCCTGCCCTTGCTGGAAGAAGGATCCAGGCTCGCAGCCGGCCAAGACTTCCATCTCGGCTTCAGTCCTGAGCGCATCGATCCCGGCAACACCACCTGGACCCTGGTGAACACACCCAAGATCGTCGCCGGTCTCAGTGAACCCTGCCTCAACCGAATCAAGGCTTTCTACGACTCTGTCGTCGAGGTCACCGTGCCAGCCTCCGGCCTGGAAGAGGCTGAGCTCGCCAAGGTGTTTGAGAACACCTTCCGTCACGTCAACATCGCCTTGGTCAATGAGCTCGCCAAGCTCGGGCATCTGTTGAACATTGACGTTGGCAATGCGTTGGACTGCGCTGGAACCAAGCCCTTCGGCTTCATGCGCTTCACCCCGGGACCGGGCGTGGGTGGCCACTGTTTGCCTATCGATCCCGTGTACCTCTCCCATCACGTCCGCCAGGAACTGGGTGAGACCTTCCGCTTCGTTGAACTCGCCCAGGAGGTCAACGAACGCCAGCCCGTCTACGTCGTCGACCGCCTCCAGGATGCCCTCAACCGGCGCTCCAAGTGCCTCAACGGCTCGCGCATCGTCGCCCTGGGACTGTCATACAAGCCCGGCACGTCGGATACCCGCGAGTCACCCGCCCGCAATGTGATCGAACTTCTGCAAGCCCGCGGCGCTGCGTGCACCGTCATCGATCCACACGCTGGCCCGAACACCGGATTCCCGGTCAAGCCGCACCTGGACGCACGAGAACTCGCCGACGCTGACGCCGTGGTGGTCCTGACCGATCACCCCGAGTTCGACCCTCATCTTGTCCGCGCACATGCCCCCTATGTGCTCGACACCCGCCGGACCATTCCTCCCGGCGCGCACATCGAGCATCTATAGCCGACCTGACCTGAAAGGACATCACATCCCATGTACGGCAAGGGAACTCTGGCGCAGACTGGCGTCGGCTTCACCATTCTGGGGGTCTCAGCATCCCTGAGCCTTCTGGCAGCCACCGCCGTTGCGCTGATCCTCGCGGGAGGCCTCGGCTACCGCTACGCCACCAGGAAGAAGCGGTATGCCGGCTAAGTCATTACGTAATGGTCTGCAGACCGCAGCCACCGTAATGGTGATGGGAGCGGTGGCCGCGTGGGCCGCCGCTACCCACTCCATCAACCACGTCTCCGGGCTCTTCCTGGGGATTTACTACATCTTGCTCACGGCGTCAGTGCTGCTCTACATGGTCCTGGCCGCCTATCCCATGCGCAGCCGCTACAAGCGCGCCGCTCCGGGACGTGTCGTTGCCATCATCCCGTCGTACAACGAAGAAAACATCGAGGGCCTCTACGCCACGGTCTGGTCACTGATCAACCAGTCCCGACCGGTCGCGGCGGTTCACGTTGTTGACGATGGATCGGCCGTTCCCGTAGTCCCGTTCGACCACCCATTGGTCACCTGGCATCGACAGCCCAACGGCGGAAAGCGCGCCGCTCAGGCCACTGCGATACGCCACATACAGGGACACGGCGAGTCCTTCGACTACGTACTGACCGTTGACTCTGACTCCGAGGTTCACAAAGACGCCGTCTGGCAGATGCTCCGGGTCATGAACGACAAGCGTATCCAGGCCTGCACGGGAACAGTCCTTGTGCGCAACCGACATGACAGCCTGCTGGCCCGCCTGTCTGACCTGAACCTGTTCATCTTCTGCGTGCTCAGCCGCGGACTGCGCTCCGCGCTGGGGGTCGTCAACCCCACCTCGGGGGCGCTGTCGATGTACCGGGCGCCAGTCTTCTTCGACAACCTTGACCACTACCTGGCTTCCGGTAAGGACGGTGACGACCGACAACTCTGCGACTACGCGCTGATGCGAGGCCGCGTCGTTTCTGTGTCACGCGCCTACGTCACCACTGACATGCCCGACACCATCAAGGGCACCTATCGACAGCGCCTGCGCTGGGGCAAGTCGGGATGGCGATTCATCCCTTGGGAACTGACCAACCTGCCCAAGGCTTCGTTGGTGACGCGGCTGATCGAAGTGTGCACCGAGGCCCTGCTGCCCATCCTGTACATCGGCCTTGCCGTCAACGTCTGGCGCAGTGGTAGCGCAAGCTTCCTCCCTCATGCTTTCGCAACAGCAGCCGTGTTCCTGCTGGCCGAGACTCTGTTCTACGCGATCCTCAGGCCTGGCCTGAGCCGTATCGAGCGCCTGACAGCTCCGCTGCTCGTACCCCTGTACACGCTGATGATGTTCTTCGTGGTGTACCCGGCCAAGTACTGGTCCATCACAAAGATCAAGTCGGACAGTTGGCACACACGAGAGCCGTCGCTAACAGAGTCCCCTCAACACGGACGACACAGGGCCCGGACCCAGGCAACTACGACAGCCAAGCTCCTCGATCCATATACCGAGCAGACGCTGGAAACGACGCTCACAATCCGTGTAGGGCAATAGGAGTAGCAGAGCCCCTCGCTGGCCTGAGCTGGACGACACGAAGTCGAGACCGTCATCGAGTGTCACTGCCGAGCGCGCTGGGCTGCCCGGCAGTGACACTCTTCGGGAGCTTGGGAATCACGGCACGCGGGCCGCCGCCGACGCCTGCTTTGTAAGTTCGCCCCGCCCCTTCGGCGACCTGCGGTGCGTCTCCTCTGAAGACGCCTCGGGAGCGCTCGCGGGCCACGCCTGTTCGCCAACGTCCGGCCTCGTTGATGTCAGCTGGTGATGTCAACTGCCTCGGAGTGCGGACGTCGTTACTGCTGTTCTCCGGGTGCAGGCATGGTCCGTCCAGTCTCGCAGATCCTCCGCCCCCGCCCAGGCCAGACCGGTGGGAGGGTGGTCCCCCTCCCCCGTCAGGCCCGATGTTGGTGACCTCAGTGCTGGATCAGGCCGCCGACCGGGACGCGAGCGACGTGGCCGGTAGCCGGAACGGTCTGCGCCAGGGCAAGGCCGATGTCGACCAGCGATGACCGGCGCAGACGAGCCACCTCGGGGATCGGAGTCCAGACCGACTCGGCGGTTTCGCCGTTCGGCTCAGGCCGCAGTTGGCCGCCAGTGATACGGGCCCGGTAGAAGATGCCGACATTCTGGTGCTCGGATAGGCCGGGCAAGGGGCGATCGGCCGCGGGGACAACCCTCGAGTCCACACCCAGCAGGCGTTCGACCACCGCGTCGCACCCGGTCTCCTCAGCAACCTCCCGGATCACCGCATCGAACGGATCCTCCCCGTGCTCGACCCTTCCGCCCGGAAGAGTCCAGCTTTCTGACACGTGATGGGCGAGCAGCACCCGCCCGTCCTCGATGCACACGGCGTACGCCGCCAGCCGGAAACTCATCCCCGCAGGGTGCGTCAAGCCTCGCGCAGAGGCAAGGTCAGGAGTCGAGAACTGACCGGGCTGGTTTCTGACCTGGGTCTCATCACGGCCGGCCCCGCCCACCTGCGGCGGGCAGTCGTCACCTGTCGTCGTTGGTCGGCCATGAGCGGCCTTCGACGGCCGCGAGACGGCCCGACTGACCGGCCGGGGGCCGATAAGTCAGGTGCTTAGAAGAGAGTGGTCCTGTTCTGGGTAGCCACGGCCCTGACCTGCTACTTAGGGGCTCAAGAGGGATTCACCGCAGCCTTCGCTACCGCCCATCCACCGGAGGGCAGAATTCCGGCCTACTCCGGTTGACTGCCGCAGGTCGATGCCCGCGGTTGCCCGGGGCGATCGCGAGCACGGCCACCGTTGACCGTCGTCGAGGTCTCCCGCGCTGGCCTGTCTCGAAGGCCGCCGTCGACAGAGTGCCGACGCGGTGGTTGTACACCTTCCCTTCTGTCAACATGAGTGACTCGTTGTCACCGCAGTGCAGTTGGGGGTCGGGCGTGGCAGTTCCCAAGTTCCACGAGTTCATGCTGCCGATTTTGCGCCACTTGGGCGACGGTGAGCCCAGGCACTGGCGGGAGCTTCGCGAGAAGTGCGTGGCCGAGTTCGGTTTGTCCGACGAGGACCGGGTCGAGGCCACTCCGGGTGGGCGACGGCGGTTGGACAACCGCGTGTTGTGGGCGAACACATACCTCTTCCAGGCTGGCCTTGTGCATCGCCCCCGGCGCGGGCAGGTACAGATCAGCGATCGTGGTCAGAAGGTGCTCCTTGAACGACCGCTGATGATTGACCTCGACTACCTCGCGCGCTTCCCCGAGTACCAGGAGTTCCGGAATCGAACAAGGCAGCAGGACGGCGACGAGCCAGCTGCCGATGCTGAGGTGTCTGAGCAGGTGACGCCGCTGGAGAGCATGTCAGCGGCGGTTGCGCAGTCCACGGCAGCGCTACAGGGCGAGATCTTGCGGCGCGTTCTGGCGCAACCGCCCGAGTTTCTGGAACATCTGGTACTCAAGTTGCTTACGGCGATGGGCTATGGGGGCCAGGCCGGCGCCGTTGAACACCGTGGTCGATCACATGATGGTGGTATTGATGGCATCATCCGACAGGATCCGCTTGGCATTGACCGGGTCTACCTTCAGGCCAAGCGGTATACCGACACGGCCGTTGGGCGGCCGAGCGTGCAAGCGTTCGTCGGGGCTCTTCACGGGGTGCAGGCTGACCGCGGTGTCTTCATCACCACGAGCACGTTCAGCCCGGAAGCCCGTGAATACGTCGAGCGCATTCCGAACCGGATCATCCTTATCGATGGCGCGCGGCTGGCGGAGCTCATGGTCTTGTATGACGTGGGGGTGCAGGTGGAACAATCTTTCACCCTGAAGCGCATCGACGAGGATTTCTTCGAATAGCCCACGACCCTGCCCAGTGACAAGACCGCTGAAAGGCACGCTTTCCAACTGTGTTGGTGAGGTGATGGGTTGGGTGCGGGGGCGTTCACCTGGGTTCATGGGCGGCTGGCCGCCGGTGTGGGGACGGCTCCGGGTCCCGCCTGAACGGCCGTGAACGGCGCTGAATGAGACGGAAACTGAGACGGCCGGCGGGGCCGGGCTCGTTAGCATCTTCGCTGTTGAAGGGGAGCCATGGCACTGGTCAGCAAGGGATCGCGACGGATCGTTGTCGACGGCAGGGTCTACCGCTGGCGGCTGCGGGACCGGCCGACGTACTGCCAGGGGCTGGCCTGGTCGCCGTGTACGTTCGCGGTGGAGCATGCGAACACTCCGGGGACGACGCTCGTGGTCATCACCGACCAGCCGCATCCGAGCAACTGGATCGGCCGCGAGGCTGAGCCTGTACTGCTGTCCGGTGTCGCCGCGGCTGTTCGGCTCGCCTTGCGTGAGGGTTGGACTCCGACGGCTCCGGGCTCCTCGTTCCACCTTGACCACTCCACTGGCTAACGTCCTCGTCCTGAGCGGTGTAGAGAGTGAGCACCGTATAGGAGTTCGATCCGCGCCCGCCCCTGACGGGGTCGTCGGCTGGTTCGGCGGTCGCGGGGGCGCTGCTGTATGCCGAGCAGAAACGGCAACTGAACCTCTGTCGACAGGGTGAACGCGGCTGGGCTTGCTCAACCGCTGATGTTCCTCAAGTCGGGGTCCAACGCGGTTGCTGCTGGGCATCATCGGGCCATGTCAACGGGTGTCATCGCGATCATCATCGCGTCAGTCAGTGCCCTCTTCACGGGGGCCAACATGCTCGTCTCAGCCCTGACATACCGCAGGGTGAGGCCGCGTGTACGCCTCAAGGTGGCGTGGACCCTGATAGGTCCGGACTCGACGCGGAAGGCGATGGAGGGCAACGGACGCTTCGGCTTTGAGCTCCAGTTGTGGAACCTGAGCCCAACTCCGGCCAAGGTCCGGGGTCTTCAGTTGATCACCCGACACCCCGAGGGCGAGCCCACACGGTGGGACGCCTTCCGGCCCGACAGCTCCAAATTCATCGACCTTGTCCATGAAGTGCCCATCCCTCTGGAGAATGGCAAGGGAATGATGGTGGAACGGGGCAAAGAGCTTCCCGCGTTCGGTGGGCTGCACTGGGACGTCTTGGACGACTGGGTGACTATCCCCGGTACCCCCTGGGAATACCTGACCTTTCAAATCACGCTCACCAACGGCGAGAAGCTACGTGGCGAGTGGTATCACCGCGAACGTTTGCGGCTGTACGCCGATGAGGTCGGGAAGCTGTTCTCCGAGAAGCCGATGGGATTCCTGATGCTGACAACCTCAGAGAAAGACTGACGCTATGGCTGCTGACTGGTGGGCCCGAGGTATCGCCATCGCTGCGGCAGTTGCCACGGCCTTGAACATGAGCATTGCTGCCATGACGTATAGGCGCGTAAGGCCGCAAGTTCAAGCCAACGCCATGTGGGGGCTGCTAGGAGAAGTTGAAGACGCCAAAAAAGGTAACGCCATTTTTGGTTTCCGGCTGCACGTCAAGAACCTCAGCCCCACATCGGCCAAGGTCGAGAGTGTTCACGTCGTGAGCTGGATGCCGCTACGTCATCCGCTCAAGAAGCTGATACGCAAGCCTTGGCTGAAGCGGCTCGTTCCGGTCTACCAAGAGATCACTGTTCCCCGCCTCAAGACTGCTCGTGCCTCCAAGGCTCCGGACATGGAGCTTCCGGCCTTTGGTGGGTTGCGGTGGGAGATCCCCTACGACTTTGACTCCATCTCGCCTGTCCCCGGTTGGGCTTCCGTGACAGTTGTCGTACGGCTGACCAACGGTGAAGAGGTGCGCGGTAAGCGGGTTTCCCGCAGGGCTCTCGTCGACCAGGTCGGCAGGTTGAACGGCTACTTCCCGGAACTCAGCTTGTCGTCTCCCTCCGTGTAGCAGGACGTCGCTGGCTTGGGTGCCAGCTCTCGCCCCGGTTAGCCGACCTAGACCCTAGATGTGGTGTTTGCCTAAGCTGATTTACATATGTCCAGGGGCGTCCGGCTCAACGGCAGAAGTCGGACCAGGAGGGCCAGGGGCTCTGGAGAGGGCGGCTCAAGGCTTCCAGATGCGGGAGGAACCCCGTGAAGCGACTCTGAGGGTCATCCCTGGTTGAAGAGGGGGCAGCACCCCCACCGGCCTCAGCCACGGTGCAATGCCGTCGATGGGAGCAAGCCGCGCCGGCCGGGCCGTGGGGACGGAGCAGGCTTGACCGCCTGGCGAAGCCCTCAGCTTGGGAATCACTGAGCCATTCTGGCCGATCAGTGCCCTGACCAGCGGAAGGCACAGGCCAGCCGGGCAACAGCGAAGTCGTGCCGTGACCGCTGCTGACCTCTATTCGCCTCTTGTTCTGGCACGCATCTGGCACGGCTCTCGCTGGGCGGTGACGGTGGCTGCTGTACGTCAGTGCTGTACCGGGCGCGGGGGCTAGCCCGCCCGCTCGGTCGAGGGTCAAGTCGCTGCGGGTGGGTTCGGCTCGCCACATGGCTGCCAGCTGGGGGTAGGACTCGATGAAGCGGCGCATCTCTACGAGTGCGGCAACCCTGGGCGCGCCGATCTCCTCGTAGCCCAACCCGGTGTCCTGAGGGCCGATGCTGTCGAGATCAGCCCATGCCGGGTCCTCTGTAAAGATGAGTTGCAGCTCCACCTTCCAGTACTTCGGCTGCCATTGGGGATCGCCGCGCTCTCCTGCGTCGTCGACCGCGAGGAGTCGCCCGAAAGAATGACTGCGCAGGCTGGTCGTCGCTCCAGTCCCTCCCGAGCCGGTGCTGCTAGAGGAGCGGCAGGATCGCTGGCATCAGGTCCTGGAAGGTACGGCCGTTGGCTGGGTTGCCGAGAGCCGTCATCCGCCAGCTGTCCCCGGCCCGGTGCACCTTCGCCATGATCTGAACGGTGTACTTGCCGCCGCCGTCCAGCGTGTAGCGGGCGAGCTCCTGACCATTGGTCTCGTCGACCAGGCGGCAGAAGACGTTCTGCACCTCCTGGAACGTCTGGCCGGTGAAGGAGTTCACCGTGAAGACGATCTGGTCGATGTGGACCGGCACCCGCTGCAGGTCGACCAGGATCGACTCGTCGTCGCCCACCAGGTGGCTACCGGTGTGCCGGACCGAGCCGTCGTCGCTGACGGTGTGGCGGAAGAACACGACGTCGACAGGCACCTTGCCAGCGAACAGTACCGCCGACGTGTCCAGGTCGATCTTCCGGTTCCGCTTGCCGAACAGTCCGCTGCGCGGCGCCGCCTGCCAACCGAGGCCCATCCGCAGCGCGGTCAGGGAGCCGTCGCCCTGCTTCTCCAGGCTGATGGCCTGCCCGTTAGAAAGATTCACTGTCACGAGCGGCCCCCGGGTCTCTTCTGTGAGGCTCCCCAGTTTGCTCGTGACCTTGTTTTCCTCCGGTGCAGGCGGTGCCAGGGACGGGGATGGCGCGCTAATCAAGGCCAGTGCCTCGGCGGTGGTCGGGCGCTTGGCCGGGGCCTTGTCCAGCAGCCTGGTGATCAGTGGCGCGAGATGGCCGGCGCGCTGCGGCGGCTGGGGCTGGAAGGCCAGCACAGCCATCAGCGTCGCGCCCGGGGTGTCGCGCAGGAACGGCGAGACGCCCGAGGGAGAACAGGTCGCTGGCAGGTTGTCCGTCCTTTCCCTCGACGCGCTCAGGGGCGATGTACTCCGCTGAGCCGATGACCAACCCGGTCGCAGTCAAGGCCGTGTCGGCCTGGTGGACGGCGATCCCGAAGTCGGTGATCAGCACCTCGCCGTTGTCAGCGAGCATCACGTTGGCGGGCTTGACGTCCCGGTGCACGATCCCGGCCGCGTGCGCCGCATCCAAAGCCTTGAGCAGCGCCGTGGCGATCTTCCCGGCGTCGTCGGTGGAAAGCGGTCCCCGCGTGTTGAGTTGGTCCTCCAGCGAGTGCCCGACGACAAGCTGCATCACGGTCCAGGAGACTTCATCCTCGATCACCACGTCGTGCACGGCGACGATGTTCGGGTGGTCGCGCAGTGCGGCGGCTTTGCGGGCCTCACGTGCGGCACGGACTAACCGCTCGGCCCGTTCTGTCTCGGAGACCGTCGACGGTAGCCGGACTTCCTTGATCGCCACGTCTACATGGAGGGTCTCGTCGTACGCCTTCCACACCTGCCCGAACCCGCCGGACCCGAGTCTGTTTATCAGTCGATACCGGGCGCCGATCACCCGGTCTGGCTGTCCCCCTAGCGCCACGTTCCCAGGCCCCCGCCCAACTCGGAGTTCGCTGCGACTGCAGGGTAGCGGCCGTCCCGCTCACCCTGCGGCATTTCTGCGGGAACTCCTACAGGAGGCTGGGCGGGCGGGCTGTGCGGGGAGGTGAGAGGCCAGCATCGACGGGCGGGCTCTGGGCGTTTCAGCAGGTTGTAAACGGGACGCACCCGATCGCTGGGCCTTCCTTGATGATGGTGCAATGCAAGATCTTTCGCCGGTAGCTCTCAGCGGATCTCATGATGCCTCAAGGCTGCTGACACTTGCTTTGTAAGTTCGATCGGACGGGCGTCACGCCACTAGGAGACGCAGGACGCGTGGTCGTCGCGGGCCAGTTGTGGCTGCTGATGTCAGGCGTGGATGTCAGGGCGGGGGCAGGGATCCTCAGAGATCTGCCGCGCCAGCTCGTCGACGACCTGCGGTACGACTCGTTGAGCGTCTTCGTCTCGCAGGGCCTCGATAAAGGCCTGACGGACTACCGCGTACGGCTGCCCGGAGTGACCGGCACGGGTTCGGTTGACTGCCCGCTCGATCTTCGCCATGTGGGCCGCCACTATCGGCATTGCCTTCTCGTACTCGATCGGGTCCGTGGCCATGGACCCAGCCGATCAGTGTGCGCTGACGGCGTCAAGGCCGGCGGTGTGCCCTGACCTTAGGAATCACTCGCCCAGCGAGGGTAGAACCGGCGCTGACGTGGCAGAACGGTCCGCCTGTGTTTCCCTGATGGGGTTCCGCAGCAGACCCCAACTGACTTTAGTTTGCCGCCTGATCGGGCGCGCATCGGGCACGGGCAAGGCTCTGTCGCAGCGTCGCCAGTCGCTGGTCCTCCGAGCATGTGGCAGCCTCAGGCCCCGGGGTGACCGGAAGCCACAAGGAGGGTCTACCACTCCAGGTTTCAGGGATACTTGCGGCGTGGCAGGAGATACCTTCTGGGTTGCATGCTTGACAGGCTTAACTGCGATCGCTGCCAGCGGGGTAACCAGCAAAGGCAACAGGCAAGCTGCTCGAGAACAAGCGCAGCTCTCTGCAGCTGCTCAACACCGCGATCACCTTCGGGATCTTCGGCGCACAGCTTACCTAAACCTGATTCAACATGCTCAGTCACTCGCCCCGACGGAAAGGGCTGTTTCACATCTCTCTCGGACCCCCGTGAGTGAGGAGCGGAACGAAGACCTTAGAAGACATCTCGATACAGCCCGAAAAGGTCACTACGAATTCCTCGGATTTATGCGTGTGATATCACTTGAAGGACCAGCTCAGGTCAACGAGTGCGCCGAGGATCTAGGAAATTTCATAAATCAGTACTGTGTGACCCTCGAAAGTCTAATCAATGGGGACCAGGGCGCTCCAGTGCGCTTGGCCGCTGTTTTCGAGGAGGCTGCGCATGCACTGCAACGCTTCATAGAGGAAGCCGGTGTCGCGCTCCAGGAGACTTAGCACGCTCCAACTGGCACAGTACTCAGCCTGCCGCCTGCCGCGCCCTGTCGTCTAAGGAAGAGGGCTGCGTTAGGCCCGCATACTTCGTGATGACGAACTCAGCCTGCGCTGGCCCACCGATTAGCTGCTTAGGAAGCTCTCATAGCCCGAGAACTCACCGCTGGCCGCACCCAATGACATCTGCTTCAGGAGTTCAATCAGGGGCAGCTGGGCCGACCCCCTTATGGGACTACCCATGCTGCAGGGGACCGCTCAAGGTTGCTGACTTCCAGCGTCGTTGACCTCAGTGGGATGTCAGAGGCTGCAGACTGGCGGTTCAGTCTCCTACGCTGCCTCCCGCCTTTGGCGCCCTCCACCTATGCAGCAGCGGCGCCCCGTACCGTCGCCAAACGTCGTTCCACTGCCCGAGGTGCCCAAAGATGGCCATAAGCGCCATCCCGAAAACTACGTAGTAGATCCACGCAGCCCAAACAAAAGCCGTAATGTCCCCGTCAACGATCCGCCAGGAGTCTGGTGTGAGAAGAAGAAGCGGCCAGAGCCAGTAGTTACCCAGGTACCCCTCCCAGCACGCCGACCAGACCAGATAGCCACAGAGCAGCGACAGAAGAGCCCTGCCGATCAACTTTGCCCCCGATACAGGGTGGACGTCTGCTTCGCTCACGAGCTGCCCCCTCCCATGCATGACATGCGGCGCAACTTACATGAGGCAGGGAGGGGCCAGCGCCAGCCTGCACCAACCGCCTAACACTCGTTCAGAATCTGATCAGTAGCACTCAGCGGATCGGTCAGCGGCGGTCATGACGGCGATCGTGAGGTCCACGAGTGGTCGCTGGAGATTCAATACCTCTCTGCCGGACGGCAACTGTCGTGCTGATCACTGCCTTGTAAGCCTGGCGCGGAGCCCGGACCGGTTTTGGCTGGTCAACAGACGTACAACCGCACTGAGCCTGTCGGCACGCTACTGTGCCGCCGCACGCCCCCACTTACCGCGGCTGACTGCTCGATCTGGCACGGATCTGGCACGCGCGCCGGCCACCCCGACTGCCGTATCGCTGTACCCGTCATGCATGACATACCGGGACAGGCGGTCGTGCTACATGGCTTGCCGTTCTCTTTCCTGATGAAGGTCATGCACGTGGGCGGTAAGGGTGCCGTCGTGCTGCTCGTAGTGGGAGAGCGACTGCGTCACTTTCGACGCTTACGCGTCTTCGCCTTCTTCGCTGCTTCCGTGCGCTTCTTGATGGTGTACGTAGACCAGTCGCCGCGGTGAAGATCGCACCTTGATGCGTTCTCCATGGCCAGTCGTCGGCACCTGGTGCCTTTCTGCGTCAGCGCTCCACACCTGGACTGCGTTCGAGCCACGATCCCCACCCCTGGTCTCGGCTGTCGTGCGGACAGGCCCAGGGTCGCCGGGTGTAAGCCGTGGGCGGAAGGCGCACTGCTGCACGAACCGGAGCACGCCGGGTCAAGCCGGTTGCTCGGGGCGCATTCTTTCCAAGTCTGTTGGCGGGTCGCTGGGGATCGTTCAGCGGCTTCAACTGCGTACATGCCGGGTCCGCGCGGAAGATGCGCCACCCCGTTGTACCGCCCTGGACGGCTCCGTACGGCGATGAATGAGACGGAAACTGAGACGGCGCTCCGCTGGGTGGGCTGATCCGAAGGCGGTGGCTACGGTCGAGCCATGGAGTGGATTGCCCTTGCTAGTACCGTAGTTGGAGCGATGATCGCGACGGGCTCCGCGGTGCTCCTTGACCGTCGCCGCTGGCAGCGGGAGCGCTCGGACCGGGAAGTACAGATACGTCGATCCCTGTATGGCGACTACCTAGCGTGTCTCTCGGAGGCGCGGCACGCATGTGGGAACGTGGCACGGGACCCAGAAATGGATCTCGCGGCGCGTCGCAGAACGGCTCGTGAGGCGTTCGGACCATGCATCGGGTTGCGGTACCAGATGACCATCATTGCGCCGGCCCGTGTGGTTGAAGCTTCAGAGAACGCCTTTCGTCGCCTGCGCGATCTCCGTGACCGCGTGATGGACGGCATTCTGGTCACTGAACAGCGATACCTAGAGGAGCGCCGTCGGTACGACGAGGCTCTGGCTGCGCTTCGGGCTGGCATGAGGAAAGACCTGAGCGTCGATGGAAGCGGCGTTGAGACCTGAGCTTGGGAATCACCGTGCTTCTGGGCGTAGTTGGTGACCTGACCAGCGGCAACGGGTGCCAGGGTGAAGCCTTGGGCTCTCCCTGGCACCCGCTGTTGACCGTGGCTTACCGACCTGTCGGGCACGCATCGGGCACGGACACCTTCTGATCCGTAGCTCTAGCGGGATCGGTCAGCGGGGGTCATACCGGCCGCTGGGCGGGCCCGGAGGGACGCTACCGTGCGGGGGCGGTTACTAGGGTTGCGGTACCTGGCTGCTGTACCGCACGATCCAAACGGGGTGACCATGGAACGGCATGTGCTGGAATCGCTGTTGATCGGTGATGACGAGGCGTCCCTGATAGCTCTGGCCGCCCTCCGCAGCGGCGCCCCCTACTCGGTGGAGGAGCGGGTACAACCCACTGGTGCGCATGCCGGAGTCTTCAGTCGCCGACTTCAGCGCATGCGGATGCGCGGACTCGAACCTCTTGGCCTGGAGCGAGCAGTGCAGCTCATCCGCGAATATGACCGACCTGTGCGCACAGCGCTGATCGATCCTGGCAATCGGACACGGTTCACCCTGCTCTTCCTTACCGAGGACGGCAGCGCACTCGTGGCCTGCGCTAGCTGGCCACTGCCACTGGTTGCCAGGAAGCCGCCGCTTTAGGAGTTCGATCGGATGGTCGGCGTAGGGCCTCTGTCGGCGTGCTTGCGCGCTGCTGGCGTTCGCCCAACGCTGCCCGCATCCACAGCCGTTGATGTCCACTGGCGATGTCAGTTGGATGGCCGCATGGAACGTGTCGAAGCTGAGCTGTTGACGGACGGCGGGAACAAGGCCGTGATGCGTCTTTCACCCCGCCGGTTCCCTGGTGTTCTGATCCAGGGCGACTCCCTCTCCATCCTCCGCAGCGAAGTTGCTGAACTGGTGGAAGCCTGCGACCAAGGCGACATCGCCGGCGCCCGGGAAGCCGTCGGCCTTCTGCTCGCCGACCTCGATGAGCTCCTGGCGCGATACGCCGCTGCTCTGGAGGCTCACGAGATCCCACGGCCGTACTGATCGCCAAGACCTGACTTGGGAACACCGAGCTCGGTGATCACAAGATCACCTCTGACCTGGGGAGACAAACTGGGGCGCCGACCTAAGCGGCTCCGGGAGACCCCTCATTGACCGTGACTGCGATCGGGCACGGTCGCAGACGGACCGGCGTGCCAGTGTGATCGACTGGTCTGGCGCGAGGAGGGCAAGGCTGCAGCCAGCGCAGTTGTTCACCAGCGATTTTCCAGGCTGCCGGTTCTCTGCAGGAGCATTTTCCACCAACCCGCAATTTGCCAGCCGAATCCGTTCTTTGGCAGGAGTCACCAGGAATCACGGTCATTGGTCTGCCGCATCGGCCGCACAAAAGCGGGCTCAAGTTGTCAATCCGTGCAGCACTCAGGTCCAGAATCGATCGTCTCAACGATCCAGCTGAGAAGGCGAGTTGACGGGTGGTACAACTATCATCAGTCTTACTCATCACTCGGAGGAATAGCGTGGCTACTCCGTCTCCGCAGACTCCGTCGGGCGGGGGCCAGACTCCGCCGGGTCAGCCGTCTCCGTCGGGCGGGGGCCAGACTCCGCCGGGTCAGCCGTCTCCGTCGGGCGGGGGCCAGACTCCGCCGGGTCAGCCGTCTCCGTCGGGCGGGGGCCA
>NZ_JBIAPT010000007.1:330280-333654 GCF_042888425.1 Streptomyces sp. NPDC002889
CCAGACTCCGCCGCCTAGCCCGGCACCTCAAGCTGGGCAGGAAAAGCCTTGGTACAAGAAGCCAGACTTCCTGATCACTACGACTCTGGCAATTGTGACGGTGATTATAGCTGGATTTGCGACAGCGGCTGCCATGAAGTCTGGTTCCGCCGATGACGAATCTGCCACAAGAGAGCGAGAGAAGGAAGAAGAGGAAGCTGCTGCAGCATCTGGGCCGCCCGTCAGCTTTACCATCGGCTCAGGTGGGGGATCGGGATTCCATGCTCTGAAGGTTCCTATCGCTAGCCTTCGAAATATGCCGGAAGAATCGGGGCCGGATGAGGGGTGGAGTAACTGGCTGCTGGAAAATGACGCAAGGGAAGTCGAGTGGACGCACAAACGGATAACGATACGCGCCCTGCATCGTGGTGTGACTGTTCAAGGCATGCGAGTGTCCGGGCTTAACTGTCTCAACAGCGCCACCCGTGGCACCCTTGTCTTGCCGCGACATAGTCAAGCGGCTCCAGGGGAGATGGATAAAAGGCCGGAAATCGTATTCAATCTCGCAGAGCAAGGGCTTCCTGCGCGAGAGTTATTAGCGGGTTTCTCTGGAGAGAAAACTGACGATGGCTGGCTGCCTGGCGGGAATGAGTGGAATCTAGGGCACCCCTTCTTTAAGGGAACATCCGTAGTCTTTGACAAGCCAGGAGACACCAAGACATTCGATCTCTACTTCCTTGCTGGCCAGAAGGATTGCATATTCGGCCTCGATGTTAATGTGACGGGCGCCGAAAGTGATACCTGGATTCCCGTGACAACCGGCCCGCGAAGTGTGAAGGTGGCTCTTGCTGGCCGAGCAGGATCTTACCAGTCGGGGATTATGGGGTGGGGAGAAGGATATCGACTTGCTATTCCGAAACTTGACAGTCCCGTTGTAGTCCGGCTTGGCAAGAGTTAGGGGATTTTGCGTGGCAAGTCGTCGACGGTGAATGGGTAACTCTGCGATCCTAATCTCTTCACCGCGGCTGCTCTCGCTGTCCTGCCCCTCATGGCAGCCGCATTGCTCACGCTCAAGTACACGCGGATAGACGCTCATCCTGCCTGTCGCCTCGGCAGCCCTGCCCCATGCCGCCGAGTCCCGCAACGGCTATCCACGGACGAGCTTTAATTACGCACTGGAACGTTGGCGAGGCCTGCCTTCTTGCCCTGGGTCTTGCCAGGAATCTTGACGAACTGCGTTTTCGCTAGTCCGAGCGCTAGCCGAAGGCTTCTGGCTGGCCGTCATTGGTCATCGTTGGCCCCCATTGAGCGGCCTCGGACGGCTCAGAGACGGCCCAGGGAGCTGACTGCCACTCACGTACTGCTCTCGGGCCTCCGTCATCCCGCCAGGATGCACGGCCACGTCGGACCGGCACCCGGGGACAGCGACCTCTTCGTCCCGAAGCAACCGGGCGGGAGCTCTGCCTTGGGCCGGTGCGTCTCTCACCTGCGCTGATGGTCCGCAGACGTTGGCGCTCGTCCGCCGTTGATCGGGTGCGTTGTCACGCAGTTAGACACTCACCGCTGCTAATCAGGGGCGGGGCCGTTGTCAGTGCCGGCCTCCACGCGGCGCGAGGGAACACCCGTCTCGTGCAACATCTCGACCAAGGAGACGTCGCCGCTTGAGAAGGTCTCCGTTTCAGCACGATCAGCCTCGATTGAATGCTTTTTCCCGAAGACGTCAGTAATTACGAGCCTGTATTCATCAATTGACGCACTACCGCCCGCCTCTATCATCGGGATGCTTCGGTTGTTCAGATGGAACACGAGGAGTCCCGCAAGCGGTGCCCCGTGTTCAACCCTACTTTCCAGTAGGGCTGTCACGTGCTCTGGGGACACCCTGAACGCCCACTTGCCGCTATTTCCATCAGTGATGGTAATTTCAGCCAATTCGTCCACCTGATAGCGCGCCAGTCGCCCGGCCCAGTACCACTCATCAGCGATCTTCACCTCCAGTGCAGCGCCGACGGGGTAGACCGGGTGAGTTGACCGGTTGGTGAGTAGGACATGCACGCCTACAAGCGTGAACTTGACTTCGTTTGCCGGTCCTTGCCAGGCTCCTACAATCCGGCCAGCGAGCACGGGCCGAGGGCGAACGGCGCGCCAAGCTGCGGTGGTAGCCCCTACTGATAGAAGGGCCGCGACCACTGCCACGATCAGGCTTGCCAACTCCATGGTTCCCCCTTGATGTGCGAGCCCTCGCCAACGCCAGCATCTTGCCCTGGTTTTACGGATGATCTGAATGAATCTCGCCACGACGTGAACGAGCACGGGATGTAGACGGGCACCGAGGTCGATGGACAGGCCCGGGGCTGAAACGGCTTCGGGCGCCCGCTCACCACTCACCCCGACTCCCATCCCGTCTGCCGTCGACCCACACGTTTGTGGAGCGGGCGCGGTGCCGGGCGTCCAGGTGGAGCGCGCCACTGTACGAACGACCTGGACGCCCGGTGCCGTGTCTGCTCGGCTTGCCCTGGGTCGACGGCAGACGGGATGGGAGTTCCCCACCGCCACACCCCACGGCCGGCACCCGCGTACGGTGCCCCCGCCATCCCGGAGCCTGAGGCCCCCGCCGGAGGCATGTCGGTGACCTTGGGCATCGGTCGCTGTTGGGGCTCGACTCATGCCCTTGGGCCTATCCCGTCTTGCAGGGGCGGGCGTCGGCGCAGCGGGGGCGGAGCGGGCCGAAGGCAGGAGCGGCGCCCCGAGCGGAGCCGGGAAGCCCGCCCGGCGGAGCGGAGCGCAGCCGGGTGCCTTGAGTAAGTGAAGAAGGTTTGGACCGATCCGAGGTTGTCAGCTGCTGTGCAACTGACGATCACCGATTACGCCTGGGTCGTGGTCTTCTGCTTGAGGCTTTCGTAGGGCGTCTGGCCGCCGAGGCCGCCGTGGGGGCGATGGTAGTTGTAGTAGTCCTCCCACTCGCGCAGCTTGTCGTTGAAGACCTCGGCGTCGTCGATGATGACGCCGTCGAGGAGCCGGTAGAACTCCTCGGCGTCGATGCGGTGGGAACGTTCGACCTTGCCGTTCAGCCGCGGTGTTCGCGGCTTGATGTAGGTGTGGGCGATGCCTCTGTCGAGCACGTGCCAGTGGAAGGCGGACTGGAACTCGGCGCCGTTGTCGGTCTGGATGACCTCGACCTGGAACGGCAGGCGTTGGATGACGTAGTCGAGAAACTGGATCGCGGTGGCCTGGTTCAACGTCGGATAGATCCGCAGCACGCGCAACCGGGTGCAGTCGTCGATCGCGGTGAACTGGAAGTATTTGTTGCGCCCGCCGCGGCGCCCTTGCGGCATCGAGGCGAGCGGCTCGATGAACTTCACGTCGATCTGCACCCGGTGGCCGGGCAGTTGCTTCTC